>NZ_JBGUAZ010000002.1:317053-634107 GCF_041821085.1 Natrinema sp. HArc-T2 | reverse complement strand
ACAGCCGGCGTGGGTGTGTGCGATCACAATTGAACGCCCAGTCACATATAAGGCCTCTGGATCGTCACGATCGGAAACCGATCGTGACAGCCAGAGTCCCAGGGAGGGTGTAATCCTACCTCCATGCCGGGAAACGGCCGGAGGGGACGTGGCGGCGTGCGCCACGTCGTTCGCATTCATATCGAGTGCCGGGCGTATATATAAGGCCATCGGACGAGACCGGTGACGGAAACCAGTACCATGCTATTTCTTTCCACGAGAATAGTATGTCAGAGACTGGTGGCCAGACGCACCGCTCACAGTTCGAGCCAACGTCGTAAAGCTGTCACGCGGGCGGAGGTCGGCCGGTCATCCCACCCTCGAAGGTACGGTCGGGCCGGATGATACCCGCGTGCGTCGTACTCGAGGGCGCATGCGCAAGAAAGTGTCGCGTCGGGGGCCGATGAGTGGGGGACGCATCGATGCCGATAAACCACGTGCGTCGTAAGGGACAGACGAATGGTCCGGGACCCGTTCGCTTCGGAGTCGACACCGTCCGCAGCGGAGATCTGCGCTGCGCTGGACGATCCCGACTGTCGTGAGATTATCCAAAATCTCGAGGAACCAATGACGGCGTCCGAGCTAACGAAGCGATGTGAGATCCCGCAATCGACGCTGTACCGAAAACTGGAGTTGTTGACCGAGGCGACGCTGCTCGAGGAGTCGACGGAGATTCGACAGGACGGCCACCACGCGAGCAAGTACTCGATCGCGTTCGACGAAATTTCCCTCGGGTTGGACGATGACCTGTCGCTATCGGTGCAGATCGACCGACCGGCACGGACGGCGGACGAACGACTTGCGGACCTGTGGTCGGAGGTGCGAAAAGAAACATGAATCCGCTCCCTGCCGGACCGATGGAGCTGACACTCGCGCTCGCGGTCGTCAAGACGCTCGTGCTCGTCGTCGGCAGCGTGATTACGTATTTCTCGTTCAAGGCGTACCGACGGACCAGACAGCGAGCACTCGGCTGTCTCACCGCCGGGTTTGGCCTCGTAACGCTCGGGTTCGTCCTTGCGGGAATGCTATACGAGTTACTCGGCGTGCACCTCGTGACGGGGATTCTTCTCGAGAGCCTGCTCGTGTTGGCCGGCTTTCTGGTGATCGCGTACTCGCTGTACGTCCAGTAACGACGAACCGATCGGTTATCGGTTCAGCGTGTGGATGGCGTGTCCGAGCGCGTTTTCGGCTGCTTCCATCACCGACTCCGAGAGGGTCGGATGGGCATGGACCGTCGCGGCGACGTCCTCGAGGGTCGCCCCCAGTTCGACTGCGAGCCCGAGTTCGGCGATCAGTTCCGAGGCTTCGGGGCCGACGATCGACGCACCCAGGACATAGCCATCCGCCTCGTCGGCGACGATTTTGACGAAGCCATCCGAGTCGCCGGTTGTCAGCGCGCGACCGCTTGCGCGAAACGGGAACTGACCGGTGACAGTCTCGAACCCGGCTTCCGCGGCCTCGGTTTCGGTCAGACCCACAGTGGCGATTTCAGGGTCGGTAAAGACGACGGCAGGCATCGCCTGGTGGTCGATGGCCGCCGGTTCGCCGGCGATCACTTCGGCGGCGACTTTCCCTTCCGCACTCCCTTTGTGTGCGAGCATCGGCTCGCCAGCGATATCGCCGGCAGCGAAGATGTGATCGACGGTCGTGCGTGCGCGCGAGTCGATTTTCACAAAGCCGCGATCGTCCGTCTCGACGCCGGCATCCTCAAGAGCGAGCGTGTCCGAAACTGGCTCGCGACCGACTGCTACCAGCACGTGGTCGGTATCGAGCATTAGCTGGTCGCCAGCAGCCTGTTCTCCACCATCCGTGGAAGCTGGCTCGGCGATCACACGGATTCCATCTTCATCACGGTCGCGCCACTCCGTGGCAGTGTAGCCGAATTCGAAATCGATCCCCAGTTCGTTCGCCCGCTTCTTGACTGGACGTTTGAGGTCGTCGTCGTACCCGGGGAGGATCGAATCGAGCATCTCGAGGACGGTCACGTCGGCACCCAGTTTGGCGAAGACGCTGGCGAGTTCCATCCCGATGTAACCGGCTCCGACAACGACCAGTGAGTCGGGGACCGAGTCGAGTGCAAGGGCCTGCCTCGAGTCAAGGACGGGCTCGTCGTCGAACTCGAAGTTCGGAATCTCGATGGGACGCGAGCCGGTCGCGACGATCGCGTGTTCGAACTCGAGGGTCTCCGAGCCCTGTCCCTCGCCGCTGTGAGAGACGCGGACGGTCTGGTCGTCGACAAAGCGGGCGGTCCCCTCGAGCAGCGTTACCTGATTGGCCTTACAGAGTTTCTCGACGCCGCTCGTGAGTTGGTCGACGACACCGTCTTTCCACTCGATCATTCCGGCGAGATCGATCGCGGGGTCGGCGTGGATTCCCATTGCCTCGGCGGTGGCGGCCTCGTGGGCGATGTCGGTGGCGGTGATCAGTGCCTTCGAGGGGATACAGCCGTAGTTCAGACAGGTTCCGCCGTAGGCGTCTTTCTCGACGAGCGTGACATCCAGATCGAGCTGTCCGGCACGAATCGCAGCCACGTAGCCGGCAGGGCCTGCGCCGATGACCAATACATCCGTACCAGTAGTAACGTCTCCAACGACCATTACGCGGAGAGACGGGACGGAGGATAGTGTAGGTATGCCTTGTCAACAGGCAAAAACGGAACGGAATCTCATAATTGTATTGACATCAAACACGGAGCGAGACGGGCAGTATGTTAGATACGATCAGTCGACGAGGACCGTGTCCTCGCCGAGCGTCGTCGTGCCGAGCGAGAACTGCCGTGTCGTCAAGCGGCTATTGATCCCCAGAAAGGTAGCACCGTCGAGACTGAGTCCGACGTCGAGTTCGACGACATCTGCACCGACGTGGGCCGGTTTCTCCGACGTAACGATCGACTCGACCGTGGTCCGCTCGGTGGCGGTTTCGAATGGCCCACAGAACACGACGAACGACTGTGGCCCTGCAGGGAGGGGATACTGGCGACGCACCGACTTGCGGTCGATACAGTCGAGATCGTCGTCAACGAAAAAGAACAGCCGATGACCCGAGGGAGTATCAGTGCTGGTCCCATCACCGCCATTAGTCGTCGCCGTCGATGACGTCTGATCGTCCATACCCGACGAAGCGACGTGGCGAAGCGTGAGTTCGAGCATCGATCGAAGGCCCGCTTTCGTGCCGCGTCGTTTGTACAGTTCCGGGGCCCGGGAGAGCAGTTCCCGGCGCGCGTCTTCGGGCCACTCGTCGTCGGGTTCGAGTGCAAGCCACTGCTCGAGCCACGAGAGGGCCTCGCTCGGCACGGCGTGGGGATCGAAGTAGCGACCGATCCGTTCGATCTCCGTTTCGATATCGACGAAGACGGACTCGAAGACGGAGAGATAGTGCGCTAAGAACGCAGCCGAACGATCGTCCTCCTGATACAGTTCCGGAAGATAGCGGAGATACGACTGGCGTGGACAGAACGCCGTCACCGAATCGATGCGTGGCGACGACTGTGGGCTTCCCTCGAGTTCGAGCGCAACGAACAGGTATCGACCGTCGGCGTTGCGTAACAGGATATCGTCCGGAGTTGCCGAATCGGCGGTCGTCCAGTCAGCGTCGGCGTGTGCCGCCAGCGTGTCGGTCGCCGCGTCCTGCCACGTCTGCACGTCCGACCGGGAACAATCTGGAAGTGCCGACGCGAGCCGGGCGGGATCACTGTTGGCGAGGCCCCACACGGACGTGATCTGCAGTTCGTACAGGGCGTCGACAGCGTCGGTCGGGACAACCTCGAGGTCGTCTATCCCGCCACCGACGGGCACAGGACGGTTCGTCGCGGCGTAGCGAACTCGAATCTGCGTACTCGCGGTCGTCTGGGAGTGTTCGAGCGCAAGACGGTGCCACTGGGTATCGTCCGCGCCGGAGTCGTATCGATAGAACGCAGTACCGAGGTAACGTTCTCGTCGTGGATGGCGGACATGCTGGCGTCGTTCGCGGAGCAGCCGACCGTGCCCGTTCGGACCGGTAGCTGCGTAGACCAGCCGGTCGTCGGATGAGAGCAATCGTGCGACGAGCGTTCGACACGGGTTCTCGAGGCGGTGGCGCTCGTGAAACGATCCCGACTCGAGATCCCGTTCGAACAGTGCTCGACATCCGTTTTCGAGACAACCGGCGACGAAGAGCGTGCCGTCGGCCAGCGATAGCGCGGTCGGCGCGAACGGACCGTTCGCCGTAACGAACGCGGCGCTCGTAATCGGGAACCGGTCGTCGTAGTCGCCGTCTGCGGCGCCGACGGATCGAATGACCGGATCGCCGTCGGTGCGCTCGAGCACGTATCCACGACCGTCAGCGTCGACAGCGAGGTCGACCGGATCGACGAGAGCAGTGCTTCGGGTGATGGTGGTACCGGTATCCTCCCCGACGATTCGGATCCGACCAACGCTGTCGAGAAGAAAGAGAGTTCCGTTCGCGTAGGCGATCCGGATCGGATCTATCGCGTCCGTCTCGATCGTCCCGATCGTCCGCTGAAGCTGGGCTGAAACGACGGTAACGGAACCGTCAGTACCGTCCGCGACGAAAACCCGGTCGCCGTCGACACAGAGTGCACAGGGAGTAGCGACGACACTGCCGGAGCGGTCCCAGAGGCGATGCGTGAGGCCGGATGTCGGGTCATGTCGAGAGAGCGAGCCTGACGAGCGAAGCGTATACAGGATACCGCTCGAGTCGATCGCTACGTCAACGACATCTTCTGCGATCATCGACCGATCGATGGCAGTCGTCGTCGCTAGTTCCATTCCGCCATCACGGACATCGGTATTCCGACCGATCCACTCCTGCCAATCAGCGGTGCTCGTCGTCGTCGCGTACGAAAAGTCCACGCGTTATTCACCTCCAGTGGCCGAGTCAGGCCGAATCGAAAGGGACGTCGTCACGTCTTCGACGGCGAACAATGCGGTGTCGTCGATATGGACAGCACCGTCGTCGACCGTCGCACCGCCGTGGGCGGTGATGGCGACCTCATCAATCCGGTCGATCACGTCCAGCTCTGTGAGCCGGTCGATCACGTCGGAGCGGTATAGTGTGTGGCCAAAGGGCCACCCATCGCCCCCATCACCAGTCAGTGGATGGATGAATTCCTCGATTGCAGTCCGGACAGCGACATCGTGGCCGCTACCAGCGTATCGTGCCCTGGCATGTCCAGTAACCTCGATTTCGAGGCCGACGTACTGGGGACCGGTTACGCACACGCGATCGCTCAGCAGTTTTCGTTCCGCGACGTGCTGGCGAACGGCACGGACGAATCCCTCGCTCGGTTCCGGCGCGCCGACATCGGGCGGTGCGAAGGGAACGACGACGACGGTGATCTCGTCGTCCTCGACGAGTACGTTCGTCCGACCGATCCGAAGTCCGGGCGTCTGTGCGGCAATCGAGCGGTAATCGTCGGCAGTGACTGCCCGAGATGGGGTCCGGCGAGCGCGTCGAACACGGGTGAGTGCGTCGTCGATCGACTCCCCATCGGAGCCGCCGGTCGCCGCACCTAGTGGAACCAGATCGATGTCAGCGCCGTCGACTGGTCCCTCAATCGAGACGGTCGGGTCGGAGACGTGCCACGCGGCGGTCGTCGGAACGTTCCCCGCCGCACCGCCACCAGCGACGTAGTCGGCGACGATGGAGGCGTCAGCAGGTGGAACACGACCCGTGATTCCGTCGCCGAACGTGATGGTTCCGCCCTCCCGATCAAGGACGAAATGGTCATCGTCGGGACCCGACGCATCGAAGTCCGGAACCTCGTGCCACCGATGACCGTCGACGAATACCGTCACAGAAAGCACCGGCGACCGCTCGAAGGCGTAGGTCTGGCCATCGAGTGCCGGCACATCGTCGAGGCGATCGACGGTCGTCAGTTCCTCGTCGGTCACCGACAGGCGGTGGCTAACCGAGACGACGTTCGGTTCGATGGCGTCAAACTGCGGCGGGATCTCGTATCCAGCCGTCTCGAGACGACAACGGAGCCAGGTCCGTGCCGACGACTGATTGTCAGCCGGGAGCTCGAGACTGTCAGCGTCGTTCTCGGACGCCAACCTATCGTCGGGCAGCGCCAGCGTGAGCTGGCCGTCCCGATAGAACGCGTTCGTTCCGTCGGCCTCCACGACGAGCCGTCGCCACGCGTCGTCGTCTTCGTGGCGATACTCCCAGGCCGGATCAACGGAGGGTGTAAACGACGGCTCGATCGATCCGTGCGTCACCGGGTCGGACAGGTCCTCGTCGTGATAGCGAACAGTCAGAGTCAGCGTTCGCGCGTGAGCGAACGGATCGACGTCGAATCCCAGATAGAACGCGTCTCCGGCGGCAGGGTCGTCGCCGAACGCACGGTAGAACATTCCGTCAGTCCGGTTTGCGTGCGTATTATCGGTTTGTCCAGTATCGGTCACCGTCAGCACACACTCGAGCGTCGCCGCCGTCAGGGTGACTGGGTGGTCGGTTTCGAACCAGTAGCGTGCATCGCCATCGTCGGCCTCAGTGGCCGAAAGCCGCATCCCAGCCGGAACGTGCGCCCACGCAGTATCGGTTGGGAGTTGTAATCGCAGTCGCGTTGATGCCGGCGTCGGCGGTCGTCGGCGCTCGCCCAGCAACGCGAGATATTTCTCGCGGTGGTCGTCCGTCACTCTATCGAGCTGATAGATGTACGTTTCCGTCAGCCAAGCCAGTACCTCGAGGATCGCAACACCGGGGTCGTGGGGGTTAAGATCGGTCCACTCCTCGGCGTAGGCCGGAATCAATTTCGTGGCCTCGGTCAGAATCTCCTCGTAGGTTCTGTCGTCGAGTTCCGGAACGTCAAGTCCCACAGTTGTCACCTCCAACGACGTGGAGATCGAGAGAGCAACTCGGTCTCCGAATCCGCACTCGGCGGCTCGTTTGAATCACTGATGTTCACCTCCCGCCATCGAGACGCTCACCTCGTGTGTACCGCTACAGACGAGCGCATCCGGTGGAAGCGACGACATCGTCTCCCGTCCGGATCGCGACGTGAGGTCGCCATCGGCCTCGACCGTCACGTCGAGATCGTTCACAGCAGCGACGTGTTTGGTATCAGTAACGGTATCGAGAAGCGCATCCACAGACGGCCTCGTACCGAAGGCCCATCCCTCGCCACCGTTTCCGTCGAGCGGATGCAAGAACTCGTCGAGTCGCCGTTCGATGGCCTCTTTGAGTAACGAGACGCTCGTTGCATCGGCCGGAGACAGCGAGACCGACACTGACACCGACACCTCGGCGTACGTCGGGCCACGGACGACGATTCGGGACGCGTCGGATTCGACGAGCGACGCGGGTGCGCGTTCGCGTACCGCATCACGAATCCGTTGCTCGAGTTCCATCGATGGCATCGGTTTTTCCCGTCTGACATCCGGAACGATCAATAGGACGATATTGCCGTCGTCAGCCACACCACACGGGTTACAGGCGACTTTCGCTAATTCTCGAAACACCGCAGTAGCCACCTGCTCGTAGTCGGACGGGGTGACTGCCCGGCCCTGATGTTTGAGGTGGGTTGTGGTGCGGGACACAAGCGCATCTCTGGGTTCGGTGTCAACGCCACCGTCTGCGGGTTTCGGGTTCGAGACGTCCGTAACCAGCGGGATCGAACTCGTAAGATCAGTGATCGTGTCGGTCGCGACGTTCCCATCTCGGCCACCGCCAGTCGTATACGTCACAGTGATATTTCCCTGTCCAGCCGGGGGGATTCGTCCCTGGTTTCCATCGCCGAAGCTGACGGTTCCATCGATTCTGTCGACGACGAAGTGTCGATCCGTCGGCGCTGAATCCAGCATGTCTGCGACCTGCTGCCACCGGACCCACCACTCCGTCACGTCACCGCTTGCGTCAGTAACGCGTCGAACGTCCTCGGGACGGGTGGCCAGGAGGTCACGCCGCTCGCTAGTTGACAGCGTCTCGAGCTCATCGACCCACACGTCGATGTCGATAACTGGCGCATGGGCACACGCAAACGACTGATCGTGTGATCCGTCGCTCGAGCCGAGGACCTCGTCTTCGACCGTCCTGGTGTTGAAAGCCCACTGTGTGTTCGGATACAGTCCCTCGAGGGTTGGCGGAGCCGTCGTTTGACGCAGTCGGTCAGTCTCGCCAGCCGATCGTGTCGACCGCGCGTCGGTGTCCAGACGTCGGTCGAATTCGTCTTGCGTAACGCGGGCTCGGATCCAGTGGCGCTGTCGACCGAAGAGTTCGAATTCGGTCGTCGGTTCGGGAAACGTCAGCCTGACGAGACCGCGTTCGGTCAAGCCGGCGGTCCGGTCTTGCACCGTGAGTTTCGACCAGTCGCGCGTGTCTGGGTCCGAACAGTACTCCCAGCGCATGCCGGGGTCAAATGAACGCGGATACGTGCTGTCCTCGATCGAGACGAAAACAGAGAGTGGTCCATCGCGAAGCGTGCCATTAAAACCGAGATACAGCGTCTGCGTCTCGTCGGGTAGTTTCACAAACGGCGTCAGTGACCCGCCGTATTCCGGGGATACGCTGTTTAGAGACGCGTTGTTCTTCGTACGGATCGCCTCGAACGGCTGTTGGTTGCAGTCATAATGGATCGACACACCGCCAAAGCGTGGCGGGTTGGGCGAATCGGCGAGCGATCCGCGTGCGCCGGCATCGGTGACACCGAGTGATGGCTGACCGTAGTTCCCGCGGACCAGCCGAGCGCGGATCCAGACGCTTTCGTGGCCCGACACCGCCGTCGACTCGATGTCCGCAGGGACCGAAAAGCGAACACGACCGGCAGTTTGCAAATCGTTCGTCTCGTCTGCGAGGACGGGCAAACGACTCCAGCCGCTGCCGGTCCAGTACTCCCAGGAGAGTTCCGGTGGCCCATCGAGTACCCCGGCACCCTGAATCGATGATCCGTCCTCGCCGTGGTCGGTGACATCGACGGTGACCTCCTCGATTGCGTCGGGGTCCGCTACGGCAGTGGCCCCGTCCACATCGGGGTCGGCAGGTGGCTCGAGCCGTATCTCGACGATTGCACCTCGTTTGGTAAACGCCTCCTCGGACGCGACGTAAAACGTCGAAGGGGGGTGTGGCAATCGTCCGAGTGGCCAGATATTACTCTCAGCGTCCGTCGAGAGAGGCACGTCGTTCGACAACAAACGATCGGGAACGAGCGCGTCCTCGCGTGTGTCGCGACCGGTGCTGGCCGAGATTGACTGGAGGCGCATCGAGAACGACTCGAAATCGGCTCCGTCGCCGGCGATTCGGCAGCGAAGCCAGCGACTCTCGACGCCGTCGACGGTGTGGTGAACCGTCTCACCGGGGAGCCGAAATCGAAGTTCGACCCGATCGTCGTCAGCCCGTGACGACGCCTCAGACTGCAGTCGCTTCCGGAGTGCATTGAGACCGGAGTCGTCATCGACCGATGGAGCGCGATTCCACTGCTCGAGTGGCTGCCAACCGACCGTCCCATCGTCGGCTTCACCGTAATACTCCCAGACGAGCTCAGTCTCGAGAACGGATCTGTCAACGGTCGTCTCGACCGTTATCGTGATCGGAGAGCCGGCCTCGAGCGTGAGGAGATCGTCGTGGGCCAGATACAGAACGTGTTCCTGAAGGGTTTCACCGGAGAACAGTTCGACGGACTCGTCGCCAGTTCGGCGCTCGCTGTGATCGACGATTCGATCTGCGGACGGATCGACCGCGATCACATCCGTCAGCGACGCGCCGGTCGCTTCGAATCCGCCGTCCTGTGGGAGCTCGAAGAGTTGTGTCGGTCCGTCGTTTGGTTCCGCGACTGCTTGCGTCCCACCGGGGATCGCAACGTTGCGATCGATGTCGGTCGACACCTCGAACGTCAACGGGAGCCGCGCAGCCTGTGGCGGTCGTCTGTCGAATCCGAGCGTGTCGAGGAACGCGAGTCGGTGTTTTGCAGGCATATCGTTCAACCGCTGGATCACGTCTCGACCGAGGTGCGAGAAGATCCGCAACAGAACCGTCGCGTTGTCGTCCGTTGACGGACCCCAGGATTCGGTGTACTGTGCTGCAAGCTCCCGTAACTCGGCATACAACGCTTCCCGGTCTCTGTCGTCAACGATCGGGCGTTGGCTCATCCATCACCCTCGGTGATGTAGAACGGATACACCATATTCGAGAGGCTATTGGTCGTTCGTACCCGGTACTCGATCCCGATGCGGACTACGCTCGGCTGCTCGTCGTCCAGCCGTGCGTCGACGTCTTCGATGTCGATTCTGGGCTCCCACCGGACGAGCGCTTCACGAACGCTACTTTCGATGACGTTCAGTGTTGCCGGCGTCACGGCCGAAAACACGTGGTCGTGAATTGCACAACCGAATTCGGGCCGCATCACCCGCTCACCTTTGGCGGTCCCGAGAATAATACGGATCGCGTCCCGGATATCGTCTTCGGCGTCGGCGGTCCGAACTGAGCCTCGAGGGTCCGTCTCCACTGGAAACGCCCAGCCCGTTCCGAGAAATGTATCCGACATGAGTCAGCCGATCAGGACTGTTTGACACCCGCTTGTGATCGTATTCGGCGGGCCGCTTTCAACGATCGTATCGCCCATCCGCGCGGCGGGCATCCCGTTGATCAACACGCTTGTACTGCCCTTCGAGACGGTGCCACCCACGTGAGGGACGGCTCCCGTAACGAGCGGACACGTGTGGACGTCAACTAGCGCCCGCCATGCGGGCCGCGTCCCGATCAGGACGTTCGGACTGGCTGTCCCGGTAAGTGGTGTCCCGTGTGCTGTCTGATCACCGAGCCTCGCTGCAGGCTTCATGATTCTCTTAGTTAATTCAATTCAATTAAACTTCCCTTAATTTTTACTATTCCAGCCCCATCGATATCGAGCATCGACCCGGAGAGCGAGAGTTTTGCCTTGCTGTCGACATCTATCGGCCCGTTCCCCGAGATCGTGACTCCCTTCGTACCCGAGATCGTCACCGAATTTCCATCGAGAGCGATCGTCGATGCCGACAGCGATAGTTCTGATTTCGCGTCGATCTCGACCGCACCACTTGCCGAGTCGAGCGTGAGACTATTGTCGGCGTCTGCGTCGCAGATCCGGATCGTCTCGGAAGCTCCCGAATCGTCGATCACGATCTCGTTGCCGCCAGTCGTCCGAATCGTGATGCTGCCATCGTCGGCGTCGTCAAACGCGATGACGTGATCACTACGGGACCGTATCTCGCGGATATCGTTTTTCCCGTCGTCGTTCGTCTGCGGTGGTTTCTGCGTGCCGTTCCACAGCGCACCGATGACAAAGGGCCTGTGAACGTCGCCGTTCTCGAACGCGACCAGCACTTCGTCGTCGATCTCCGGCAGAAAGTAGGTGCCGTACTCGGTACCTGCCATCTCGGTCGCGATCCGAGCCCAGTGGCTCTCGTCGTCGGCGTCACGCCACGGGAACCGGAGCTTCACCCGACCGAGGTCCTTCGGGTCCTCGTTGTCCGTCACGATCCCGATAGCGACGCCGCGGATGCCACCGTCGTCCGTGCCACCGCCATCGATGAATCCGGTAGGTCTCACGAAGATACCTCCGTTACGTCGAACGACGTTCGATAGCCAGCGCTCCCCATCCGGTGGGTCGCATCGGTTACGTAGTAGTCCGACGAGAAGCGCTCGCCCAGTTCCTCGAGTCGGACGACGGCACCGGCCCTGATCGTCGGCGTGCCGTCGGCCTCACCGTGGCCGGTGATGACGCCGTTGGAGAATCGATTCAGCTTCGTTTCGGCGACTCGTTCCGCTTCGTTCCGTGACATGGCTTGGACTCGAAACACTTCCTTGTAGTTCGCGTTCGGGCTACCGGCGGTGGCGACGATTTCCGATTTGTTCTGGCCGTCCCAGCTCCGAACCTCGACTTCGTCGACCTGCGTTCGTTGTGTGATCTCTGCATAGAAATCGTGGAGTGCCTCGCCGTACCACAGTTCGGCGACCGGTTCGTCATCCTCGGCTTTCGCCGAGTGGGGCCGAAACCGGACGGTATCCCGTTCGGCATAGAACTCGAATCCGTAGGTCTCGGCCAGCTGCTGGACGAACCGGTAATCGCTTTGTCCGTCCTGGATCAGCGTTTCGCGGTTGATCGCCGCGTCCGAGACGTCGACCGTCGAAAACGAGTACGACGATAGCACGTCCGTGACGACCTCTCCGACCGTGGTCTCCGTCCACGACTCCGAACTCGTTCCTTGCATGAGCTCCCAGAGTAGCCCGTAGCCGGAGACCGTAACCGACGGTCCTCGATCGGTCGTGAACTCGGCGTTGATCGATCGAATCGAGCCAGTTAGCAACGGTGTCAGGGTTCCGTCGCCGCCATACCCCATCGCGATTTCGATGGCCGTCCCGATTGCGAAATCGTCCCACGTCAGCCCGCTGAACTCGCCGAGTTCCTCGTCGAACGGAAAGTTGAGCGTGAACGAAAACCGGTCCGCGCCGTCGAGCGTCGTCTCGACGACGAGATCTGCGATTCGACCGCCCGGTTCCTGAAACGTCGTATCACCGACATCGACCCTGAACCGCGGCGAGTAGCGTGGCTGAATGCTCGTTCCAGTCTGCATAGCTACAATGGCGGTAACTCGAGCGTGTCGCCCGTCTCGATCGCGCGGGGATTCTCGATATCGTTGTGGTTCGCGATGGTCCGCCAGTGTGCGGCGTCGCCGTACTCCTCGGCAGCGATCAACCAGAGAGTGTCGCCGTCAGTGACCGTCCAGACCTTGGTCTTGTCCGTCGACTCCGGAGACACCTCCGACTTGTGATAATCGGCTGTCTTGTATTCCTTGAACACGACGTTCACTCGAGCGCGGATGGGAACGCCACTCGGGAGGAACTTCGTGAACTGTTTGTTCGCCCGCTGGAGCAACGCCGTGAAATCGATCCCATCGCCCCAGACGAACCGACACACCGGCGGCGCGTGTAACTCCCCGTCGACCGACAGGAGCGTATCGATGTGCTGTGTGTATCGCTCGCGGACATCCACCTGCTTCGTATCGGGCGACCCGTTCGAATCGAGTTCATCGGTCGTGTCGAAAAACAGTTCCATCGACAGTGTTTCAGCGTTCCCATCGACGAACTGCATGATCGACGCTCCCGACCCCGTTGCCTTGAGTTCGCCGTAGTTGACGCTCTTTTCGACCGTGTAGGCATTCGGGTTAAACGCACACTCGATCGTTTCGCCCTTCTGTTTCCCGTTGACGATCATGAGCTGGGCTTTCTCGAGTTTGCCGCTCCGGGCACTCATCTACAGCCCCCTCCGGTCGCGCTCGATCCTGAGTTTCCGCTCGAGTTTCCGATAGAGTTCCTGGACGGCACGATCGACATCGGCGTCGAAGCGTGGGTCAGTGCCCGATGGCACGTCGACGCCATCGAAGCGGTGCCCGTGGTGGTGAGTCGAGTCAGGAGCGGGATCGATCGATAGCCCCGGTCGTTGGATCGGTGATTGTCGTGTTTCGTCCGGCCAGGGATGTCCGTCGTCACGACTCCCAGATTGCCCACGATGTGCCGAGCCCGGATTCGGATCGGTATCCGAACGGAACGCTGCTTGCGTTCGGTCGCTATCGTCATCGGCTGGCGCTGCATGTTCCGGCCCCCAGCGCTGGTGTCGATCCTGCCTGAGATTCCGACTGGAACGCCGTGGGCTGGAGCCACGAGAGGCTCCAGTCGACGCGGCTGTCGAGTTCGACACATCGTCAGTCAGTCGATGCGACCTGTCCCGATCGACGGATGGCATATCCGCATCTGCCGTTGTTCGGTACGTCAATGAGGGACGTTCTGTTCCTGCGTTCGGTCGCAGCCCTACTTCCATTTTATTTTCTTCTATTAATTCAACACTATTATTTGTTGTTCTATACATCCGGTTCGAAGTATATTCCACCCACCGTCCGCGTGACGGCGAATCTAGTGCCGTCACGATAGCTTCCGAGCCGTACTCTCGAGGAGGGTATACAAGCGACGGAGCCCCCAGACGATCGTTCTCGAGTCGGGGTTCGTCGAGCGATCGACGCGCCGAAGAGTCCGCCGTCGACAACCGCCGCCGCAGACGGCGGCTGGGTTGGAACCGCCGATTCCTGAAGTTGGCTGGGCTCGCGATCGACAGACGGGGCTGTGGAGCCGTAACCGAGTCGGCAGTATCGATACCGACACGGTCATCAGTTTCGTCGACGGTGGCCGCGACTGGGAGCTTCAAGGCGAGAGACCCGACGTAATCTAGCTGAGAGACGACGGGGGCTCGGGAAGCCGCCGTCCACAGGGTAGAGTGCGAGGATCGTCTTGTCGTCCGAAAGAGACGAGGCGACACTGTCCGATCACCGCACTTGGGCCACACGGGTTCACGTGACGGCACGCCAGCGTCGCTCAGGTCAGGAATCGAACGATCGGTACGTAGACGAGTCCGATCGCCAGCAGGCCGGTATCGGTGTCGACTCGTTGCCACGGTCGGCTCCGAACGTGTCGTTCGAGGAAGAGTGACAGCGACACGAGACGGTGAGACAGCAGGGCGCGTCGGCGAGAGCGGTGCCGTTCCGTCCTGCAGATTACGACCCCGATCGTCGGCACCGGTCGAACAAGCACCGCAATCGCCACGAATTTCTATCCCAATCACGGACGGTGGGCCCGATCGTGGGCCGCTCCTCGGCGGCGCAATCGAATCCGAGGGCAACTCGACGACATCGAACGCAGTCGATACGTCCGCTGATCGACCGCCACCCACCGAGACGCGTCTCTCACCACGTTGTTTGCGCTGTATCCACGACGAGTGCTGTCGTCGGGTTGTCTCGTTGATCCCAAGCGGTGGTGATCGAACGCCACAGGTCGGGTCGATCCCGTTTCGACCATGCCCGCTCGGCTCGTATCCATGCCGTGAGTGAGACGATTCCCGCGATGTCCGTGCGCTCGATTGCAGTCTTGCGACGAGGTGTCGATCGCTCGAGGCCGGTCGTCCTGAACCGGCTATCGGTCCCGACGATTCGATCATCGTGAGCGCCGTTGCTGTCGTCCTGTCGGACAAGCGGGAATGCGATCGGTCGTCAGTAACCGTTGGGGGCACCAGCAGCCGGGAACTCGCGTCGAGTTCGTTTTCACCCGGTCGGTCGCGCTGGACAGGCATTGTGCCGAATGCACCGCCGCGAGCGAGGGGGTTCGACTGGTAGAGCCCTCGGATCTCAGATACCGAATCCGTGGAGCCAGCGCTAACAGCCCTGTTCCTGATTCGATCGGCGGCAATTCGCATTCGAGACGCCGTGTCGGACGGGTTCACGTATAGAGATCTGTTCGGTGTGGTCACGGTTTCCCACAGACCAACCACGGTATCGTCGATGCGCCCAGTTTCGCGTCGTAAACGGCGAGAGCGTTCTGGTCGCTGGATCGATGACCGTACCACTCGCAACGCTGAGAGAGGCCGGGGCGAGAGGCGAACGCTGTCGTCGCTGTGGGACTTCCGTTCGGTCATCATATTGACCGCACGCTCGAGGGCGCGGTGCGAACCGAGGTGCGACACTGCTCGAGCGGATCGCGGAGCGGCGAGCCGTCCCAACGACATTGCTGGTTGTGACACTTGTTGTGGCCAGCGTCGTTCAACCGGTGACACTCCGTGTGCAGTGGTGGCCGAGTTCGTTTTCACGGAGACCGGCTGTTGTCGGTCTGATCGGCTGCTATCGGCATGGGTCGCACTGACCGAAGACGAGACGGCCCTCGGGATCGGAGATCGCCTCCGGATCGACCGAACCGAACCGACACCATCTCCCTCGACTGCCCCCTCCATGCTCGGTCTGCGTGCGATCAGTCCGACAGCAGCGTCGCTCTCGGATCGAATCGACAGGAGACGGCGAGGTTGGCGAGCACGATCCGATGGCGCTCGCTCGTCGGTTCGTGATCGCACTTCGTTAGTGCGACGCTGTGTGTCGGGCCCGGGGTTGTGGCGAATACGTCGGCTATCGAATGGAGTGGACAGACCCGCGGTCGGCGAGGCGGTTCCCGACGGATGGACGGGGTCAGCCCCGGTTACACGCTGTAAACGAAGCGGATGCTGGCTGGCGGTGCCACCAGAGACATTGCGATCCTGATGAGTGGGCGGCGGCAGCCACAACCGACTGCGTGGGACACGAGAGCCATGAGTGTCGATCGACAGCCACATCGGCACTGTGGGCGGGGTAGCCGTTCGCTGTGACTCACTCGTAACGACGCGGGAAGTCGAAGCCGTTGGCGCTCGAGCCACTGGATTGCGGGCCGTTCGAGCGTATCGGACCGGCGTGTGCACACCTCGAGACACGACCGAAACGAGACGAGACTGCGCGGGGATCGGTCCCTCGTGTGGCGCAATCGAAGCGGTCAGTTCGAGGCGTGGCTGCTTCGGACTCCGATCGGTGCTCGTCGTGAACGATGTCGACCGGTGGGACGAGAACGGCGAGCGCAATCGAGACACACAGTGAGGGTGAGAGACGGTATCTAGTGTATCGAACCCTCTAGGTGGACGGTCGCGTGTCCGAGCGTGTCGGTCGTCGGAAGAGCGGGCGGCGAGAGGATCGAGACCGCCACGTGCACGATCGTTCCGTCGCGGACGATACTGGCACAACGCCAGTCCATCGCGCCGTCGCATCGAACGGTGCCAGATAGGAGTGTGTCGATTGTCGGCCACAGCATCTGTCACCGTGTGTCGATCCGTCATCCAGACGGTCGAACCAGCCTCAGAGAGCCGACTCTGTCCGCTGTCGTCTGCGGGTGGAGCCACACCTCGTGTCTCGGTCCGCTCGGGTCGCGCGATTGGATCCGTTGTACCGTCATAAAGGCCAGTCTGCTGGACTACAAGCTCGAGCGTCGTATCGGAACGGTCGACGACGTGGCTCGAGGGAGCGTGACCGGCGGACGGGTCA
Organism: Natrinema sp. HArc-T2; assembly: GCF_041821085.1. Classification (NCBI taxonomy): domain Archaea; kingdom Methanobacteriati; phylum Methanobacteriota; class Halobacteria; order Halobacteriales; family Natrialbaceae; genus Natrinema; species Natrinema sp. HArc-T2. Next base: position 617,218 of record NZ_JBGUAZ010000002.1, on the reverse strand, counting down.
GCAGTCTCGTCGATCGACGGCACGGTTCGAGTGGCGAGTGCGTGTGACCAGCCGCATCCAGCCACGTTGGGCATGACTATCGCTCGTCCGCTGTCATCCGAGACGAGGGAGTCTAGTTGCTCCGTACCGACTCCCGTGAACATCGATCGTCTCACCCCCGTCGGAGACCGTCGCTTCCGTCGTCGTGTCCGCTTTGCATCGGTCCAGAGTGACTCGGTCGGTCGTCGTGACGCTGCACCCGAGTTACCCACCGTGTCGGTGGCCGAACGAGGAGCACGTATCGGCTCGATGGCGGACTGATTGTGGATACCGCCAGACTGGTCGGTACAGTTCAGATAGCTTGCTGGGATGACAGCCGAACCCGAACTCTTGCGATGTCCTGTTTTCGTCCCGGTTAACGGAGACGGAGCCACGACCGAAACCGCCGACTCGTCTCCCAGCCCGTCATCAGGACGTGTCAGAAGAGGTAACCGAAACAACAACTCGACCGGACTCCGTTTCCGGGCAATACGGACACCGAGTCCGCCGGCCAATCGATCGGGCGCCAGCGTCGCGATCGCCGTGACGCTGGACTCGAGTCGAGCGGGCGATCGACGGTCGTTCGACTCGATTCCTATCGACGAATCGTCCGTCGTCGGCTGCTGGCGAAGTACGCTGATCTCTCGCAGTGTCGACTCGCATTCGAGATCGTCACATAGCATGGTGGAATCCGGGTTCGACTACTCCTGTGGCGTTGGTTCGACACCTAGCGCGACCGTCTGTCGGGTCGTCTCTCGGGTGGAATCACGATCCAGCAGTTCAGTCCCTTCCCGGAGGACGTACTGCTCGCCGTCTCGAGTGTAAATAATCGGGTGTTCGCTCCCCTGTGTGAGCGTATACCCAAGCGGAAGAGCCATCGTGGTTTCATTCGACTCGAGCGAAAACGACGCCGGAACCGCGAACGAGCAGCACGCGCCCGGTCCGAGCGTGACGCCGACACCGAACTGATAGCAGTCACGGTTCGTATCACGAAGCTTCGCTTGCGTCAACTCGACGGGGACGGTTCCGGTGTTTTTGATCGTCAGCTCGCGACCGTCCCGTAGTTCCGGGCTCGAGACGGCAACGAGCTGGAGATCGATCCGATCGGTGATCGTCGACGCGTAGCGATTGTAGACGATCACCGTCGCGAGTAGCCATCCACACACAGCGAGGACGGCAGTCTGAAGTGGTGTGAGGGTCCCGTCGAACCACGGGAACCACGAGAGCAGCACACGAACGCCGACGCTTCCGAGGACGGCACCGACAAGACCCACGATGCCAGCGAGCGTGCGTGTCTGGAGGTGCTTGGCCTGCGCGTATCCGACCGTGATAAGTAGCGACTCCAGCGCGGACGAGGAATCGTCCGCATGCGGTTTGCGGCGCTGGCGGAGCGTACAGACCGTCGCAACAGGCCAGGCGATCAGCGATCCCACAGGGACTAACGCCAGCGGGACCGCTCCAGCAAGAGTGGCGACACCGAGACCGATTGCAACGACCGTTCCACAGACGATACCAGCGACGATCGCCTGCGCCCAACTCGACAACTGACTCCACTGATCGAGGAGCACCTCCTCGTACCGTCGAGAGAGCAGATAGCCACTGATCGTGACGAGCATGAGAACGACAATGGTGCTCCAGAGGACGAGTCGCGATGAAGCGACCCACACGTCTACGGAAGTGCTCGACGGGAATTCGGATTCGACGACACTTGCTGCGACAACCACAGCGAGTAGCGCCAGCGCGAAAAGCAGCGCCGCGACGGAGAGTCGAGAAACCGCGGGCAGCCGCTTTTGAACAGCCGTTTTTGCCTGTAAGAGTCGGCGCATCGTCTCACCGGTTCACCCAGATTGTAGCGCTGTCGAAGAGGCCGTTATATTTCGCATCAGCCGATCGCATCGAGAGTCCGTTGTCCGTCTCGAATATATTATCCATTATCTGTCCCATAATATCTATAGTATACTACTAAAATATAATGTCCTATGCTACCGGATTAGTGAAGGGAGTGGAAATACGATTGCGCCACCAACAGCACCGAACACGCCGCGATACTGCTCGGAGCACCCTCACAGTACGCCGAAGCCGAACTCCGCCATGCCGAAGACGGGCCCCCACAGCAGGTTGAGTGCGACGCCAACGACGACGGCGGGGAGGAAGTTGTAGATAGTCGCGACGACGGCAGCCTTGGCGTCGACGGCCAGCAGCGGGAACAGGGCGTCCCCATCTTGAGCGATCGCGTTGGCGGTCAGCGCCGAAAAAGGCAAGCCACCCTCGGCATAGACACTTGTCAGCAGGATCTGGGGGCCACAGCCGGGGATCAGGCCCACAGCTGCGCCGCCGATCGGAGCCAGCACGCCCGCCGTTGCGGCAAGGGTGGCGACGTTCAGCCCCGTCAGAACCACGGCGTACTCGTAGACGAGGAAGGCCACGAGCACCCAGACGGTGACGAAGCTGGTCTCCATCGCGGCGTGGGTGAGCGTATCGTAGGTCGAGCGAAAGGAGTCTCGAGCCCGCGCGATCTCCCCTTCACCGACGTAGTGGCGACCGACCAGGTAGAGGTACAGCGACAGCACTGCACCGGTGATGCCGACGATCGTAAAGAGGCCGTCGAAGCCGACGCCGACCTCGAGTGCGACCTCGGGGCCGCCGCGAAGCAGGTAGAGCGTCCCGAGGACCAGTCCCGCGACGGCGGCGATCCACCACGTGACGTGTGCGAGATGGGAGAGGGGTGTGAGGACTCGAGAGCGACGATCCGGCCCCGTCTCGTGGGCGTGAGTCGGTGCCGGCCCGCAGTAGTCATGGGCTGGATTCGGCGTGACACCGCCGTTGACGGCAGTACCGCCGTCGGGCCGCGCGGCAGGCGAGAGTCGCGCGACGGCAGCGTCGACCCGCGAGACGCCGAGGCCGACGGAATCGACGAGATAGCCGGTCGCGACGGAGGCCGCAAAGGCGATAGCGTAGGCGTAGAGCGCGGCTTCGGGGGCGAGCGCGAGGATGACGAACGCCGAGTCACCCGCAGTCGCGCCGAGCGTCGCGACGACGGTCCCGAAACTGACTGTCCCACGGACGTACAGCGGCATGACGACGATCGCGCCGCCACAGCCGGGCGTCAGTCCTAGCAGCCCGCCGAAGAGCACCTGCAGTCGCTCGTTGTCCTCGATCGCGCTGATGAGCGCGCCGTCGGTCCGATACTGGACCAGCCCGAACGCAAGCACCGTCACCGCAACGAACGCGCTCACCTGGACGTAGCCGTCCCGGAGCGACGCGAACAACACGTCCAGCAGCTCGTTCATCGCACCTCACTCGCAGGTTGATCGATGGTCGGGTAAAGTTTAGACATCTCTAAAAACAGCTTTAGCACCATCAGGTAAATAGCTGCTGGTGGTCTACCGGCGGCTCGAGGACCCACAGATTCCGCTTTCAGCCGGTCGATAGAACGCGAAAACGGGGACTGCTCGCCGCTACTCGTGGTCGTTGATCGACTCGTGGCCGTCACGCAGGTGTTCGATCGCGTGGAGTTCGACCACTGGGAAGATCTTGGCGACGGTGAGGAAGAACAAACAGACCATGCCGATCGTTCCGAGAATCGACAGGACCTCGATCAACCCTGGGACGTAGACGCCTGGAACGGCCTCGTAGATGTCGAAGGTGGGGTGTAAGAACCCCTCGACGACGAACAGGACTTTCTCGAGGATCGTCGCGGTGAGGACGGCGAGGCCAGCGATGACGGCCCGCCGCTTGGTGAACAGCGCCGGCCGGATCGACTGAGCGAAAATGTACGACAGCGTCAGGAAGACCAGCGACATCGACGTGATGTATATGGGGTTGGTGGCTCTGGCGATGGCTGCAATAGTCAAGTCGACAGGGGCCTTGAAGAGGCCAGTGATGTTCTGCTGGAGTTGCAGCCACAGGAAGAGGAGACAAAAGAACCCGAGCCACAGCAACAGTCCGCGGAAGATGTCATCAGTGATGATGTGATCCCAATCGTACGCGCGCCGGAACGCGAACGAGAGGATGATCACGCCGCTGATGGCTGACGTGAGTGCGATCGTGAGAAACTGCGGCCCCTGCACGCCGCCGAACCAGGTCGGATAGTTCGGTAACACGGCGAACAGCCACGGGATGACGCCACCGTGGAGCAACAGCGGCGCCATGATAATGATCGCGAGCGCGATCCACCAGACCATGCGCTCGATGATCGCGTCTTCTTTTTTCGTGTAGCCGATCGTCATGGCCCGATAGATCGGATCGAGCCGATCGGGCAGCTGATCGCGCAGCCGGGCCACGTCGTATCGAAGCGTGAGCCCGAGGTAGGTCGCCGTCAACACGAAGTAGGCCGTGATGACGGTCACGTCCCACACCAGCGGCGAGCCGTGGACCGTGATGTGGTAGTGGCCGATGACGCTGGTGACCATTCGATCGGGCCGACCGAGGTGGACGATAATATAGAAGCCCGCCGCGGAGAGTCCGCTGATCGTCAGCAATTCGGCGAGGCGCGCGACCGGCATATACCGGTCCATCCCCAGCAGCCGAACGGCAGCCGAGAGGATGATCCCGCCGTGGGCGATCCCAACCCACCAGATGAACGCGCCGATGTAGATCCCCCACGTGGCGCCACCGCCGCTGCCCCAGTCACCGAGGGCAGTGACGACCAGCCCTTCCTGAAGCTGGTAGGCCCATCCCAAGAGAAAGGCGACAAACGCCAGTCCCGCGATGGCGACCATGATGAAGTACGTTCTTGATGTCGATCCGATCGGTCGCAGGATGTCGGCCTCGCTCGGCGTTTTCGTCCCCATCGTGCTAGCTATAGACACGACACCGACTCACTTGCGTCCCTGCGGTGCATTTGCAAGGACATCCCCGATCGGTCGATGTAACATCGCTACCGTGCGATTTCAACACCCGAATTTCGTTCAGCGCGATACCAGTTCGTTGAACCGTAACAGCGGTATTTCATGTTTCGAGCCATAGCCAATGGGTGGAGCTCACAATGACCAATGACAATCCGTCCGACTCGAGTGAGCGTGACGGGACGTTCCCACGCCGACGGACGTTGCTCGGCGCGATCGGGGCGCTGACGGGCGCGACAGCTCTGACGGAGACGGGCACAGCACAGGGCGATGGAACCATCCGGACCCGCGGCTGCAACGACGCGGCACTGACGGCAGACGACTGGTCGACCGGTGCGGTGACAGTACAGGCGTGTTCCGGCGGCGGTGGCCGCGTGACGGTCCGCGTCACAGGTCGGGTCGGCGAGAACAGATACGTCGCGACGCCGGCCAACCTCCCCTCGAGCCGGAGCCTCTTCGTCCCGGGCGGGGACAAGCGGACGCTGTGGTTTACCGGACAGCTCGTCGAACTATCCTGTTCGAACGACGACCTCAACATCGGAATCGCCAACCGGTCATAGGAGGCGACCCGATCCGTCGGTTCGTTCCCGGTGGATTATAGCTCGAGCGTGTAGACGACCTCACGTCGCTTTTCGCCGCCGATTTCGACGTCGTCCTCGTCGGTCGGCTCGAAGCCATGGGTTTCGTAGAACTCGCGACCGCCCTCGTTCGAGGCGAGATCGATCGCGCGCATACGCTCCATGTTGAAGTCCTGTAAGTCCTCGCGCAGTCGCTCGTAGAGTGCGGTGCCGATGCCCTCGTTCTGATGGTCCGGATGGACGGACATGCGCAGGACATCGCCTTCGTCCTCGGAGACGACGCCGTGGGTAAAGCCGACGATTTCGCCGTCGGCTTCCGTGACGAGAAACGCCGTACCGGGTTTCGTCAATGCCGTCTCGAGTGCCTCGTCACTGTACCACTCGTCGATGGTCTCGTCGATGGTCTCGGCATCGAGTTCGTCGTAGGTATCGTGCCAGGTCTCGCGGGCGACGGCTCTGATCTGGTCGCGGTCGTCGTGGCTCGCTGGTCGGATCTCCATACTGTGTGTTACGACAGCGAGCAGCAAAGGAGTTACACCATCTCAGTTAGGTGATCTCGTTGGCTACGATACGTCGTGCGTGTAGACGGCCTCAAAGTAGTACTCGCCGTCGATTTCGACCTCGCCTTCGTCGGTCTGTTCGAAGCCGAGCCCTTCGTAGAACGCGCGACTGGCGTCGTTGAACGCGAAGTCGAACGATCTGACGCGATCGACGTCGTAGGATTCGATTTCTTTCATCAGCCGCTCGTGAAGGGCCAACCCGATCCCCTCGTTCTGGTGGTCGGGGTGGACGTACAGCCGAAGGATGTCAGCTTTGTCGCCCTGGGCAACGGCGTGGGTAAAGCCGACGAGTTCGCCGTCTTCTTCGGCGACGAGCACGATCGTGCCGGGCGCCTCGAGTGGCATCGAGTCGTCGGTGTACCAGTCGTCGACGGTTTGGTCGATCATGTCGGCCTCGAGTTCGTCGTAGGTGGCGTGCCAGGTTTCGCGAGCGACTGCGGTAATCGCCTCGAAATCGTCGGGTGTCGCGGATCGAATGTCCATACCTCATTATTGAATGTCGAGTATAAATAACTCCGTACCATCAAAAGGAAACATCCGATCAGCTAGTCGCCGATCGGTCGTGGGAATCGTTCACTCGCGAATCTCGAAGCCCCGATCGCGCAGGAGATCGGGCACGCGGCCACGGTGATCGCCCTGCAGTTCGATTCGGCCATCGGTGACCGTCCCACCGGTCCCCAGCGCGCTCTTGAGACCCGAGGCGGTCGACTCGAGTTCCGATTTCGACAGGTCGAACCCCTCGATGATCGTCACCGGCTTGTCGTAGCGTCGTTTTTCGATCCGCAGCGACAGCACCTGTTCGGCAGTCTCGAGATCTCCCTGACTATCCAATTCCTCGAGCAGGTCCTCGAGGTCGTCTTCGTCTGCCATACACACACATGGATGTGCGCGGGGATAGTCCTGTCCTTGCTGTCGCAACGGGTTCGCTGTGGGTGGTATTCGACGATAGCGGAGGTCGCTATGCCCGTCGTTTCGCCAGTTGTCGTCGCCACGACCGTCCCGGTCACACGACGACCCCACCACCAGTATGTGTCTCGATGCAGTCGTTCCGAGCGGTCTTTCACACCGATTGTCGAGCGAACGTGAGTCTCACTCCAACCCTCGACAATGTTAATGGTTGTACACGCCGAACCTCTGGATAAGGGGGATCAAAGATGGGTGTGCTTAGAACACTGCGCGGGAAAACAAACGACACGGGGCTGTACGAATGCCGAAACTGTGGGACGAAGCTCGCGCCTGACCTCGAACAGTGCCCGAACTGCAACTCACGGGAGATCGCTCACTACGAGTTTTGAGCGGTCAACCCGCGACTCTCGTCCGACAGTTCTCAGCCAGCAGCGATCGCTATTTACGGACCTCACCACGGTGAGACGGTTCGCGAGCAGATTCAGACGGTCTGCTGGACCGGAATCCGCTGACAGGTCCATCTCAGAGTCGCGACTTGATCGTCTCGGCGGTCTTCTCGCCGATCCCCTCGACGCTCCGGAGATCCTCGAGGCTCGCCTCGCGGACGTTCTCGACACTACCGAAGCGGCCCAGCAGCCGTTTCCGGGTCTCGGGGCCGACCCCATCGACGTCGTCTAACACCGTCTTCACCTCGTCGCGGACGGTCTGGTGATACTGCACCGCAAAGCGGTGGGCCTCGTCACGGACGCGCTGGAGGAGGTGCAGGTGTGGCGCGTCGCTCGGCCATGAGAACGTCCGCCGGGGAGTGATCACTCGCTCCTCGGCTTTCGCCAACGCGACCGCCGGCACGTCCCAGCCCACGTCGGCGAGCGCGTCGCGGGCCGCCTCGAGTTGGCCTTCCCCGCCGTCGATCAGCAACAGATCGGGGTCGGGCCGGTCGTCGCGGCCCTCGACTGCTCGCGTCGCGCGCCACTCGAGCAGGGCACGCATGTTGTCGTAGTCGTCGTTCTGGTCGGTGAGCTTCTTCCGTCGATAATATGCTTTTTCGGCGCTGCCGTCGACAAAGGTGACGTTACTGCCGACCGCTGCCGTTCCCTGGGCGTGGCTCACGTCGAACCCTTCGATCCGCCGGGCGGTGTCGAGTTCGAGCGCGTCCGCGAGCATGCTACACTCGTCGCGCCGACCGACGTTGCGCCGGGCGTTTTTCAGCGCGAGGTCGACCAGCTTGGCCTCCCGGCCGGCACCCGGGACGCGAACCGCGATGCCCTCGGTTGCGAGCCAGGACGCGACCTCTTCGTCGTCGTGGCGCTCGGGCAACAGCAGGGCATCTGGCAGGTCGCGCTCGGCGTAGTACTGGACGATAAAGGCGGCGAGGACGCTCGCAACGCCCTCGTCCTCGCCGGTCGCGCCCGCAGAGCCGGGGGCCTCGAGCGTATGCCGATCCCGATCGACCAGCTTGCCGTCCTCGGCGCGCAGGCGGGCGACGGTGGCGTCCTCGCCTTCGATGGCGACGCCGAGGACATCGACGGCTCGCTCGTCGCCGACCGACTGGACCGCCTCGCCGCCCTCGCCGTGGAACGCGTCGACGGTCTCGAGCCGGTCCCGCAGGTTCGCCGCGCGCTCGAACTGCTGTGCTTCCGCAGCGGCTTCCATCTCCCGGCGCAACGGGTCGGCGAGGATTCCCGTCTCACCCTCGAGAAAGCGTTCGACGGCGGTGACGTCCTCGCGGTAGCTCGCGAGATCGATCTCGCGGGTACAGGGGGCGGTACATAGCCCCATCTCGTAGTCCAGACACGGTCGGTCGCGGCCCGCGTACTTGTGGTCCGAACAGCCCCGGATTCCGTAGGTCTCGCGCAGCGCCTTCACGACGGTCTCGACCTGGCGCTTGCTGGTGTAGGGGCCGAAGACGGTCGCGGACTCGTCGGGATCGCGGGTGACCTCGATCCGCGGCGCGTCGTGGTCGGTCACCTGGACCATCGGATAGGACTTGTCGTCTTTCAGCCGGACGTTATAGCGGGGCTGGTGGCGCTTGATCAGGTTCGCCTCGAGCAACAGCGCCTGCGTCTCGGTGTCGGTGACGGCGATCTCGATGTCGTCGGCTCGATCGACCATCCGTCCAATCCGCGCGCTGCGCGGGTCAGCGTAGGACCGCACCCGGTCCCGAAGGTCGACTGCCTTCCCGACGTACAGGGTCGTCTCACCCGCCCGAAACTGGTAGACGCCGGGCTCTCGCGGCAGCGATCCGGCGCGCTCGCGAACCCCATCGGCGTTCATCGGCGGCCCTACGGAGCGGGACGGTTTTAGCCTGACTCCTCGTGATCGACCTCGGCCCAGTTCCGGTTGCTGGCGCGCTGGCCATCCTCGCTCTCGAGTATCGGTTCCGATTTCGACGCTGGCCGGATCGCAGCCTCGAGGTCAGCGGCCAGTTCGTCCTCGAGATCGGGTCCGCGAACGGGAATCGCGAGGTCATCGTCACCGCTGACGCGGACGACGAGCAGCCGCGTGCGCGAGCGAACGTAGTATGCGATGAGACCGACGGCGACGACGAGTGCGGCGGCGCCGACCAGGAGGGCGCTCCACTGCAGCAGTAACAGAACCGTTTCGATGGCCGCGAGCACCGCCTCGACGAAACCGACGAGCAGACCGGAGCCGGGCAGGGGCGCGATCCCCTCGAGGTCGGCGGTCGGAACGACCGACGAGACGCCGACGCTGGTCGCCATCTCGAGCGTGGCGACGCCGGCGAACGCGGCGATGACCCCCGCACAGAGGACGGCCAGTCGCTGTGACGTTTCGACGGTCACGGTCCCGACGTTCGGTCGATCGACGTGGCGAAAGGCCGGGCCAGCAGTGTGGGGAACGAACGCCAGCACGCGCTGCGTCGTGACGACGACCGTCGCGCGCTCGAGGTCGACGCGATGTTCGACGTGTTCGCCGTCGTAACACAATTCGTCGACGTGCTCGCGCCACTCGTCTATGCGGTCGGTCCGGCTGGTCATCGGTGGTCGTCTCCCGTCCACCGCCGACCACCAAGTACGTCGGGGCTCGTTCAGCGGCGTATGGGTGTCGTTCGCGCGTGTACGGTCGTCGTTCGCACCCGTAGGCTGTCCTTTCGAGGCGGCGCAAACGCGGTACATTCTCGGTGCTCGATCCCAAACCGCGGGCTATGAGTGACTCGACGGTCCAGTGCTGGCTGGTCGAACGGGAACTGGGCGACCGCGATTTCGTCACGCTGGTCTACGCGACGCCGGACGGCTCGCGCTATCAGCAGCGCCAGCGATCATCGACGGCGTTGCGGACCGGCCCACAGGTCACCGCAGCGGTCGAGATTCCCGAAGAGGAACTCGAGACGGTGCCGGACAAGGAAACCCGCGAACGCTACGCTACGGAGGTCGAACGGACCGCCGACCGGTACGATCCGGACGAGCCGATCTGATCTACAGCGGCCCGTTTAACTCCCGAATAGCCATTATACCGCCTGAAACCAATGGTACGATCCGGACGATCCGATCTGATCTGCAGCGTCCGTTTAACTCCCGAATAGCCATTATACCGCCTGAAACCAATGAATTCAGCCTGGATTCGGGTGGCACAAACCTTATCCGGCACCGCTCCGACCACACAGCCATGCCCGCTATCACAGTCGACGAGCTGACCAAGCGGTTCGGTCAGACCGTCGCACTCGAAGCGCTCTCCTTCCAGGTCGAGGACGGCGAGGTGTTCGGCTTTCTCGGGCCAAACGGCGCCGGCAAGTCGACGACGATCAACGTCCTCCTCGATTTCGTTCGCCCGACGTCGGGCTCGGCCAGCGTCCTCGGAATGGACGCCCAGCGACAGAGCCGGGAGATCCGCCAGCGAACCGGCGTGCTCCCCGAAGGCGTCGAGTTGTACGATCGCCTGACCGCCCGCCAGCACCTCGAGTTCGTCATCGACTCGAAAGACGCCGCCGACGACCCCGAAGCGCTGCTCGAGCGCGTCGGACTGGTCGACGCGATCGATCGGAAGGCCGGTGGCTACTCGAAAGGGATGGCCCAGCGGCTCATGCTCGCGATGGCGCTGGTCGGCGAGCCCGACTTGCTGATTCTAGACGAGCCTTCCACCGGCCTCGACCCGAACGGGGCCCTCGAAATGCGCGAGATCGTCCGTAAGGAGAACGAACGCGGCGCGACCGTCTTCTTCTCGAGTCACAGCATGGAACAGGTCGAGGCGGTCTGTGACCGGGTCGGCATTCTGCGTGATGGCCAGATGGTCGCCGTCGACTCCGTCGAGGGGCTGCGTGACTCCCTCGGGAACGGCACGACGCTGCAGGTTACTGTCGACCGGATCGACGACGACGCCCTGCAGGCAGTTCGCTCGCTGCCCGACGTGGCCGACGCCACCGTCGACGACCACACGCCGCCGACGATCGTCGTCACCGTCGACGGCTCGAAGACGACCGTCCTCTCGGCGCTCGAGGACCGCGGCATCGAGGTCCGTGACTTCGAAACGACCGAAGCCTCGCTCGAGGACGTCTTCCAGTCGTATACGACCGGCGCGGAGACGGAGGTGCACGCGCGATGAGTACCGAAACCACGACGGCAGGCTCGAGCGGGTCGCCCGCGAGTTCGATCGACACAGAGAGCGTCCGCACGATCGCGAAGAAGGACTTTCAGGATGCAGTTCGCTCGTGGCTGTTCTGGGGCCTGAGCGCGTTCTTCTTTACGCTGATGGCTGCTTTGGCCGGATTCATCTCGTGGGCGAATCCGGACAACTTTACGACGATCAGCTTCATCGCCCTCGTCAGTCAAGTCTGTAAGCTGATCATCCCACTGATCGCGCTGCTCCTCGGCTGGAAGGCCATCGCCGGCGAGCGCGAAGCGGGTAGCATCAAGATCTTACTGTCGCTGCCTCACTCTCGGAAAGACGTGCTGCTGGGCAAGCTGCTCGGTCGGACGGCCGTGCTCTCGCTCTCGTTGCTCATCGGCTTCCTTATCGCGATGGTCGCCGTCGTGTTCGCGGTCTCGGAGTTTTCCTTCCCCGCGTACATCGCCTTCCTCGCGATGACGATCGTCTACGGGCTCGCGTACATGAGTCTCGCCGTCTCGCTGTCGTCGCTGACCCGGTCGACGACGATGGCCGGCGCGGCGATGTTTGGCATCTTCGTCCTGTTCTACATCGTCTGGAACTCGATCCGAACGGCACTCGGCCTCCTGATGCAACGTGGCTTCATCGAGGGCGTCACCTACACGACGACGAACTTCACCGGCCAACAGATCGAGACGACCCGACTTCCCGACTGGGCGCTGTTTATCGACATGATCGATCCGGGGAACGCCTATCAGAACACGATCACGCTGTTTAGCGCCCTCTCCAGTGACCGGATCGGGACACGGTTCCCGACGGCTGCGTTCCCCGATGGACTGCCGTTCTATCTGGAAGACTGGTTCTCCCTCCTGATCCTGCTGTTCTGGATCGCCATCCCGCTGGCCGTCGCACTCTATCGGTTCGATCGGGTCGACATCTAACCGCTCGGCCCCGATCGAAACGGCAGCATCTGTTTTCGGGAGACCGTTTATATCATCGATCGTGGTATCCGTGGCCGTGACTGACTGCATCTGCTACGGCGGCAAGGGTGGCGTTGGGAAGACGACCTGTGCGGCGGCGACTGGGCTCTCGCTGGCCGCTGCAGGCAAGCGAACACTCGTCGTCTCGACCGATCCCGCCCACTCGCTATCCGACTCCATCGAAGCCGACATCGGACCGGAGCCGACCGAACTCAAGCTCGCTGGAGCGCTCGAGCCAGAGACGAACCACGCAGCTGAACTGTGGGCCGTCGAGATCGACCCTGAAACGCAACAGGAACGATACGAAAAAATGGCACGTGCGCTGGCAGCCGATCTGCGCAGCGCCGGGATCAGTCTCTCGGATGCGGAGATCGAACAGCTCTTTTCCGGGGGCATGCCGGCCGGCAGCGACGAAATCGCAGCGCTCGACTTGCTGGTCGAGTACGTCGACTCCGGCGAGTGGGACGTCGTCGTCCTCGATACCGCGCCGACGGGGCACACCCTCCGGCTGTTCGACATGCCCGGCGTCATGGGGCGTGCGCTCGAGACGGCCCAGTCGCTACGCGGGCAGGCTCGCCGGATCGGCTCGGCTGCCCGCACGGCGATGTTCGGGCCGCTGTCGATGTTTGGGACCGACGGCGATGACGAGAGTCTCGAGTCGTTTCAGGCCCGCCTCGAGCGTGCTCGTGACGTACTGGTCGATCCAGCACGTACCGAGTTTCGCGTGGTGCTCATCCCGGAGGCGATGGCCATCGCGGAATCCGAACGACTCGTCACGCGACTGCGCGAGGCTGACGTACCTGTCGAGCGCGTGATCGTCAATCGAGTGCTCGAGGACCCACACGAGGGCTGTCCGCGCTGTCAGTCCCGACAGGCGCGCCACGAGGAGCGCCTCGCCGAGATTCACGAGACGTTCCCCGAGCTCGAGGTCGTGACGCTGCCGGATCTCGAAGGGGAGGCACAGGGTCCGGAGTCGCTGTCGGTTATCGCCGAACGATTACCGAGCTGAGCGACCGTCCGACAGGTTCGACCCGGACACTAATGTGTCGGTGCGTTCACATTCAACTATGGCACGATCGTTCGGATGGAAGTCGTCGCCGGTCATCACAGCGATCGGTATCGTCTTCGCGCTCGTCGCGTTCGTCGGCACGCAGTTTCTCGGGTGGGAGTGGGGATCGGGACAGCTCGTCCCGACGATCGTCGGCGTGATCGCTGCGGTGATCGCAGTCTTCGTGTTCGTCGTCCGTCGTGGATGACTCCCGATGGTGGCGATCCGGTCCGAACCCAGTCGTGTGCGCGCCGAAGCAGTGGTTCGAGTTCGTGTCAGTCGAATCGTAACAACCACGAAACTTATAATGGATCGCTGACTGCTCGAACTCGTAGCTGACACACTACTGGCCGACATGAGTTTCCTGGTAACGCACCTAAGACGGCTGTTTCGGACGACCCCGGCGGAGATCTACCGGTGTACGAACTGCGGCTGTACGTACGAGACCAACGACACGACCTGTCAGGAGTGTTGGAACGAGCGACTCGTTCGGGTCGAGTAACCGACACCGCCTCGGTTCGCTGACCTCGAGAAACGGGTTCCCGAACGGTCACTCGAGCGTCACGCCGCGATCAGCGAGCAGCGTCCGGAACTCGTCTTCGTCGGCGATCGGGACGCCGTTGTCCTGTGCGTCCTCCCGTTTCGTCGCGCCCGGATTCGAGCCGGCGACGAGGTAGTCCGTGTTTCCCGAGACGCTGCTCGTCGCGTTCGCGCCGTGTGCTTCGACCGTTTCCTGCGCTTCGCTGCGGGTCATCCCCTCGAGCGAGCCCGTAAAGACGAACGTGAGCCCGTCGAGTTCGTCGCCGCCAGCATCGGTGTCGGCTTCCTGTGGCGAGACGTGTTCGAGGATGTCGTCGACGACGGCGGCGTTAGCGTCGCTCGTAAAGAAGTCGTGGATCGTCTCGGCGACGGTGTCGCCGATCTCGTCGACGTCCTCGAGTCGGTCGGGGTCGGCCGCGGCGGCCTCGCGGAATGTCCCAAACGTCCCGAACTCGCCTACGAGTTCGCGGGCCGTCGTCGGGCCGACGTGGGGGATACCAAGCGCCGAGATAAAATCGGGAAGCGGCGGCTCGCGGCTGGCCTCGATTTCTGAGAGGAGGTTGTCAGCGCTTTGCTCGCCCCAGCCTTCGAGGTCGGTCAGGTCGTCGCGCTCGAGGGCATAGAGGTCGGCGACGGACTCGAGGAGCCCGGCGTCGACGAGTTGGCGGACGCTTTTCTCGCCGAGGCCCTCGAGGTCGAGGCCGTCGTCACCGGCGTAGTACTCGATCGACCGGCGCAGCTGAGCGTCACATCCCAGGCCACCGGTACAGAAGGCAATCGGCCCGTCGCGCTCGACGGGGCTGTCACAGACCGGGCAGGTGTCTGGCAGTTCGTAGTGGCCCTCGCTACCCTTTTCGACGACCTCCTCGACATAGGGGATCACGTCGCCGGCCCGCTGGACGCGGACCGTGTCGCCGACGTTGACGTTCTTCTCGGCGATCTCCGCGGGGTTGTGCAGGCTCGCCCGCGAGACGGTGACGCCGCCGACATCGACCGGCTCGAGCAGGGCCACGGGTGTCAGTCGGCCCGTTCGACCGACCTGAACGGCAACGTCTGCGATCGTGGTCACCTCCGCGCGGGCGGGGAACTTGTAGGCGTACGCCCAGCGGTCGTGGCGGGCCGTCCGACCGAGTTCCTCGCGGGCCTCGCGGTCGTCGACCTTGATCACGACACCGTCGATCTCGTAGTCCAGATCGTCGCGGGCTTCGAGCATCCGATCACGGTAGTCGATCGCGCCCTCGATCGGGTCTCGCGGCTCATCGCCGCTCGACTCGTCCGCGGAACTCCGTTCCGCGCTTTCGCCGACGACCTCGACGCGGTCGTTTATCCGCAGGCCATAGTCGGGGAAGGACTCGAGTTCGGCCTGGTGGCTATCCGCGAGTTCGCTGGCCTCGAGCACGTCGAAGAAGAAGACAGAAAGCGGGCGCTCGGCGACGACCGACGGATCGAGTTGGCGGATCGTGCCAGCGGTAGCGTTGCGGGGATTCGCGAAGGGCTCATCGCCACGCTCGATGCGCTCGCGGTTGTACTCCTGAAAGGCGTCTTTGGGCATGTAGACCTCGCCCCGCACCGCGAGGAACTCGGGGTGGTCGCCGTGGAGTCGCTGCGGGACGGAGCCGATAGTGCGCGCGTTGGCCGTCACGTCGTCACCCTCTCGCCCGTCCCCGCGGGTCACGGCGCGCTCGAGTCGACCGTCCTCGTAGACGAACTCCATGGAGACGCCGTCGAACTTGGGTTCGCAGACGTACCGGACGGTCCCGACTTCGCGTTGGACGCGGTCGGCGAACGCTCGAACGTCCTCGGCCTCACCGCTCGCGTCGATCGACAGCATCGGCGCGACGTGGTCGACCGTCTCGAACGCCTCGAGCGGCTCGCCGCCGACGCTTCGCGTGGGGCTGTCGGGATGGGCGAGGTCGAATTCCTGCTCGAGGTCTTGCAGGCGAGCGAAAAG
Organism: Natrinema sp. HArc-T2; assembly: GCF_041821085.1. Classification (NCBI taxonomy): domain Archaea; kingdom Methanobacteriati; phylum Methanobacteriota; class Halobacteria; order Halobacteriales; family Natrialbaceae; genus Natrinema; species Natrinema sp. HArc-T2. Next base: position 601,230 of record NZ_JBGUAZ010000002.1, on the reverse strand, counting down.
CGTGTCGTAGGTCCGATCCGCGATCAGCGGCTCGTGTTCGACGTAGTACCGGCGGTCGTGGACGCGGATGGCCTCCCGGAGGTGCTCGACTTGGCGTTCGGCCTCTGTCTCTGAGAGTTCCTCGACCGGGTCGAAATCGGTCGGTGGCTCCCGGAGATAGGGGTTGTCCTCGTCCGCGTTCTCGTCGGCGACTGGCATCGCTCGAGGGTAGCGTCTCGCCCCGGTTAATGCTAACTGACCGGGCGTGGCCGAGCCGCCAGCGATCGTCTCGAGACAGTCTAGCGGGTTACTTCCACGGGTTCTCGACCAGTTCGGTGTGCACGCTCGGGCCGACGGCGAGTCGGCAGTCGGCCCGCGGCTCGGCGACACACAGCAGGACGTAGCCGTCCGCCCGGTGTCGGTCCTTCAGTGCTCGCTGGCACCGGCGATACGCGAACGCGTCGTCGACGTCGAGAGTGCGGTCGTCTGACTCGTGTCCGGTGGCCTCGAGCAGCCGACCGGCACAGGTCCCACAGGCACCGGTTCGACAGCCATAGGGCAGTCCGATCCCATCGCGTCCGGCCGCCTCGAGAACCGTCTCGTCTTCGCGGACCGCGAGCGTCCGCGTCCGACCGGTAGGCCACTCGAGACGAATCTCGTGACGGTCCATCGGCCCGGTCACTGCCAGACGTCGCTCGTGCAGTCGCCGTCGGGCCAGCGGATCTCGTGGGCGCGGGCTGGACCCGCCGGGCATTCGCCCCAGTCGACGAGGAAGTCTTCGTCGAGCTCGAGGGTGCCCGTTCGGGGATCGACATCGGCTTTCAACATTACCGAGCCACGTTCGGCCTCCTCGGGGTAGAACTGGTCGTCCCACGAGGAGAACAGCGAGGTGGTCCAGTAGAGTCGCTCGCCGTCCAGCGAGAGTTGCAGCATCTGCGGACCAGCGACGATTTCCCGTCCCTGGACTTCCCGGACGTCGCCGAAGGTGCCGCCGACCGACAACGAGTCGGCCCGTCGTGGGTTCGACGGGTCCGAGATGTCGTACATCCAGACCTCGCCGTGGAGCCAGTTCGAGCCGAACAGGTAGCGATCGTCCAGCGAGATCAGGATGTCCGTCGTCAGGCCGGGAACGGGCATATCCCAGTCGGGATGCTCGCGGGCCTCGAAGTCGATCGCCTTCTCGGCGCGGTACTCGCCAGCCTCCTCGTCGCGCCAGAAGTGAAACATGTTCGACGAGAGTGCAGTCCCGACGAAGCCGTGCGTCGATTCGGGCGTATGGAGGAATCGTACCTCGAGTGGAATCTGGCCTTCCTCGCCGAGGTCGATCGTCTGTTCGACGGTGCCATCCTCCCAGTCCCAGAAGTGGATCTTCTGGCCGTACTTGCCCTCCTCGACGTCCTCTAAGTCGAAGGCCGGATAGTAGGTCTTCGGCGCGGCCCACTCAGTCGAGACCATCACGTTCTGGCGGGGCTGATACCAGTAGTCGTAGTTCATCTCGATCTCGCCCGGAGGCTCCCACCGGCCCTCGATCTCGAAGTCCTCGTTCAACTCGAGGAAGCCGCCGGGAAGGTCGGCGTCGCCGAGCATGCTGATCAGAATCTGTCCGTCCGGAACGCAATGAACTGTGTGCGGGGCCGAGAGATCGTACTCGAAGACCTCCTCGGGTTCGATCACCTCGACCAGTTCGGGATTGCGCCGGTCCGCCGCGTCGATCACGTGGAGCCGCGAGGAACGCTGACCGGGGACGATCAGGTGTTGGCGCTCGAGGCCCTCCATGTGACACGACGACGAGCAGGCGTTCCACCCGAAGTGGTGGAGTTCGTCACCGCGGTTTGGCATCTCGATGCGGTCGACGATTTCACAGTACGTGTCCGACTCGGGATCGAGGTCGACGACTGCCACGAAGTCCGGCGCGTCGACGTCAGTGCCGACGTAGAGGCTCATCACGTAGGCCAGCTTCTCCCGACCGCCCTCCTCGATCGCGGCCTGTGGCGTCGCGTACCCAGGTCCCTCGTGGTTGTGGTGGTGCTCGTGGTCGTGCTCCGGTTGTGCGCTTCCTTGCGTGGGACTATCACTCATGGCGTCGCCAACCACAAACACGGGTATAAATCTGACCCGAGGGGACGTGACGGGAAGGTACAGAAGCTACGACCAGGGGCTGTCGCCGACTTCGGCACGTACCCTCGGGCCGACCTCGATGCGGCAGTCGGTTCGCGGGGACGCGATACACAACAGGACGTAGCCGTCGGTCCGCTCGCGGTCGGTCAGCGCCGCCGGGGGACGCCGATAGGTGAACGCGTCGGTGTCGCGTGGCTGCTCCGCTCCGCTCGCGTCGGATTCGGACACTCCGTCCTCAAGCGCGAGCAGCCGGCCGACGCAGGTGATGCAGGTCCCCTTCCGGCAGTCGTACGGCAGCCGGACGCCCGCCCGCTGGGCCGCCTCGAGGACCGTCTCGTCGTCGGCAACCTCGATCGTCCGGTTCGGGCCGTCGAGCCGCTCGAGGGTTATGTCGTGGCTCGTCATCGCTCGATCCCCGCAGGGCGGCGTTCGGTCGAGTTACTCACAGTCGATGCTACCACCGACGTCGCAAAAAGTGTGCCTGGGGGTCGCCTGATACGATCTGCTGTCACGAGTTATCGGCGCGACCGCAGGGAGACTCGCGGTCGCGCCAGCACTGACTGACAGGCGTCCGTATGACTGTCGTCGACGCCAGCGGGGTCTTCGAACGAGTCCCAGTATTTACCCACGCTCGACCCGTAGAGCCGAATAGATGGGACAGGGAACGGAATTCGGACTGGTCGATCTCGAAGAGGTCGACAGCCCGGGCGACGAGTGGGAAGAGATCGACGTCTCAGATACCGAAGCGGATCGGATCGCCCGCAAGCGCGACCGGGAGTTCGAACAGTTCGAGGAGCGAATCAAAGACGCCGACCAGTTCAAAGTCGAGCAATCTGTGTTCGACGATGCGACGTTCGCAGCACTGTACAAACTGGTCCAAGACGGCTACGTCGAGGCCTTCGGCGGGCCGCTCTCGACGGGCAAGGAGGCGAACGTCTATCACGCATTGGGTGACGATCGCGAAGTCGCGGTCAAGATCTACCGGATCAACGCTTCGAACTTCCGGCAGATGCGCGACTACTTAGAGGGCGATCCCCGCTTCGAAGGACTGGGCGGTCAGAAGAAAGACGTCGTCCTCGCGTGGACGAAAAAGGAACTGGCGAACCTCCGGCGAGCGAAAGCAGCCGGGGTGCGGGTGCCCGAACCGATCGCGACCGAGCGCAACGTCTTAGTCATGGAGTACATCGGCACCGAGGACGGTCGCGCGAAACGCCTCGGCGAGGTCCACATCGAGAACCCCCAGACCGCTTACGAGGTCATGCGCGAGTACATGCGCCGGCTCTACTCGGCTGGACTGATCCACGGCGACTTGAGCGAGTACAACGTCGTTTTCGACGAGACTGAGGGCCAACTCGTGCTCATCGACCTCGGGCAGGCCGTCACCGTCCACCACCCCAACAGTCGCGACTTTTTGGAACGCGATTGCCGAAACGTCGCCTCGTTTTTCTCCCGACAGGGACTGGACGTGACCGAAGACGACCTCCTCGAGTTCGTCACGAGCCCGGAGCCGGACCCGTCTCGAGACTGATCGCTGCAGCTCGGTAACAGAGACAGATCCGACAGGACGCCCGGAGTACGAAACATAGCTGTCGTCCCAAACAGCCGAATGCGTGGGTTCAACACACGCATTCAGTGGGGCCGGACCAAGGTCTTAACCTCACCCAGCCAGTAACGGACTGTATGCAGCACGTGAAGATTCCGCAGGACCGCATCGGCGTTCTTATTGGCGAAGGAGGCGAGACGATGCGCGAGATCGAGGCGGAAGCCGAAGTGCGACTCGACATCGACTCGGAGAACGGCTCCGTCGCCGTCGAAGCCGTCGGCGATCCCGTGCTCGGACTCAAAGGTCCCGAGATCGTCCGCGCCATCGGTCGCGGCTTCGCTCCCGAGGACGCCCTGCGACTGCTCGAGGACGACATGATGTTGTTCGACGTCGTCGACATCGACGCCGCCGCACGCAACAAAAACGACATGAAACGCAAGAAGGGCCGACTCATCGGCGAAGGTGGTCGGACCCGCGAACTGATGGAAGAACTCACTGGTGCCGACGTCGTCATCTACGGCTCGACGCTCGGCGTCATCGGCGCACCACAGGAGGTCGACGCCGTCCGCAGCGCCGCCGAAATGCTGCTGGATGGGGCCCCCCACGGTGCGGTCTACTCCTTCCTCGAGGAGAAACACAACGAGATGAAACACCAGGGGCTGGAGTACCACCGGTTCCCCGGCGGCCAGTCCTAAGTTCTCCTGCTCGCCCTCCGTTTCCGATTTGTAACGGAACACGAGATGGGATTCGAACCGCATGAGCGCTGCCGGTCCGCCTGATTTTGTCTCCCGCCACGCGAGTCGCTGCCGGCGCGTCAACCAATCGTACGTTCTCGAGAATTAGCGGTATAAATACCCGATACATAGGAATCCGAAACCGGCAGACGAGGGGGCGATCGAGTGTTCCCATTCGACCGGCAGCAAAAGAGTTATATAGAATCACAATCAATCCTTCGGGTGACTATGGCTCAACAGCAGATGGGCAACCAGCCCCTTATCGTACTCTCGGAGGACAGCCAGCGCACCTCCGGAGAGGACGCACAGTCCATGAACGTACAGGCCGGGAAAGCGGTCGCCGAATCGGTTCGGACGACGCTCGGCCCGAAGGGGATGGACAAGATGCTCGTCGACTCCTCGGGGAACGTCATCGTCACGAACGACGGTGTCACCCTGCTCTCGGAGATGGAGATCGACCACCCCGCAGCCGACATGATCGTCGAAGTCGCCGAGACACAGGAAGAAGAGGTCGGTGACGGCACGACGAGTGCCGTCGTCATCTCCGGCGAGCTCCTCAGTCAGGCCGAGGACCTCCTCGACCAGGACATTCACGCGACCACCCTCGCACAGGGGTATCGAGAGGCCGCCGAGGAAGCGATCGACGCGCTCGAAGAGATCGCCATCGACGTCGACGAGGACGACACCGACGTGCTCGAGCAGATCGCCGCGACGGCGATGACCGGCAAAGGTGCCGAAAGCGCCAAAGACCTCCTCTCGGAACTCGTCGTCGAGGCCGTTCGCGCGGTCGCTGACGACGATGGCGTCGACACGGACAACATCAAAGTCGAGAAGGTCGTCGGCGGCTCGATCGAGAACTCCGAGCTCGTCGAGGGTGTCATCGTCGACAAGGAGCGCGTCTCCGAGAACATGCCGTACTTCGCCGAGGACGCCAACGTGGCGATCGTCAACGGCGACCTCGAGATCAAGGAGACCGAGATCGACGCCGAAGTCAACGTCACCGACCCCGACCAGCTCGAGCAGTTCCTCGAGCAGGAAGAACAGCAGCTCCGCGAGATGGCCGAGCAGGTCGCCGACGCCGGTGCCGACGTCGTCTTCGTCGACGGCGGCATCGACGACATGGCCCAGCACTACCTCGCACAGGAGGACATCATCGCCGTCCGCCGCGTCAAGTCCAGCGACCAGAGCCAGCTCGCCCGCGCGACCGGCGCCACGCCCGTCTCGAGCGTCGACGACCTGACCGCCGAGGACCTCGGCGTCGCTGGCAGCGTCGCCCAGAAGGAGATCGCTGGCGACCAGCGCATCTTCGTCGAGGATGTCGACGATGCCCAGGCTGTCACCCTCATCCTCCGCGGTGGCACCGAGCACGTCATCGACGAGATCGACCGCGCCATCGAGGACTCCCTCGGTGTCGTGCGCACCACCATCGAGGACGGCAAAGTCCTCGCCGGCGGCGGCGCACCCGAGATCGACCTCTCGCTCGCCCTGCGTGACTACGCCGACTCCGTCGGCGGCCGCGAGCAGCTCGCTGTCGAAGCCTTCGCGGACGCGCTCGAGGTCATCCCACGCACGCTGGCCGAGAACGCCGGGCTCGACCCCATCGACTCGCTGGTCGAACTCCGTAGCGCCCACGACGGTGGCGACACCGGTGCCGGCCTCGACGCCTACACCGGCGACACCATCGACATGGACGCCGAAGGCGTCTACGAGCCGCTGCGCGTGAAGACCCAGGCCATCGAATCCGCCACCGAAGCGGCCGTTATGCTGTTGCGCATCGACGACGTCATCGCCGCTGGCGACCTCGCCGTCTCCCACGACGACGATGAGGAAGACGAGATGCCGCCGGGCGGCGGTGGCATGGGCGGCATGGGCGGTATGGGCGGTGGCATGGGCGGCATGATGTAAGAGCGGTTCGGAACGAACGTAGTGAGTGAGAAACGCTGAAAGCGAGCGGGGAACGGAGTGACCCGCGAGCTAAACCTAAATTTTGCTCTGCGGGCCGCCGAAGGCGGCCCTCGGCAAAATTTAGTATAAAAGCACTCCTCCCTCCGTTCCGGGTCGCATCGCGACCCGTCACATCGGTCGTCGGCCCGAACGCGACGCGTTCGGTGAACGGCGTCGCTCGGGTTCTTCGAACCGCTCGCTCGCCGACAGTGGGTCCAAGGCTGAGCGGCCACGGTGGGACTACTACCGCTTGCAACACCGCCTCCTATTTCGAGTCGGCCCATCTTTCGTTGCCGGTTCGTCGTCATTTCTGCATTCAATTCACACATCCCACCTCTCGGAATCTCGAGCAGCTAATCGTTAGTCAACACCCCACACGAAACAATCATATATTTTTCACTACAAGTGGTGGGAGTGACGAATAATACCGGCAGAAAACGAGACGTCGCGGCGTCCTTCAGCGACGCGACGGACGGCTATCTGGAAGGGAACGTCCTCAAGCAAGGCGCGGACCTCGAGCAACTCGTCGACTGGTGCGGTGACGCGACGTGTGCGCTGGACGTGGCGACTGGTGCGGGCCACGTTGCTGGGTCGCTCGCCGACGCTGGCGTCTCGAAGGTCGTCGCGTCCGATCTCTCGCCGGCAATGGTCCAGACGGCGACGACGGAGTACCGTGGACTCGAGGGCGTGGCGGTCGATGCCGAACGGCTTCCGTTTCCCGCGGACCAGTTCGACGCGGTCACCTGTCGGTTCGCCGCCCACCACTTTCCCGACCCCGAGGCCTTCCTTGCGGAAGTCGAGCGCGTCCTCAAACCTGGAGGCGTGTTCGCGTTCGAGGATCTCTGCGTGCCGGCAGATCCCGAGTTAGCAGCCTACGTCAACCGGATCGAGCGATTACGCGATTCGGGGCACGTCGAGACCTACTCCCGAGCACAGTGGCTCGACTGGCTCGACGCGACGGGGTTGACCGTCGAAACGGTCCACGAGACGAGCCGAGAACTCGAGGTCGACGCCTGGCTCGACCGCATGGCCGTCCCCGAGGGAGACCGCCAGCGGATTCGATCGTTGTTGTCGGACGCACCGACCGACCTCGAGGCGGAGTTCGAGTTTCAGTACGAGGCCGACGGCGAACGGCTCGCGTCGTACCGAACCGGCGTCGTGTTGCTTCACGTGACTGCCTGACGATACGTCGTGGTGCCTGCTGTCGGTAGCTACTGACGAAATATAAGTACTTACCCACAATAGTCACGAGTATGAACACGCTCCTTCTGGACAGTGACGACGTCGACGAGTACGCCCTGCTCGCTGATGTCATCGACGCCGTCGAGGGTGCCTTCGGGGCCTTCGAACGTGGCGATACGCAGATGCCCGCGAAATCCTATATCGACCTCCCACAATATAACGGCGACTTCCGGTCCATGCCCGCCTACCTCGACACCGGCGAGTGGGACGCCGCAGGACTCAAATGGGTCAACGTCCACCCCGACAACCCCGAGGACCACGACCTGCCGACCGTCCTGGGGACGATGATCTACTCCGACCCGGAGACCGCGTTCCCGCTCGCGATCATGGACGGGACGACACTCACGATGAAACGCACCGGCGCAGCGGCGGCGGTCGCCACCGACTATCTGGCCGTCGAGGACGCCTCGAGTCTCGGGCTCGTCGGGGCCGGCGTCCAGTCCTATATGCAACTCGAGGCGATCAGCCAGATCCGACCGATCGAGGAGGTCGTCGTCTCGGACCTTGACGAGGACCGCGTCGAGCACTTCGTCGAGACCTACGACGACCAGTTCGACGTTCGCGGCGGCTCGATTTCGGAGGCCGGGAGCTGCGACGTGCTCTCGACGGTAACGCCGGTCGAGGATCCGATCGTGGGCCTCGAGGATGTCGGCGAGCACACGCACATCAACGCCATCGGCGCCGACGCCGAGGGGAAACACGAACTGGCCGACGCGGTGCTCGAGGCGGCCCGGATCGTCATCGACGACCACGAGCAGTGTACCCACTCGGGCGAGATCAACGTCCCCTACGGCGAGGATGTGCTGACTGATGCGGATATCCACGGCGAGATCGGCGAACTGGTCGTCGGGGCGAAAGACGGGCGGACCGACGAGACTGGCATCACGGTCTTCGACTCGACCGGACTCGCGATCCAGGACGTAGCGGCCGCACACGTGGTCTACAAGCAGGCATCGACAGACGGTGCGGGCCACCCGTTCGACATGATCGGCGTCGGCGAGTCGTAGCCAAACCCGTTGACCGGTGGCTCTCACAATCGCCGTGGAATGGAGCCAGTCATCGACAGGTCGTCAGCGTAGTGGACGACCGGGTCGCCGACCGGTGTCGGGAGTCCGTTGGCTTCAAACAGAGTGTTCTCGTGGATCGTTACGGCAGCGGGCTGGAGCGGCCACGGATCGTGGGCGATCTCACCGACGAGGACGCCACGGCCAGTCGGCGCGTAGAAGCGACGCCGGGCGGTGAGCCAATATGCGAGCGTGTCTGGCTCGGCGGTAAAGACAGGACCATCAGAGCGATACGTCGCGGCAAACCGGGCGGGGCCATCACGCGTCCGCGCTGTCTGCAGCCGGTCGCTCGCGAAAACCACGTGATTCTCCGCGGTGGCCCCAACCTGGATCGTCGCGTCGGAGACGGGCAACCGAATCGCTCGACCGATGGCCGTCGCGAGCAGCGACCTGTCGATATCGATACTGAAGAAAAACAGCCCGGGATCGCCCCGATATCGAACGTAGGTTCGGACGGTGAGTGCTGGAAACGCCAGCCGCATGATCGGCGGCGACCCGCGGAGACCGACGTTCGTGAGCACAAACGAGAGGACGCTCACCCAGGCGTGACCGTTCCGCGTCTCGAGGGCCAACTGCCCGGGCACGTGCGGTCGAAGTGCCTCCGGATCGACTCGCCAGTGAGCGAACAACCCATCGCGCCAGGTCATCGAAGTGACGTGTGGGACGTTCAGTGCCGACCCGCCTGTGAACGGCCATCGAAACGGCACCGTGCGTTGTTCGGACATCCTCGGAACCAGCGACTGCTGTCCCACACCTACAGCGGACCGGGGTATAAACTAGATAGTCTGTTGTCAGATCCAAGGATGGTTCGGATATCGCCACCGTAGGTGCGACCGGTCAGTTCTCGATTTCGATCGCTGGCCGACCGGGCTCAGCGTTTTTGAGGACGCTCTCGTCTGCCTCGTCGGCCTGGACGACGTTGACTGGGGCCTCGAACTCGCGTTCGATCAGCCACGCGGCCGCCTCGAGTGCGTCGTACTCTTCCTCGGGTGTGAGGCTCATCGACAGCGCTTCACGTTCGGCCTGGAGGTCCTGCCCGTAGTCGGCAGCGGCATCGCCCTGCTCGCGGATGTGCGACTGCTGCATCAGTTCGCCGATCAAGTTGTCCGCGTCGCTCTCGATGGCGATTTCCAAGGCGTCGTACTTCCAGTCGGGGGCGATGACGACGTCGATCCCCTGTGGATCGTCGATGCCCGCGACCTCGACGATGTCGCGGATGTCCTCGCGGGTATTCTCGACCAGCCGACGACGCTTGGCGACGCGATCACGGTCGATCTTCGCGGTCGGCCAGTTGGCCTCGGCAACAAAGCCGTCGCCGCCAAGTTCATCATATAGCTCTTCAGCGAGGTGGGGCGCGACGGGCGCAAGTAGTCGGACGACGGCAGACAGCCCACGCTCGTATGTCTCGGCGTGGGGCTCGGTGTAGTCGGCGTACTGGCGCAGCGTCCGCACCAGATCCTGCGTTTCGCGCAACGCCTTGTTGAACGTCAGGTCGTCGTACTCACCGCTGGCGATGGCGATCGTCGCGTCGATCTCCGCGTCGACGTAGCTGGCGATCGCATCGTCGTCGCCGTCGGGCTGATCCGCGACGTAGTCCTCGACCATCCCCTCGAGTCGGGTGAGGAAGGCATAGGTCGACTGCACACCTTCCTCGCTCCAGTCGAAGTCACGCTCGGGCTGGGCGGCCTGCATCATGAACAGCCGCGCCGTGTCCGCACCGTAGTCCTCGACGATCCGCTGGGGCGAGACGACGTTACCCTTCGATTTGGACATCTTCTCGCCCTCGAGCTGGACCATGCCCTGTGCCAGCAGATTGGTGAAGGGCTCGCGGTGCTCGAGGCCTTCGTGGTCTGCGAGCACCTTGGTGAAGAATCGTGAGTAGAGCAGGTGCATCACGGCGTGTTCGATGCCGCCGACGTACTGGTCGACGGGCATCCAGTCGTTGGCCCGCTCGAGGTCGAAGGGGACCTCCTCGGAACCGGGCGAGACGTATCGCAGGAAGTACCACGACGAGTCGACGAAGGTGTCCATCGTGTCGGTCTCGCGGGTCGCCGGACTGCCACAGTCCGGACACGTCGTCGCCTTCCACTCCTCGGCGGCGTCGAGCGGATTCCCGGTCGTGTTGATGAACTCCGGCAGTTCGACCGGCAGGTCCTCTTCGGGGACCATGACGGGGCCACAGTCGTCACAGTGGATGACCGGGATCGGCGTCCCCCAGTAGCGCTGGCGGGAGATGCCCCAGTCGCGCAGCTGGTACTGGGTAGCCTCCTCGGCGCTCTCGATGTCCTCGGTGAGTCGCTCGCGGGCCGTCTCGCTGTCGAGGCCGCTGTACTCGCCGGAGTTGATCAGGACGCCGTCGTCGGTGAACGCCGCCTCGCTGACGTCGGGTGCGTCGGGAGCCGTCTCGCCGTCCCAGTCGTCGGGTTCGGGGGCGATGACGGGCTTGATCTCGATCCCCATCTTCTCGGCAAACGCGTGGTCGCGCTCGTCGTGGCCGGGCACGGCCATCAGCGCGCCCGTCCCGACGTCCGAGAGGACGAAGTCCGCCACGTAGACCGGGATCTCGTCGCCGGTGACGGGATTGGTTGCAGTCAGGCCCGTCTCGACGCCGTTTGGTTCGTCGCCCTCGGGGTCGGCTTCGTGCTCGATGAAGTGTCGAACGTCGTCGTTCTCCGCGGCCAGCTCCTCGCTGATCGGGTGGTCGGGCGCGAGCGCGAAGAACGTCGCGCCGTAGATCGTGTCGACGCGGGTCGTGAAGGCCTCGACCGAACCGTAGCCCTCGATCTCGAAGTCCAGTTCCGTCCCGTACTGGCGACCGATCCAGTTGCGCTGCATCTGGCGCACCGAGTTGGGCCATCCCTCTAAGTCGTCGATGGCCTCCAACAGCTCGTCCGCGTACTCGGTGATCTTCAGGAACCACTGCTCGAGTTCGCGTTGTTCGACGGGGGTGTCACAGCGCCAGCAGAGTTCGGCCTCGCCTTCGACCTGTTCGTCGGCCAGCACGGTCTCACACTCGGGACACCAGTTGACTTCGGCGTCACGTCGTTCGACCAGTCCTTCCTCGTGGAACCGGGAGAAGAGCCACTGGTTCCACTGGTAGTACTCCGGCGTGCAGGTGGTGATTTCGCGCTCCCAGTCGTAGCCAAAGCCCATCGACTCCATCTGGTCGGTCATCGTCTCGATGCAGTCGAACGTCCAGTCACGCGGGTTCGTGTCGCGTTCCTTGGCCGCGTTCTCCGCGGGGAGACCGAAGGCGTCCCATCCCATCGGATGGAGCACGTCGTCGCCTTGCATCCGGCGATAGCGGGCGTACGCGTCCGTGATCGTGTAGTTGCGGACGTGGCCCATGTGGAGCTTGCCGGACGGATACGGGTACATCCCCAGGACGTACGTCGGATCCTCGACGTCGTCGGGCGTCCGGTAGACGTCTTCATCGTCCCACGCCTCCTGCCAGCGCCGTTCGACCGTCGCGTGGTCGTATCCCTCGTCACTCATTTGCTTATATACGTCTCTGTGAGACATCTCCCTATACCTTTCCATACACTAGCCCGTCAGGCCACTGTACGGCACCGCGTACCGCCCTCGAAAACGAGTTTACGGGAGCCGACTTTTCGCTCGAGGATTACTCGATGTCGATCTGCTTCGAATCCTCGCCACCCGACTCCTTCGGCAGCCGAACCGTCAGCACACCGTTTTCGAAGCCGGCTGCCACCCCGTCCTCGTCGACCGGTTCGGGGAGTCGAATTCGTCGATTCACCGAGGTCTCCGTCCGTTCGCGGCGAATGTAATGCCCCTCGGCGAACTCGCCCTCGTCGATCCGGTCGGCCTCGAGGCGCAGCGTCCCGTCCGAGAGCGTCAGCTCGATGTCCTCGGTCTCGTAGCCGGGGAGGTCAGCCGTGACGACGTACTCCTCGTCGCGGTCGGCGACATCGACCGGCACCGTCCCCGGAACCTGCAGCCCGCCGGCAGCCATCCCCTCTTCGACCTGTTGACTCACGCGGTCGAGCAGTTCCTCTACTTCGTCGAACGGATTGCGTCGCATACGCATCTGTAGGTCGCCGACCGGGATAAATTCTGCCCGCAGAACGACGACAGAACGCTCACTCGGGAAGGGTCACGAGGCCGTCCTCGAGGGCGTCACGCAGAACTTCGCGTGCGTGGCCGTCAGGATCGACGCCCTCGTAGACCGCCTGCACTTCGCCGTCGGCTAGCAGGAACGTCGTCCGCGCGGGTTTGCCGTTCCGAAGTTCGACATCGAAGGCCGCAGCGAGCTCGGCGTCGGGATCTGCGAGTAGGTCGAACTCGAGGCCTTCCGACTCGCAAAAGGACTGGTGGGAATCGACGCCGTCGGTCGAGACGCCGTAGACGTCGACGCCAGCGTCCGCGTAAGTCTCGCGCTCACGCTGGAACTGGTTTGCCTCGACGGTACAGCCGGGCGTGTCGTCTTTCGGGTAGAAATAGAGGACCGTCGGCGCTGCGAACGCGAGGCTGACGGTCTCGCCGTCCTGATTCGGTGCGGTTACGGTCGGCGTGTCGTCGCCTGGAACGAGAGGCATACTCGTGGTAGCGCGGGGCCCGAAAAACAGTTTGTGGTCGGCCAATACGGCGGTGTCCGAGACGATACTGGCCTGGTTCGGTAACGGCCAATTCTGCCCACGTCGGTCGGATTATGCATGACGGTTCGCCTAGAACTGCCGATGATCGACACCGTCCTTCACACCGGATCGGAACACCCAGACCTCCTGTGGATCCTCGTCCCGGCGTTCCTCTCGTTCCTCGCGGGACTCGGCGCAATGACCTACGCCGATCGCATTCGAGACTGGGTTCGTCCTGCCGACAACACCGCCGCAGAATAATCGGTTGACCGCCGCTCGAGGCGTCGCGCTGCTCGTTCGACGCGATGCCACCCGCTTACTCGACGACGTGTTCGGTGTCGTACGAGCCGAGCCGCCGGACCCAGCCGTTCTCGGCAAGCTCTTCTAAATCTGCGATCGCTTCCTGGGTGCGCGACTCGTAGAGACCGGCCTCGAAGTCGATGTGGAAGACGTAATCGCCCAGCCGCTGGCCGCTTGGACGCGATTCGACACGGGTCAGATTGATGTCTCGATCCGCGAACGGCTCGAGCAACTCGAGCAACAGGCCGGGGTAGTTCGCGTTCGGGTAGACCACCAGCGAGGTCTTGCCGCCGCCGGTCGAGCGCTCGTCGGCGGGCGCGAGCGCGAAAAACCGCGTCGCGTTCGAATCCTGATCCTGGATGTCCTCGGCCAGCACCTCGAGACCGTCGCCGTCGGCGTTCGCCGGATGACCAATGCCCGCGACCGACGGGTCATCGCGGGCGAACTCAACGCCCTGGGCCGTGCTCGCGACAGCCTCGAGAGTTGCGTCGGGATACTCGCGCTCGAGATACGAACGACACTGCGCCAGCGCCTGCGAGTGACTGGCGATGGTGTCGAACTCCGGACCCTGTGCGAGCAAGGCGTGGCGGATCGGGGTGACGATCTCGCGGACGACGGCGACGTCGTACTCCGCGATCGCGTCGAGGCTTTCGGTCACCGAGCCCTCGATACTGTTTTCGATGGGAATGACGCCGCGGTCGTACTCGCCGGCGGCGACGGCGTCGACGATCGCCGTCACCGACTGGCGGAAGTCGATCTCGCCGTTGTCGGCGATCGCGCTCGTCGCCCGGTGTGAATAGGTTCCTTCGGGTCCCAGCGTAACTGCAGCCATTACGGGCCGATAGTGCAGTACGGGTCAAAAGGCCGTCGGGTCTTCCAGTTCGATCGACACCTCCCGCAGCCGCCCCCGAGACGACCGTGGTTCGGCTGTCAGGGCTGGTACACGCCACGCGCGCTGGACGACGGCATCGCTACCGGCTGGTCAAACGAGAGAAAACAACCCATCGGACGGACTACTCGTCTAAGTGATCGATTCCTTTCTTCGAGACGTTCGCTTCCGTGATCTCGTCGGGCATCCAGTCAGGCTTGTCGCTCGGCGCCGTCTCCTCCCACGCCCAGCCCTCGTAGATGTGTACCTTGTCCGTCCCCTTCTCTCGTAGTTTGAGCTCGACGCGGTCGGCTTCCTCCTCGCTCGAACCCGGCTCGAGCCGTCGGGCCGCCTTGAGCGCGGCCTGACGGGGCGTATTGCCGGAGAAGACACTCGATTCGTCACCGCCCGATTCGCGCAGTGCAAAGTTTCGTTTACCGTCTTCGCGTACCATGATTGTCGCCTCCGTGTCAAACGAGCACACGACCCGACATAAAGATATCCCCGAAAACCGACCGACTGCGTCGGTATGTTTAAGTACAGCGCGAATGCCATCCTTTCACAGTATCTCCAGTCGGAGACTGGCGCCGTGTCGTCATTACCGCCTCAGCACGTCGTGGACGATCATTCGCACAGGCGTCGAAAACACTTAAGTACATCCTACGGCGAAGTTCGGAATAGAATCCCGCGATGGTACGGAAAAAGAAGCTGAGTCCAAGCGGTGCGAAAGACGACGACGGCAACTATCACAACGTCCACCTCAATCTCCACGAGGATGAACTCGCAGTCGCGGGCATGGATATCGGCGACGAGGTCTTCGTCCGAGTCCGGGACGGCAAAATCATCATCCAGAAAGCCGACGAAGACGACGTCGAACACGAGTTCTAAAGAACGACCTTTTTACGCCTCGGGTTCGCTCTGCGAGCGAACCACTCTCTGCTCACGGACGCGAAGCGTCCGTTCGCACGGCACGCGGGACCGGAGGTCCCGCGCTGGGCGCAAAAATCTCGACCAAAAAGAGCCGCTCGCTCACTTCGTTCGCTCGCGGTACAAACGCTTGACCGCTACTGCAGAATCAGAGCCAAATTCGAGAAAGTCGCCGTCTTCTCAGCGCAGCGCCTCGAGATCGAACTCGAACGCAGAGACCGGTACCTCGAGGTCGTGTTCGACGAGTACCTTCGGATGGACTTCACCGATCACGCCGACCTCCTCGCCATCGATGACGACCGCGGCGGTTCGACCCGAAATGAAGGTCGGGTGGTCGGTCGGCGGTGTCTCGAGGTCGACGTCGAAGTTGCGCGCGAGCGCCTGGAGCCGTGCCTTGGCATCCTCGTAGCCGGCGTCATGACTGGCGATGACGGCCCCGACGCGGCGCCCTTCCGTGACACCGGTGTTTTCGTCTTCGTCGACTGCGGCGGCGAAGCCGATCTCGGCGAGGTCCTGCGGGTACGCGCGATGGGTGTTGCGCTCTAAGACCATCAACAGCGAGGGCATGACCCAGGTCCGCAGCATGGTGAAGTCCTCGCTGTAGGGTTCTTTGATCGTCGCGGGTTCGCCGGCCCCGTAGACGTCCGCGCCCGGCTCGACGTCGAGCCGGTCGTAGTTCTCTTCCTCGCTGATCATGTGGAAGTTCAGGAGGTCCTCGAAGCCCAGCCCGACGAGCCCCTCGCGGGCCGCGCGCTCGAGGCGAGACCGCTCGTGACGACCGCCGACGGTCCCCACGTCGGGATAGCGGGGCTCGAGGTCGTTGAAGCCGTAGGCGCGCCCGAGATCGTCGATGATGTCCAGCGGGTGGAGCACGTCGACGCGATACGGTGGGATCGTCACTTCGTAGACGAGGTCCCCATCCTCGTTTTCTTCCTTTTCGGCCTCGAGACCGGATCGCTCGGCCAGATCGATCACTTCGGCGGGGTCGAGCCCGATTCCGAGGATCGTTTCGATACGGTCGTGGGCGACCGTCTTCGTCTTCATCGAGAGGTCCGGGCGGACGAGGTCGTGGTCGGGATATTCGACGGTGACTTCCTCGACCGTGGCTCCGCGGGCTGACAGCGCGTAGCAGACGATATTCAGCATCTTGTCGATCGTCCACTGGTCGGTGCCAGTCATCTCGACGAACAGGTCCCGCGAGTCCGTCGACACCTCCGTGCGACGGCCGTTGATCACCGGCGGGAACGAGAACAGCCCGATGTCGTCGTAGATCGCGGGGTAGCGCTCGTACTCGCTGATGAGATCAGCGTAGGTCTGGCCCGTCTGGTGGGTCTCGAGCACCTCCGCGGGCGTCATCTCCGCGTCGGAATCGAGGGGTACGAACTGATCGCCGTCGGGTTCGACGCCGACGTACTCGATCGTCGGGTTGCCTTCGGTTGCGGCCGTCCCTTTCAGCATCGTCAGATCGTGAATCCCGATCGCGCCCTTCGCGCGCTTGCGCCCCATCGTCGCGTGAAGTTTCTCCTGGAGCTGGATGAGCGACTCGAGGGCCTCCTCGTCGAGGTCCACGTCGCGGATCACCGCGCCCGTGACGTACGGGCGCTCGTCGGGGACCGACTCGTCCACTTCAATGGTCCAGTCCGCCGAGTTCGGCGAGGGAACGTGGACCCCTCGCGCGTCGCCGTACTGGTAACGCAGCGACCGGGCGACGCCCTCGACCGAGAGCCGGTCGAGCCGGTCCGGCGCGAACTCGAGTTCGAACGTTCCCTCTTCGGTTCGGCCCTCGAACTCGAGGCCGAGGCCGAACAAGTCCTCTTTCAGCTCCTCGTCGCCTTTCTCCTCGTGGCCGGTCAGGTCGCGCAGTTCGTCGGGGTCAATGTCGACCGTAGGCATCAGTAGGTCACCTCCGTCTCGCGAAGCAGTTCCAGATCACACAGCGTCCCGTGGATGTCCCGGATGTCCTCGAAGCCGTACATCAGCATGAGCAGTCGTTCTAAGGCCAGTCCCCAGGCCATCACGTCACACTCGACACCCAGCGGCTCGAGCATCTCCTCGCGGAAGATGCCCGAGTTACCAATCTCGACGAGCTCGCCGGTCGTCGGGTGAGTGCCGAACAGCTCGAAACTCGGCTCCGTGTAAGGATTATAGTGGGGCTTGAACTGGATGTCCTCGATCCCGAACTGGGCGTAGAACTCCTCGAAGGTGCCCATCAGATCGCGCACCGAGAGGTCTTCGGCCATCACCCAGCCCTCGATCTGGAAGAACTCGAGCAGATGGGTCGGGTCGAGCGTGTCGTTGCGATACACTTTCTCGACGCTGAAATAGCGCTGTGGCGGCTCGAGTTCGCCGATCTCCTCGCCGGAGAGGTATCGCGTCGACAGCGAGGTGGTGTGCCCGCGCAGGGCCAGCGCCCGCGCGAAGTCCTCGTCCCACGGCGAGTGATAGCCTTCGCCGTCCGGGCCGACGCCCTCCTTGTGCGCGCGCTCGACGCGGTCGACGAGGTCCGTGGGCAACTCGTCGATGTGGGTCGGCTGCTCGAGGGCGAACCGATCCCAGTGGGTGCGTGCGGGATGGTCCTGGGGCATGAACAGGCAGTCGTTGATCCAGAAGTCAGCGTCGACGTGGGGGCCTTCCATCTCTTGGAAGCCCATCCCCACGAGGACGTCCTTGACGCGCTCGGCGGTCTGGCGCAAGATGTGAACCTTGCCACCTTCGAACTGTTCGGCGTCTGCCTCGACGTTGTACTCGGCGAACTCGACGTTCTCCCAGTCGCCGCTGGTGAGCAGTTCCGGCGTGACCTGGCCGACCGTCTCGGCGGTCTCGATCCCCGCCATCAGCTCCGTGACGGCGAGTTCGGTCAGCGTCACCTCACGAACCGTCGACTCGTGACGGTCGAGCAGGCCGCGGCGCTCGAGTTGATCCAGCGTGTCCGCGTCAACAGCGACGCTGTCGACTGGCGCATCGTCGACATCGGCGAGTGCCGCAAGCGCGTTCGCTTCGGCGTCCGTATCGGGCTCTGCGTCGGGATCCGCGGTGATTTCACCGCTGTCGATGATGCCGTAACCCTTGCGCGCGTAGTTCGAGAGCGCGATATCGACCGCGCCGCCCTCGAGCCCGGACGCGCCGATAACCTGTCCCATCGAGACGGGATCGTCGTCGGCACCGGCCTCGAGGGCAGCCTCGTAGAGCCGGACCTCGGGGAGTTTCTCCTCGGCGTACTCACGTCCTTCGTCGGTGAGCGCGATCGTTTCGTCGACGCGTTCGCTGACGGCGACCAGCCCCTCGTCCTCGAGTTCGAAGACCGCTCCGGTGACGGTCTCGGGGGGGAGATCAGTCGCCGCGGCGAGGGCGTCGACGGACGTTGCCTCGTCCGCACTCGCGGTCTCTAAGACCGCGACCTGTTGTGCTGGAAGTTGCATTCGCTTGTTTGGATGGCTGCGTGTCGGTCAGTTAGCGGTTCCGATACTGCCCCGGGCGGCTCCCCGGCAGCGGCGTCGAACGGTCGGTTTCGCCGCGTGCGTCCGATGTGGACGCTCGCGGATCCACCGGCCCGGCTCACCGGGCGAAAAAGAAGCCGAATCCCGTGTGCGGTCGCTGTGGCTGGCTACTGACACCGGCACGCCCGCGGGATTCGAGTGCCATATCCGGGATGATTCGCGAGCGGGCTAAAACATTGTGATACGGATCATCACATCACGGAGTGGCGTTACCCGTCGGAGATGCGCGTCGTCTCGAGCGAGCCGGAATCGACCCACTCGAACCCTTCTTCCTCGGCAGTCGCCGTCGCTTCGGTGATCGCCGCGGGATCGAACTCCTCGGTAAATTCGATGCGGACCGCCTCGGATTCGGTGGCCGGCAGTTCGGGCAGGAAATCGTCGTCCTCGAGCAGCCCGCGAACCGAGACGGTGCCACCGGCGTCGAGGGCGGCCCCGAGCGCACGATAGCGGTCGTCGTCGGACCCGGAGTCGATATCCGTCCCGAACGAGTCGTTCGTGACGCGTGTCGTCTGGCTGGGCCCCGAGAGCGTGCCGAAGTCGTCGGTGTCCGTCGATCGACTGTTCCGACTCGAGGGTTGTGACCACGTCGGCGTCGCGTCATCCGTTGCGTTTTCGTCGTCGTCTCCGTGTCGCGAGCGTGCGGGCGTCCCTCGCAGTTCGAAGCCGTCGATTTCGCTCGAGCCGTCGGACACCGACACCGCATCCGATCCCGTCGACGGCTCCGCTTCGTCGATGAGCGAGTTGACGCCGTCGTCCGCGGTTCGAGTGGCCGTGTCCCTCCCACGAGTGTCCCGCTCGAGCGCCCACGGCGGCCACGGGTCGCCGTTTGTCGCTCCGATCGCGTCGTTGGCCGTTGCATCGGGCACGTACGCCGCGAACCCATATTCGGGACACAGCGGCTGCTCGACGGCTTCGATTCGCGAACCGTAGCGATCGCGAAGTCGCTCGAGTTCGGCTTCGTCGATCAGGCCGGCCCGCCAGCGGTCGATACCTGCCGAAAGAAGGACGAACCGCGCGTCGGTTCCCGCGAAGACGGCGTCGTTGATCGCCCACAGGACGGCAGGAAGGTTGTCGGTCCCAAGTGGCGTGTCGGGATACGTGATCGTCGTCTCGCGCCGGCGATCGTGGCGGTCAGCCGCGGTGAGTGTCAGTCCCTCGCCGGAGTGGGTGACGGACAACGACCAGCCGATCGCCTCGAAAACGGCGACGAGTTCGCGCTCGAGAGCTGCCGCCGCGTACCGGGCCGGGCAGGACAGCCCACGATCGCTCCGGGTGATGGTCCGGCGAAGCACCGTCGTCCGGTCGACACCCGTCGCGAGCGCGTCGGCAAGCGCGGTCTCGAGAGAGTCATCGCTGGCCGGCGTCTGATCGAGATCCGCAGGAGTGACGCCGAACGCGCCGAGGACGTCAGCGGAGACCAACAAGTCGTCTGACTCGTGGAGGGGCCGAGCCATCGATAGTTCCGGATTTCACGGACGACCGTATATACTTTCGTCAGACACCCGGTCGTCGCACACGCTGCCAGAAACACACGAGTGCGGGTTATCAACCGCAAGCCGCCGACACTCGTCGCGAGTCTCCGAGTCGGTCAGCGACGACGCGGTGACTCGAGTTCGATGTCGACGTCCTCGAGCAACTCCTCGACTTCGTCACGTTTCTCCTGGTGTTCCTCGAGGAACTCTCGCATCAACTGCGCCGCCTGTTCCTTGCAGTCGCCACAGAGGCGTTCACCGCCGACACACTCGTCGTAGACGCGCTTGGCGAACTCATCGTCGTCGCCGGACAGCAGGTAGGCGTAGAGTTCGTAGACCGGACACTCGTCGGCCTTCCCGCCTTTCTCGCGCTGTTCGTCGGCGGTCTCGCGGCCCCCAGTCGTCGCCGCCTTCACCTTGTCGTAGCCGTCTTCGGGGTCGTCCAGCAGTGAGATGTGGCTCGCGGGGATCGAAGAGGACATCTTCCCGCCGGTCAGCCCGGTCATGAAGCGGTGGTAGATCGACGACGGTGGCTGGAAGCCGTAGCCACCGGTGTCGACTTCGACCTGGCGGGCGAGTTCCTCGGCCTCGGCGAGATCGATCTCGAAGGCGTCGACGTGGTTCTCGTAGACCCGCTTTTCGCCCTCGACGGCGTCGATGAGTGCGTCGAACGCCTCGTCGGTCGCCCGCCGGTCGAAAAAGCGCGTGCGCGGTCGGATCGGCTCCATGCCAGCCTCGTTCAGCTTCGTCAACACCGAATCGAGGACGTCGGCACCGACGCCGAGCTCCGACAGCGGCGTCTCCTCGAGCGCCTCGGCGACGTGGACACACCGAAGCATGTCGTCGTCGAAGTCGGCAGGCTCGAGTCGCTCGTAGAACTCGACGACCAGGTCCCGCTCGGCGGGCTCGAGTTCGAAGCTGGCGTAGGCCTCGCTCACCTTGAAAAAGCGCATCCGTTCGGCCAGGTCACGGGCCAGCCGGACGTGGGGGTCCTGGTCGGGGCCGACGGGGATAACCGTGGGTTTGGGCTCCTCGAGTTGCGGATAGAGGATGTCGGCCATCTGGGTGACGACCGATTGCATGTGCGAAACGTCGGTCTCGCCGTCGAAGCCGTAGATCGCCTGCAGCTCCGAGAAGTTAGCCTCCGCGCCGAGTTCGAACGCCAGATCCTGGAGGTCGCGGTTTTCCGACTGGCGGTAGAGTGTGCCCTCCTCGGGGTCGAAGCCGAGCGCGAGCAGGGAGAGCAGATAATCGCGCGCGTGCTCGTCGATCTCGTCCCAGCTCATCCCGCGGGCCGAATTGGCCTCGAGGTCGGCGATCAGGGCGTAGGCGTCGGCTCCCTGTTGCTGATGCCAGATGATCTCGTCGAAGACCAGCTTGTGGCCGATATGGGGGTCGCCGGTCGGCATAAAGCCCGAGAGGACGGCTGCGGGCTCGTCGTTTTGTAGCGCCTCAGCGACTGGGCGATAGTCCCGGTGGCCGAAGATGACACCCCGGCGCATCAGGTAGTGCGGATTGGGTACTTCCTCGAGTACTTCGTCGAACTCCTCGATGCCGAACTCCTCGAAGAGTTTGCGGTAGTCGGAGACGCTCGAGGATCCCCAGGGGTCCAGCGCAACATCATCGGCTCCAGCGGCCCCTCCATCGGTCAGCGGTTCCCCTGACTCGGACTCCTCGAGTGGGTCGTCTCCGGTCATTACCTCGGGTTTGGCTCGGCAGCGCGCAAAAGCCTTCGGCTTCGGGCGCGTTCGATACAGACGCTCGTTTCATACTGTCTGCTGTCACGATGTGCCGGTGCACCCGTAGGGCGGGTCGCGATCCCACCGGCACTGACTGACAGCGTCCGTATCAGCGACCGGCCTATGGTGTCAATCGCTCGAGCGACCACCACTCGATGCCGTCGCTGTCATCGACATTGTCACCGACCAGCGCGAACACCATCGTCTTCCGGACGCCGTGGGCAAGCCGCACGTCCAGTGCCAGATCGCGGGGCTCGAAGACGTAGTCGGCTGGATGCACCCGTACGAGCAACTCGGAGTGACCCAGGTTTTCGACCGACTCCACGTCGGCGTAGGTCCGGAAGTCTGCACCGAACTTGTAGCCCGTCTTGGGGACGACACCGCGCTCACGCAGGGCCGTGTAGACGGTCAGCCGTCGGTCAAACCGCTCACCCTCGACCTCACGACCCCGCTCGCGGACCGTCGCCGGCTCGAGGTCGATGGCCCCACGTTCGGCGAGGTAGGCTGCCTCGAGCAGCGAACACTGCAGCGTCGGCTCGTCGTACTCCCGACCCTCGAGCGGCTGGCCGTAGAACGTCCGCTCGTAGAGGTCGAGTGGTGGCTCCCAGACGACGACCCGGTCAGCAAGCAAGTCGGCTTCACAATTGTCGGGAAACGCGGCGTCGGTGCCGGAGGTCCCGGTTGGATCGCGACGGTCGACCTCGAAGTAGGTGATCTCGCTTTCTTCGTCGACGACCGCCAGCACGCCCGCCTGAAGTTCGCTGGCGGGAACGTCGGTTCGCTCGCCGATGACTCGCAGGGCGTATTCGATCTCGCCGTCGCGAGGGCCTTTCCCACGCGGGAAGACCGCGAAGTCGGTCGCGCCGCCGGGCGGGTTCGGCACCCACGGTTCGGTGGCCGGCGAGAGGTAAAACCCACGCGAGCGCAGATCCGCATAGACCAGAAACCGCACGTCGAAGTTCTCACCGGGCTCACGTGCGACGAACTCCCGAAAGGAGAGTCGCTCGCCGCTCTCGGCGACCACCGCCTCGAGGTCGCCCCGATACAGCAGGTGGGCCGCCTCGACGGGTGCGAGAGCGATCTCGTTGCCCTCGAGTGGATAGCCATACCCCCGCGAATCGTGATACCGCTGACGTGCGTCGCCGCCGACGCGGACGACGCCGTCCTCGAACCGCCCCTCGAGTGTCATAGCGGGTGTTGGGCAGCCGCGACTAAGGGGCTGCGGATCGATTCCCGTTCGTCAGTCGTGATCCGATTTGGGTTGGATCGCCAAATGCAACTACCTCGAAAGCCCCTTTCAGTCCCACCCACCGCAGCGGCGGCTGGTCGCGCGGTTATCGCGCGGTAGCTGATCCGGTATCGGCTGGTGATCAGTCGTCAGCCGCGGGCTCGGTCGCGACCGTCCCCTCGAGCGCACGCTCACAGGTCGCATCGAGACACCGAATACCGCTCGTGGTCTCGAAGGTGGGCAGCCCACAGCCACACTCGCCGTCGACGACGCCGGCGGGAACGGCAAAGCCGGTGTCACAGTCCGGATAGTGCTCACAGCCAGCGATGAGACCGCCACGCCGGAGGATCCGGAGGTCACCGTCACAACCCGGTTCCGGACACGACCACTCGCGGTCGAACGCTTCCGTGACTGCCGCGTCGAGGGATTCACAACTCCGGTCGAGACAGACGTTAAAGGCCAGGCCGCGCTCGACGCGCATCTTCGGGAGCCCACAGTCACAATCACACTGGTCGTCGCGGATCGTCGCGTCGGCTGGCACGCCGTACCGGTCGCCACAGCCCACACAGTGGACCCCGCTCGAGCGCACGAGTGTACCGCCACAGTCGGGACACGTCCCGACGGGTGTGCCGGCTGCCGACGACGGGTAGTGGGCAAAGCCGTCCTGGTCGTGGGCAGCGATCCGCAGCGTCTGGGTGTCCTTTTTCGCGACGAGCGTGAAGCCGTCGCGGCGATCGCTCGAGACGCTGTCGGCGCGGGTCAGCCACGCGACAGGCTGGTAGCCGTCAATGTCGTGGACGAGAACGGTGTTGTCGGGTTTGACGATCGTCGTCACCCGGCCGCGGTACTCCTGGCGGTCGTCGTTTTCGGCGATAACGGTACAGTCACCCGCGAGAACGCGGATCGCATCGTCGATCATGGACGGTCTGGCCGCGGCTTCGTATGTAAACCCGCGGACGACAGTCTCAGTCGATACAGACATACGTTCGCGTCGTCCCGACGCCCTCGAGCGGTCGAATCGTGTCGGTGACCGTCTCGAGGAGATCGCGGGGGTCATCGCCCGTCAACTCGACGATAACGTCGAAGTCGCCCGCGATGGCGTGGACCTCGACGATACCCTCTGTATCGTGCAGTGACTGACAGACGTCGTCGGCGGTTCCAGCCGCGGTATCGAGCATCGCATACGCGTCGACCATCCCACCGAAGTACGGGCTCAGGAACCAAAAAACACGAGTGCAGTCGCGCTCGCGGGACGACCGGTGGTATCGTACGGACTCCTGTCAGTCAGTGCCGGTGGGGCCGCGACCGCCCTACGGGTGCACCGTACATCGTGACAACAGACCGTATCAGTCCTCGCCCGACGGATCGGCAGTCCCGATCTGGCCGTCCGGGCGTTCGTTGGCATCCCGCTGGGACGGTCCACGCGGCGCTCGGTCGTCGCTGACCGACTGGCCGACGTCATCACCGGCGATCGAGCGCGCGATCGACGCGGTCTCGGGACCGCCGAGTTCGCCCGCTCGGTCGCGAAGCGCTCGAATCGATTCGACGTCGACGCGGTCGTCGAGGGCCTCGGCGGGAAGCTCAGCTGCCGTCGTCTCGACGACTGCTAGCCGTCGTTCGACAGTTCGCAACTCGGCGACGGTCGTCGCGACTTCGGCGCGATAGCGGCCCTCGCTGATCTCGCCGGCCTCACGGGACTCGTTCAACCGCTCGAGTCTGGTCTCGAGTTCCTCGAGGCGGGTCTGGCTCTCGGTGAATCCCTCTGCGACGACGGCTGCTCTCGTCTCGTCCGTCTCGGCAGCCGCGATCTTCGCGCCGAGCGCTCGCTCCGAGACCTCGCCGTCGAGTTCGGCGTTCTGAACGCCGACGGCGGCGCTGAACTGTTCGCCGGGCTTGATCGATGCGTTCCCGTCGTCCCCGTCGGAAGTGTCCTGTACAGTCCCACTCGAGACGATACCTGCCGCAGCGATGGGAACTGCGACCATCGCAACGGCGAGGATCGCTGTCAGTGTGATCGCGGTGGTTCGGTTCATTGCTCGTTGGTCGTATTCGCGTAGTGATATACACTCGAGACGATGACGTGGGTTCAACGACAATTAACGTCGTTCAACGCCGTTTTCGACCCG
This sequence comes from Natrinema sp. HArc-T2, assembly GCF_041821085.1. NCBI lineage: Archaea > Methanobacteriati > Methanobacteriota > Halobacteria > Halobacteriales > Natrialbaceae > Natrinema > Natrinema sp. HArc-T2. The sequence continues at coordinate 575,854 of NZ_JBGUAZ010000002.1, read as the reverse complement.
ATGCTGTCCGTCGATTTCGACGAGCGTGGCCGTGGCGTGCTCGTCGGTCGGTTCGCGTAGCGTGTTCGTGTCATTCTGCGCTGTCACTGTCAAGTTCCGCCATGGGGTCGTCCGCGTCGGGCAACGAGAGTACGTTCTCGCGACCGAGACGGAACGACTCGAGTTCTCCCTCCTCGCGCAAGCCACTGACCACCTTGCTGGTTTTCGCGTCGGTCCAGCCGAGTTCCTCGACGACCGCCTGCTGTTTCATCCGACCGCCGTTGTCCCTGACGAGTCGGTGGACCTGCTCTTCGTTACTCAGCAGTTCCATATCGGGTGTGCTGGTCGCACTCGGCCCCGCCGATTCGTCGGTCGCCTCTGCTGACGCCGTCGCCGTTTCCGGGCTGGACCCGGGATCGGATGTACGATCCGGCTCCCCATCTCCGTCTGCTGGCGGGCCCACCGTCGACGTTCGGTTGCGGTACCACCACGCGCCGACAGCACCGAGTCCGACTGCGGCAACCGCGACGCCCGCGATCGTCGTCGTACTGAGTCCGCTGCCCCCAGCAGTGACAACGATACGAGGCTCTCCAGAGACGAAGTCGGTCTCGCCGCCCCGCCAGATCACCGCGTGCTCGCGGTCGTCGTCTGGATCGGGCGTGACCGACGTTCGCTCGTAGCTCTCGGGCCACGTGACCAGCAATCGCGTGCCCTCGTCCAGGTAGATCCCCTCGATAGCGTCGCCCGCCCGGAGTTCGTTGCCCTCGACGGCGGCGAACCCGTGCCAGCGGAGCGTGTACCTGACGACGCCGTACTCGCGGGCGAACGACTGGCGCTCGGTCTCGACGGCGAACCCGTCAGCGGACATCTCACGGCCCGTAGCGTTGCTCGCCGTGGCGACTGTCTCGTTCATCCGCGCAGCGAAGGTCTGGGTGTAATTCTCCGGATCGTCCCGGATGTCGTCCTGCAACGAATCGAACGCCGTCGTGCTCTCGTTGTCGTCCAGTCGGACCCAGAACTCGAGGGTCCATTCGGCAGTACCGTTCGGCTGGAGCGCGACATCCATCTGGACCTCGTCCGCGTCGATCCCGTCCTGCTGGAGTGCAAACGGACTCGAGCGGGCCTGTGCGGAATCCGTCGCTCCTGTAGCGGCGGTAACCGGCCCCGCTCCGGTGAGGAGTACCGCGACGACCACGACCGTCACGCCGACGCGACCGTTCATACGAGTCGGTACTTGCCACATCGCTTAAAGCATACGAAAGTCGTAGAACCGGATTTCTCGTACTTTTTCGGCCCCATACGCCAAATTTGGTATGAAACCAGTCAATTTTAATTCACTATCCATCACCGTTCGGCTCGACCGCGTCACCGCCGGGAGTGAGTGTTCGAACGGCCTCGCCGAGTGACTCGAGCGTCCCGCTAACGAAGTCAGATATCGTCTCGAGGATCTCGGAGACGAACTCCGGGACCGGTTCTGGCAGGTCGTCCGGCGGGCCATCGGCTGGCTGTGCCGTCACGGTACCTATCGAACCGACGAGGAGTGTGAGTCCGATCGCGATCGTGAGTAGCGTTCGTCGTTGCATCACGATCGGACGACGGACGGTCACCACAATCAACTGGTCAGTTCGTGACTCCGGTTTGAGCCGGTTTGTGCCGAATATCGAGCGGTTTCAGCGTCCGGAAACCGCTACATTCCGGGGACGCCGAACGCGCCGACGCCGAGCCGGAAGATGGCGTTGAGTACGAACAGGATGACGAGTGCGGCGAGCCAGGCGACGAGCCCGATAGCCGCGGCCGTCCCCCAGCCGCCGGGGTACCGCCAGTTGATGACCCAGATCCAGGCGATCAGTGCCAGTATCGGGCCAAGCAGCGGAACCCACGACGTGATCGCCCACGCGATCGCACCGAGGAGGGCCGTGACGAGCGCGTGTGAATAGTCGTCGACGTCGACGACGATCCTCGCGCTGACGAAGATCGCCAGCCCACCGACGAGGAGGGCAACGAGGAATGCGACGAGCGGGCCGATGAGTGGTACCATCGTTACCTATTCTCCGTTAGAGCGGATATAGCTCTGGTATCGCTGCCGAGTCGATCCTGACGTGCGCTCGTCCGGAGAGAGACGGTGATCATGCATCGTTCTCGGACCCGTTGGTATCGTTGCTGGTTTCGGTGGTCTCGTTGGCCTCGTCCTCCTCGTCCTCGTAGACGACTCGCGTTCCCTGGGCGACCGGCTGCAGGAGATAACTATCCTGCTGTCCCCGGCGAACGGGTGTGAAGTCACCGACGAAGGTGGTCCGCTGGTCCGGTCGAATCTCAAAGCGCTCGGTGAACTGCAACGGCGCGTTTCCGGGCGTTGATACCTCCGCGTCGCCGCCCCCTTTCAGCTTGCCTGCAACGTCGGAGACATCGAGCTGGAGGAACTCGTACTCCTGGGCAGTCAGTTCACGCTCGTCGATCAGCTGCGTGTTGTCGCCCTGCAGGTCGACGAGGTCTGCCTCCTGTGGCTCGTCGAATTCGTGGTACTCTCTGCCTTCGCTCTCGTCGACGTCCGTCTCGCCTTCGTCGTCACTGTCGTTGTCGGTACTGTTCGCTTCGTCTCCAGCACTCTCGTCTTCGTCGGTACTCTCCTCCTCGGTGTATGGTTTGACCCAGATTCCCTGAATCGTCACCACGCAGGAGTCGAAATCGGCGATATCACCGGGCTGGTCAGTAACCTTCGTGCCGAGCGTCCCTGTTTCGGCCTCGTCGCCACCGTTCCCTCCGAGACAGCCACTGAGCCCGACGGTACTGGCAGCGGCAACGCCGCTCGTTAGCTTGAGATAGTCGCGTCGTCCGACGGCATCGATTGGATTCATTGCGACTGGAGACAACCACTGTCGATAGATATACCCAGAAGACAGTTACTCCGATTTTCCGACCGTTGATTCCGTTTGTTCCGTCGAAACCCCCTGCATTGAGTGTGCTACGGATCGAGCAACTGCCGACCAGTTGCGGCTTCGAAAACGGATCGGTCGAAGTCACACGTTGGGACAGATACGGCGACAGAAATGGTGTCGTGGAGGGAAGCGTCAGCGGGGACGCAATTCAGGCACCCGGCACGCCGAGTGCCGAGACCGAGCCGATGCCGACCAACTCGAGGGCCGCAATCACGACGACGGCAGCCGTCCAGGCAACGACACCGACCCCGGCGGACCGCAGCCAGCCGAGCCGGTAGCGCCACCTGACGATCGCGACCCACGCGAGCAGCGCCAGCAGCCCGCCGAGCAGTGGCACCGGCTCGAGGACGGCCCAGACGACCGCGCCGAGCAGCGCGGTCAGCACCGCGTGGGCGTAGTCTCGAGCGTCCGCGACGACGTGGGTGCCGACGTGGAGGGCCACACCGCCGACCAGCAGGCTCACGGCGAACGCCAGCAGCCGGTCTTCGATGCCAAGCGACGGCGGCGCTGGTGTTGGCATGGCGTGTCAGTTAGGCATCGGACTGCGTGTCGTCCGACTCGGTCTGTTCGTCGTCGGTCTGCTTGTCGTTGGTCTGTTCATCGGCAGTCTGCTCGTCGTCGGTCTGCTCGTCGTCAGTCTCGTCTTCGCTGGCGTCGCCCGCCTCGTCGCTCTCGTCTGCGTTCTCGTCATCCGGCGTCACCTCGCTGATCGCGTCGCCGAGTGAGGTCTCGAGGTCACCGCTCAGGAACGACGAAATCCGGTCGTGGATCGTGGAGACGTGGTCGGGAACCTGAGCTGGGAGATCGACGTTCGGTCCCTGACCGTTGCGTTCGTCGGCGGCGCCGTTCCCGTTGTGCTCGTCGGCAGCGGCACCGTTCCCGTTGCGTTCGGTAGCAGCGTTTTCGCGTCGATCGTCGTGGTCGGTCGCGTGCTGTGGTTCGCTCTCCGCGTGGTCGTCGGTACTATCCGCACCCGTGTCAACGTCGACGGGTGCGTTTCCGGGTGCCGCGACGGCGAACCCGGTCGCCATGATCAGTACTGCGAACACAGCAGCGATGAGCGTCGTTCGTTTCATAGCTTGCAACCGATGCTCGGTGGCCGGACCGACTTGAAGGGGGATCGTCGTGAACACGCTTTTCGGGAGTTTGAAGCCATTTAACCGACGTTTTCGTCGGTTTGTGGCCCGTTCAACGCGGATCGGACAGGAGCGTCACCGGGACACCCAGTGAGCCAGGACGTGGCGACGCCGCCGAGCGAATCGACGCGGCACGCGCTATCGCGGGCCGACTCGCGGACCCGCCTCGCATCACTATCGTACCGACCGAAACGGTTTCCACATCAATCGCGTCGCCGTCGTGCGATCGAGGAGACACTGACGTGCAGTTGGTACTGGAGCCAGCGTGGACACAACGGCTTTCTCCAGTACCGTCGACGATGGGGTATGGTCGACCTGACCGCCGAAATCGTGCTGTTCGACGGCTTCGACGAACTCGACGCGATCGGTCCCTACGAAGTGTTTCAGAACGGTTCCCAGGCCGGTGCATCCCTCGAGACGCGACTGGTCACGCTCGCAGAGACGGATCTCGTAACGGCGAGTCACGACCTTCGGGTCGAACCGGATGGGACGCTCGGTGATCCGGATCTGTTGCTCGTCCCCGGCGGGGGCTGGACGACTGCCGACCGCGGCGTTCACGCAGTTATCGAGGACGGTGTCCTGCCGGCGGCGGTCGACGACTGCGCTACCGCTGGCGCAACTGTCGCCTCGGTCTGTACCGGCGCGATGGTGCTGGCCGAAGCCAGTCTCCTCGAGGGACGGCCGGCGACGACTCATCAGGTCGCCGTCGACGACCTCGAGGCCCACGTCGCGGACGTGGTCGACGCGCGCGTCGTCGACGACGGGGACGTCCTCACCGCCGGCGGCGTTACCGCGGGGATCGATCTGGCGCTGTGGGTGCTCGAGCGCGAATTCGGCGCAGAGATCGCGACAGCGGTCGAGACGGAGATGGAACACGAACGACACGGCGAGGTCGTCCGATAACCACACTGCTGCGTGCCAAACGGCTATACGGGCCGGTCGACTACCCCGGCGTACATGACTGCTGTGCTGTTCGATATGGATGGCGTCGTCGTCAACAGCGAAGACTTCTGGGTCGACTTCCAGCGCGAGGAGATCCTGCCGGCCGCTGTCCCCGACGCGAACGTCGCCGTCGCCGAGACGAGTGGCATGAATTTCCGCGAGATCTACGACTACCTCGAGTCCGAATACGGGACTGCCATCTCCCGCGAGGAGTTTATCCAGCGCTTCAATGCGGCTGCCGAGGAGATCTACACCGAGCGCGCCACCCTCCTCGATGGCCTGCCCGAGTTGCTCGCCGAGCTGGACGCTCGCGGCGTGCCGACGGCGCTCGTCTCGTCGTCACCCCACAACTGGATCGGCATGGTCCTCGAGCGATTCGCCCTCGAGGACTCGTTCGACCGTGTCATCAGTGCCGACGACATCGACGCCGCGAGCAAGCCCGAACCGGACGTCTTCGAGTACGCCGCGGGCGAACTCGGCGTTCCCGCCGCCGACTGCGTCGCCGTCGAGGACTCGGCAAACGGGATCGAGGCGGCCGCGCGAGCAGCCATGACCGTCGTCGCCTACCGGATCGACGCCCACGGCGATATCGATCGCTCTGCTGCGGACGTGATCGTCGGTTCGCCCGCGGAACTTCGCGAGCGGGTGCTCGAGTTGACCACGTAGCAGTAAACGGAATCCCAGCGTTCGTTCTACAGGGGAGATTACACGGCACTCTGGACTGGATTGACTGATAAGTAGATCTCTGAATAGATCGAATCCATCGATCGCAGAATATATTTATTAGTCAATATCTTAGAAGTGATATGAAGAGACGCCGGTTTCTTGCGCTTGCCTCGAGCGGTGGCATGGGTGCCACGGCAGGCTGTCTATCTTTTGGTGGAGAGACATACGCAACGTTGCAGAGGCTGGATTTGACAAATCCACGTAGAGAGCCTGTCACGGTGGACGTTAGAATAGACCGGGAAGATACTGATGAAGTCGCATATCTGGAAACCCATGAGATTCTGACGGACCCAAACATGGTGACACTCGATTGCGTCTGGCCGGATGCACCCGTGACGGTGATGGTCCGACAGATGGATGGGAACTGGAATCGCCTCACGACCTCAGACTATGAAGACTGTCTGGGTGTTGTAGCCGAGATCCGCAACGATCGCCCGTCATTCGTGACGCATACTGCGGAGTGTCCGATTCGTACCGCTGCTTGTCACACCCACGTGGCAGAATAACCATTCGAGAGACGATACTGACTGAGCGGGTTTTGAGAGGTGTGTATTTGACCTGAACGTACCGTTCATCAGATTGCGACACTGGAGTTATGCGAAGACTTCTACGAAGCAGTAACGGAGCCGCCGTCAGGGGTCGTCGCTACCGGACCTCGACCGTCCGGGTCGCTTCGACCGGCACCAGCGGCTCCTCGGGGAAGGCGACGCTGACGGTGAACTCGAGTTCGTCTGCGTCGGCACCGAAGACGCCCACCGGGACGGTTTCCGTGTCGCGCAAGTAGGTGTTCGTGCTCGTCATCTCGACCCCATTGACGGTCACGCGAATGCCGGCGCGGGCGGGCTCGCCGACGTTGCGGACCGTGACCTCGCAAACCTCGTTCTCGCCGGTCGCGATGGCATCGGGGAACTGCCCCCACTCGAGGTCGATCGCGGGCAGCGACTGTGCTCCCTCGTAGACGCCCTCGGCGACGCCCTCCGTGAGACCCGCGTCGACGAGGCCCGCGACGCCCGCGTCGACCACGTCGCCGGGGGTCGACAGCCCCTCTGTCGCTAACTTGCTCGCGCGACCCGGGCCGACGCCGTCGATGGCAGTGAGTCCGACCGCGTCCTCAGCGACGCCGTTCTCGATGCGGGCCTCGACTCGCCGCGCGAGGTTGGCGGCGTGGGGGCCGACGAAGCGATCGAGAAACGCCTCGAGCGCCGAGACGAGCCGCGTGGCGTTTTGTCGGATAACCCAGGCGTCGCTGCGCAGTTCTGCGGGCGTCGAGCCACTGGCTGCACCTCGGAGGATCGCGAGCACCTTCCGTTGGCCTGCCTCGAGGTCGCCGGTCTCCTCGCCGACCAGCACCGCGTTGATCGCGTCGCGTTCGTCCTGGCGGGCCGAGACGGAGTCGAATTCTTCAGCGGTTGCGATCGTCTCGAGGATGTCGCCGGCTGCGAGCCCGTCCGATTCGGCCCGGTCGCAGAGATCAGCGAAATGAGCCGCCGTATCGAGCCGGAGATAGTACTTCGACGTGAGCACGCCAAGCGGCGTCGCCTCGATCGAGAGGTCCTCGCCGGTCTCGACGAAGCCACGGTCGACCAGCCCCTCGAGACAGTCCCGAACCCGCTCACGCAGATTCGGGAAGTCGTAGTCGTCGGGTTTGGACTGCCCGCGGACGTAGTAGAAGGTCGTCTCGAGCCAGTCCATCACGTCCTCGAGATCCGTGATCGTGCCCATCGCGATCTCGGCGTTGAGGTGGGTCGCTAAGCTCTCGGCCAGCCGGGACTCGATCTCTTTGCCATCGCGGAGCAGTCGGCGGTACTTGTCGGCCTCCGCCGTATCGCAGACCACCCAGCCGTAGCCGATGTCGTCGTAGCCCGGACGCCCCGCGCGCCCGAGCATCTGGAGCACGTCGAGGGAGCTCATGTCGATCTCGCCCTCGAGGGGGTCGTGCAGTTTCGTATCGCGGATCACGACGCAACGCGCGGGCAGGTTGACCCCCCAGGCCAGCGTCGAGGTCGAAAAGAGGAGTTCGACGTGACCCGCCTTGAACCACTCCTCGACGAGGTCGCGGTCGTTCTTCGAGAGGCCGGCGTGGTGGAAAGCCACACCGTCGAGTACGGAATTTCGAAGGGTGTCGTTCTCGAGGGCTTTCGATTCGGTATGAAAGTCGTAGTCACCGCGTGCACCCATCGGGATGTCGCGTTCGGCGATCTCGTCTCTGGCCTTCTTTGCGGCCTGGACGGTGTCCTGGCGGGAGGAGACGAACACGAGCGATTGCCCGTCCTCCCGGAGGTGCGGTTCCGCGAGATCGAGCGCCCGGTAGAGGCGGCGGTACTTGTCCGCGAAAGAGTTCTCGCCGTGCGTGTAGGTCTTGACGCCAGCATTGAGGTTGACAGGGCGGTACTCCTCGCCGAACTCGAATGTACACTCCTCGGGCGCGTCGAGCCACGCCGCGACATCGCCGACGTTGGGCATCGTCGCCGAGAGCGCGACGATTCGGGGCTCACAGAGCCGGCGCAGCCGGGAGATCGTTACCTCGAGCACGGAGCCCCGGCGATCCGCATCCAGCAGGTGGACCTCGTCGATCACGCAGACGTCGACATCGGTGACAAAGTCGTACCGTCGGGAGTCGTGTTTCCGGGTCGCCGAGTCGAGCTTTTCGGGGGTCATCACGAGAATATCAGCCCGACGCGCGCGACGAGGATTCAGGTCGCGCTCGCCGGTGACGACGTACACCGAGTAATCCAGGTCCTCGAATCGATCCCAGTCGTCTTCTTTCTCGTTCGTCAGGGCTCGCATCGGGGCGATAAACAGCGCCGTGCCGCCGTCGGCGAGCGCCTTACAGATCGCCAACTCCGCGAGCGCCGTCTTTCCCGACGCCGTCGGCGCGCTCGCGACCACATTCTCGTCGGACTCGAGTAATGCGGGCAGTGCCTCGCGTTGCATCCGGTTGAACTCCTCGAACGCGAACGCATCGGCGAACCCCGGGAGAACTTCGGCGACCTCCATCAGGCAGAAACGGGTGGCGGTCTATCAAAGGCGTTTCCTTCGCGTCCAACCTATCGCGTGGCGACGGCAGCGGCGATCGCGGCCCCGGCAGTCGCGAACACCAGCGGATACAACACGCCGCCGAGGACGATCGCTGGCAGGAGCGCCGGTGCGATCGAACTACTCGCTTCGATGCCGAGCGCGGACGCTTCGGTGGTGGATTCAGTGACGACAGCTCCGAGGCCCATGACCACGGCATAGCCGATCGCCACCGGCGCGCCGGCGACGACGGCCTCGCCGAGATCGGTCACGTTCCACCGGACGGCCAGCATCGCACCGGTCGCGAGCAACACGAGCGGCGGCACCACGTACAACAGGGTCGCGCCCGCAGCGTCCGATTGGGCGATGAGATCGAGGGTACTCATCCCGGCGAACGAGCCGATCTGACCGCTGACCTCGATGTCGATCAGGTGCGCCTCGTAGAAGAACCAGGCGACGGCTTTCCACTCGGCGACGGTGTCGCCGACGGCCTCGCGGACCTCACTGGCGACCAGCAGGTACGTCAGGAGATAGCCGATCACGGCGGCGAAGACGCCGAGTCCCGCACTCGCTGCAACGCTCGAGCGACGCGAGACCGGTGGCTCTTCGGCGGGGACTGATTGGGAGGGCATCGTACCGACTCTCGAAGCCGAGTCGGCTAATGGGTTTTGTGGTTTTTCGAGCGGTCGGTTCCGACGCTCGCCGATCAGAGCGCCGATTCGTCGGTCGCGACGACCTCGAGCCGGTCGCTGAGGCGGCTACTCGCCACCTCCGGCTGCGGGACACGTTCGAAGGTCAGCTCCGGCTCGCCGGAGCCGGCGGTGTAGACCGTCAGATCGCCGTAGCCGAGCAGGCGACCGAGCCCACTCTGACTGAGGCTGGTGTTCTGGACGCGCTCGAGGCGAAACTGGGTGACGTCTCTCGAGACGATACCGCGTTTCTTGTAGAGTTCCGAGGAGGTGATGACGTAGCGGGTGTTCGTCCAGACGAGATAGCGGGCGACCGCAACGACCACGCCGACGGCGAGCAGGCCGAGACCGAGAAGCGCCACGAGGGTGCCGCCGTCGATTACGCTCCAGCCTGCGACGACCAGGCCCGCAAGCGCGAGTCCGATCCCGACCGGCAGTCTGGCCCCCATCGTGATCGGGTGGGGCCGACTCTCCCAGACGATATCCTCGTCCTCGCTGATGTGAAACCAGTCGGGTGTCGAGCCGAAAGCCATCGGAACGGAGTAGTCCATCGCCGTCCGTAAAGCTGCCGGCAGAATGGAGTGCGTAACGGCTCTGACGGAGAGGTTCAGCCGATTTGGCGCACTAGATCGATCCATCGCCATCATCAGTTGGCGACCGACCGCGTCACCTGCCGGCACAGTCGGCTACTAACTCGAGACGACCGACACGGTTTTTCACCGCGCGGTCCCATGACACACTATGAGCCGCGCGCGCAAACCTGACTGGCTGAAGAGCCGTCCGCCATCGGGACGGGAGTTCGCCGGCATTCGGGAGACGCTTCGGGACCACGGACTCCACACCGTCTGCGAGGAGGCCAACTGTCCGAACCTGGGCGAGTGTTGGTCCGGACGCACCAAAGCCGGCGACGCGGACGGCGCCGGCAATCAGGACCGCGGTGGGACGGCGACGTTCATGCTGATGGGCGATCGCTGCTCTCGAGGCTGCAACTTCTGTGACGTTCAGACCGGCGGGATGGAGCCACTCGACCCCGACGAACCTGGAAACGTCGCGAGCGCCATCGCCGAGATCGGCCTGGACTATGTCGTGCTGACCAGCGTCGACCGTGACGACCTCCCCGATCAGGGCGCGGGCCACTTCGCGGAGACGATCCGCGAGATCAAAGCCCGCCATCCCGGCATCCTCGTGGAAGTGCTTATCCCCGACTTCCAGGGCGAAGACCACCTCGTCCGGAAGATCATCGACGCCGAGCCCGACGTGATCGCCCACAACGTCGAAACCGTCGAACGGCTGCAGTTTCCCGTCCGCGACCGGCGTGCGGGCTACGAACAGAGCCTCTCGGTGCTCGAGCAAGTCGAACGAGAGTCCGACATTTACACCAAGACCTCGATCATGCTCGGCCACGGCGAGTACGATCACGAGGTTTACCAGACGCTTGCGGACCTGCGCGAGCGCGGCGTCGACATCGTCACGCTCGGCCAGTACCTGCGGCCCTCGCGAAACCACCTCGAGGTCCAACGCTACGACCACCCGGACAAGTACGAGACGTGGCGGCGCGTCGCCGAAGAGGAGTTAGGCTTTCTCTACTGTGCGAGCGGTCCGATGGTGCGGTCGTCGTACAAGGCCGGCGAACTGTTCGTCGACGCCATCTTGCGTGAGGGCAAAAGCGTCGCGGAGGCGCGAGCCGACGCACGCCGGACGCAGCCACAGCAGACCGAGACGTAGTTGGATCGAACGCTGGTTCGTCCAGTCTCGTTCCCGTCCATCGCCTGAGATTCGATAATCGGCACTAAATGGCCAGTTCCGTTCAGTTCCGTCCACAATCGTCCGGTTGCGTACGGCATTTCTGAGGGGCGCTGGGAAGAATGTCTCGGGTAGTAAACTATTTTGGGAAACTCCTTTAGCCTGAGCGGTCGTGTGCTAGGGTATGTATAGGTGGGTTTTCCCGTGAGTACGATACAGCGCGATCCCCGCGAGCGAGTCCAGATACTCGACGAGGCGGGCCGTGTCCGAGAGGGTGCCGACGTACCGGACCTCACCGAGGACGAACTCGTCGAGATGTACGAGCAGATGCGGCTCGTGCGCCGCTTCGACGAGCGGGCCGTCAGCCTCCAGCGCCAGGGGCGGATGGGAACCTACCCGCCGCTGTCCGGCCAGGAAGGCGCACAGGTCGGCAGCGCTCACGCCTTAGACACTGAGGACTGGGTCTTCCCCAGCTACCGCGAACACGGCGTCGGCCTCGTTCGGGGGCTCTCCCTCGAGCGAACCCTGCTCTACTGGATGGGCCACGAACGGGGTAACTACATGCCCGAAGATGTCAACATCTTCTCGGTCGCGGTCCCCATCGCGACCCAGATCCCCCACGCGACGGGGGCTGCTTGGGCCTCGAAACTCGACGGCGAGGAGAAGGCGTTCATCTGTTACTTCGGCGACGGGGCGACCTCGGAAGGTGACTTCCACGAGGGGCTGAACTTCGCCGGCGTCTTCGATACGCCGACCGTCTTCTTCTGTAACAACAACCAGTGGGCCATCTCGGTCCCACGCGAGCGCCAGACGGCGAGTGCGACCTTAGCGCAGAAGGCCACCGCCTACGGCTTCGATGGCGTGCAAGTCGACGGGATGGACCCGCTGGCAGTGTACAAGGTTACTCGCGAGGCCGTCGAGAAGGCCAAAGATCCCGACGAGGACGAACTCCGCCCGACGCTCATCGAAGCGGTCCAGTACCGCTTCGGAGCCCACACGACCGCCGACGACCCTTCCGTCTACCGCAGCGACGAGGAGGTCGAGCGCTGGAAGCAGAAGGATCCGATCCCGCGCCTCGAGACGTATCTGCGGTCGAACGGCATGCTCGACGACGAGCGAGTCGACGCGATCGAAGCGCGGATCGAAGACGATGTTGCCGACGCCATCGACGGAGCCGAATCGTTCGAACGACCCGAACCCGAGGAGATCTTCGCACACGTCTACGAGGGAATGCCCCGCCGACTGCAACGCCAACTCGAGTACTTCGAATCGATCCGCGAACAACACGGCGACGACGCCCTCCTGGAGTGATACGATGGCGACACAATCACAAGCAGAGAATCTCACGCTGGTCGAGGCAGTCCGAGACGGACTGCACACGGAGATGGAACGCGACGACGACGTCATCGTCATGGGCGAGGACGTCGGCGAGAACGGCGGCGTCTTCCGCGCGACCGACGGCCTCTACGAGGCGTTCGGCGAAAACCGGGTGATCGACACTCCGCTCGCAGAATCGGGTATCGTCGGTACGGCGATCGGGATGGCAGCCTACGGGAAGCGCCCGGTCTCCGAGATCCAGTTCATGGGCTTTATCTACCCCGCGTTCGACCAGATCGTCTCCCACGCCGCTCGCCTGCGGACGCGCTCGCGCGGTCGGTATACGTGTCCGATGGTGGTTCGGGCCCCCTACGGCGGCGGTATCCGCGCGCCCGAACACCATTCCGAGTCGACCGAAGCGATGTTCGTCCACCAGCCCGGGCTCAAAGTCGTCATCCCCTCGACGCCGTACGACACCAAGGGATTGCTCACCAGCGCGGTTCGGAGTCCCGATCCGGTGATCTTCCTCGAGCCAAAGCTCATCTATCGGGCCTTCCGCGAGGAAGTCCCCAGCGAGTCCTACGAGATCCCGATCGGTGAGGCCGCAGTCCGCCGTGAGGGATCCGACATTTCGGTCTACACGTGGGGTGCGATGACCCGGCCAACGCTCGAGGCCGCCGACAATCTCGCGGGCGAGATTGACGTCGAGGTGATCGACCTGCGGACGCTCTCCCCGTTAGACGAAGAGACGATCGTCGAGTCGTTCAAAAAGACCGGTCGCGCCGCTGTCGTCCACGAGGCACCCAAGACGGGCGGCCTCGGAGCCGAGATCACCGCGACCCTCCAGGAGGAGGCGCTGCTCTATCAGGAAGCGCCGGTCGAGCGCATTACGGGCTTCGACACACCGTTCCCGCTGTACGCGCTCGAGGACTACTACCTGCCCGAACCGGCCCGCATCGAGGACGGGATTCGAGACGCTGTGGGGTTCTAACATGGTCAGAGAGTTCGAACTCCCCGACGTCGGCGAAGGCGTCGCCGAGGGGGAACTGGTCTCGTGGCTGGTCGACACAGGCGACGAGGTTGCGGAGGACCAGCCAGTCGCGGAGGTCGAAACCGACAAAGCCCTCGTAGAGGTGCCCGCACCGGTCGACGGGACCGTCCGCGAGTTACACGTCGAAGAAGGCGAGGTCGTCCCAGTTGGAACGGTGATCATCTCGTTCGATGTCGCAGGCGACACGGAAGCCGAACCGACAGAAGCGACCGCGGAACCCGAGCCGAGCGAACCAGCCGACGACGCTACCGGAAGTCCCGGCGCGACCGGAGCCGAAGCCGAGGACGTCACGCCGCCTGACGGCAGGGTCTTCGCACCACCGCGCGTGCGTCGCATGGCCCGCGAACAGGGACTGGACCTCTCGAGTATCGACGGAAGCGGCCCCGGTGGTCGAATCACTGCAGCCGACGTGCGGGCAGCTACCGGCGGAATCGCCGAGACGGAGCCGGAACAGCCCCAGTCACAGGAGCCTGTGACCGACGCCGAACCCGCGGCGACTGTCGATGAGAACGGCGCTGACACCATTGGGTCTGGCGAAGTCGAGCCGGCGGCTTCCGATCGGACCCCATCATCGGCGCGACTCGAGGCCGCCGATCGCGAGACGACCCTGGCAGCACCTGCGACCCGGCGGCTCGCCGGGGAGGAAGGCATCGATATCGACGCTGTCCCAGCCACCGAAGAACGCGACGGCGAGGCGTTCGTCACGCCCGAGGCAGTTCGGGAGTACGCCGAGACACAGCGGCAGGCACAAGAAGCGGATCGCGAGGCGGTCGAAGCGGGCGAACCGGTCGGAACGACGGGGACCGAGTTCGCGCCCGGCGAGCGCGAACGCCGCGAGCCGTTCCGTGGCGTTCGCAAGACGGTCGCCGAGGCGATGGTCGAGTCCAAATACAACGCGCCTCACGTCACCCACCACGACGAGGTCGATGTGACAGCCCTCGTCGAGACGCGCGAGACGCTCAAACCCCGCGCCGAGGAGAAGGGGATCCGGTTGACCTACATGCCGTTTATCATGAAGGCCGTCGTGGCGGCCCTGAACGAATACCCCGAGCTGAACGCGGTCATCGACGAGGAGAACGACGAGATCGTCTACCGCGATTACTACAACATCGGTGTCGCAACTGCGACCGATGTCGGGCTGATGGTGCCAGTCGTCGACGACGCCGACCGGAAGGGGCTGTTGCAACTGTCGTCGGAAATGAACGAACTCGTCCAGACGGCTCGCGACCGGACGATCAGTCCCGAGGACCTCCAGGGATCGACGTTTACGATCACCAACGTCGGTGGCATCGGCGGCGAATACGCCACGCCGATCATCAACTACCCCGAAGCGGGCATCCTCGCGATCGGCGAAATCAAGCGCAAGCCACGCGTCGTCACCGACGAGCATGGCACGGAATCGATCGAACCCCGCTCGGTGCTGACCCTCTCGCTGTCGTTCGACCACCGGCTGGTCGACGGTGCTGTCGGTGCCCGGTTTACGAACACCGTCATGGAGTACCTCGAGCAGCCGGATCTCCTCTTGCTCGAGTGACTCGAGGGCTCCCCCATCGGCCGTCGCGTCGTGATCGACGGCCAGTCGTCACTCGTCCGGAACGATATCGACGAGGACCTCGAGTGCATCCGCGGCCTCGCAGACGCGATCCTGTGTCTCGGCCAACGCGAGTACGGTGCCGTCGTCCTCGAGCGTTTCCTGCAGGTCGGAGACAGATCTGAGATAGCGCTCGAGACTCGCTTCGGTCGTCGTCCCCTCGAGTCGGTCGCCAAGATCGATCAGTTGCTCGAGGACGTGCTGGACGTGACGACGGTAGGCGTCCTCACTCTCACAAGCCTGTTCACTGGCTGTGCGAGCGGTCGTGGCGAGCTCACGAGCGAGTCGGCAGCCGTCGCCCTCGCTCGTCCGCCGTTCTAACCGCTCTGCGAGGGCGTCGAAAACGCGCGCCCGCTCTGTGAGCGTCTTGCGCATGACATATCGGGTCAGCGCAGCCTGATCCTGTTTGACACGCCCGATGTCGGTCTCGAGGGCGTCGAGTCGATCCGAAACCGCCGTAATATCGTCCGGGATGTCGGGCGGCTCCCGTTCGACCGGCGTTCGGTGGGGGTTGTCGGTGTCCGTGATATGGTCGATGATCGTCCCAAAGAGCAGGTCGTGATCGTAGACGAACTCCCGAGGTGCCGACGCCTCTGAGTCCGTCCAGTCACCGTCGGGCGTCCGCTCGAACGAACCGAGAAACACCCCCGTCTCCGAGTCGGACGGGATCGAAGACCGGTATTGGTCGTGGTATCGCTCGAGGAGTTGCTGGGAGACCGATTCCGCATCGGGACAGTCGCTCTCGATGTCCGGGATCTCGACGGCTGGTCGTTGCGTGCGGTCGTCACTCGTTTCCTCTCGGTACGTCAGCTCGAAGCTCTCGAGCGTCCGATTCGCCGTCGATTCGTCGTCGATGGCGTCGTCGGTATTCGGAACTGGAACCGGTTCCAGTGCGATCTCGTCGTACTGAATGTAGAGTGAAAGTTCGTCTCCAGAGGGGTGTGGAAGCGACGCGGTCGTTACCCGGTCGACGACGATCGGTCGACCGTTTCCGTCCAGCGCGATGCCAGGCTCGATCGTCACCTCGAGTCCGTCGCCGGTGTCGTTGATCGATTGCACCTCGAGTCCGTAGACGACGCCACGTCCGGCGACGAACCGGGCGAACGTGTGCAACCGCTCGGCGTGGTACGCCTGTTCTGCGTCCATATCACGGGGCGTCATCAGTTTCCCGCTAAAGAAGCGGTTCTTGCGAAACTGAGAGAGACTGCCTCGTTCCCCATTCCGATTGTCCGTATCGCGGTTCATGTCGTTCAGTTAGCGTTTCACACATATTTAATCGTAGCGGAAGGATAGAAATGAGTGGTTTAACATACTGAAATATACAGGAGGCAACGGTCGCAGACGAACTGCGCTCGCTCCGATCACTGTGACAGCAATCTATCGTAACAACTGAAACGGTTCACACAGAGATCGCATAGCCTCCGTGCGGTCAGCTGTGCACTGATTCTCAGTGGCTACTATCGTAGCGAACTATTTTCTAACTTCATTTCATCCCGGGTTAGACAGTATTTTGTAGATTAAAACAGCCAATAGATACCTGTAAATTACAGCCATTGCCACTATTTTCATCTATCTTAAATAAGTAAGTTTTATAGTATATGTAGTCGAATATAGTGTCGCCACACAACTGATAGGAGGAGTGACACGAATGCCAGAATACCTCTCACCAGGCGTATACGTCGAAGAAGTCGACAGCGGCACCAAATCCGTCGAAGGTGTCAGCACCAGCACTGCTGGCTTTCTTGGAGAAACGGAGCGCGGCCCTGTCGAACCGACACTCGTAACGAGTGTTTCCGAATTCGAACGAACGTTCGGCTCGAGTCCACGATCATCTGATCTCGATGCGGCTGTCGACGGGTTCTTCAAAAACGGCGGGAGTCGCTGCTACGTCGGCCGCGTCGCAGCCGCCGAGCCGACGGACGTCGCGACGACGACGCTCGTCGACGAGGACCGAAACGACGTCATCGCCGTCGAAGCGATCGGGCCGGGCGCATGGGGAAGTTCCATCGCCGCGATCGTCGACGACGGCGAGAACGAGTATTTCACACTGACGCTGCGATACTGGTCGTGTGAGCTCGAGGCGGTCAGCAAACCCGCATCTGATCAGCCCGATCCCGCACCCGACATCGAAGAAGTCTACGAGGACATGTCGGCAGATCCCGAATCCAGCCAGTTCTACGAGAAACAGATCCCGGGATCCGTACTCGTCAACCTCGAACAGCAAGGCGACGGTCGACCCGCCGAAGGGCTCTCTTGGCTCTCTCGAGAGGTCCCGGAGGAGTACACCGACGGTGGGCTAATCGAGGTCGACGATGAGTCGGAGACTGCTGCTTACATCCCCCCAGATCTCGAGGACCGAGACTACACCGCGCTCCAGGGGATCGCCAAACCGTTCGACATCGATGCATCCCAGTCACAGGAGGAGCTGCAGGCGGAGCTCGAGGAGGTCCGTGCCGGTGAAATGGAGGTTGATGTCAACGTTGTCTCTGATCTCTCGGCAATGCCCGAGACCGAGGCGGTGTCGCTGAGTGACTACGAAGGAATCGACAAGCCCGGGATGCGAACCGGTCTTGCGGCGTTCAGGGAGCTCGACGATGTCTCACTCATGTGTGTCCCTGACGAAAACGAGATCGAGGGGCTGACTGAGGCGCTCGTCGCTCACTGTGAGAACATGGGTGAGCGGTTCGCAATCTTGCAGGCACCGCAGAACGCGGGTGCGATCTCGGAGATGGAGACACCCGTGGATTCCTCGTATGCGGCCTACTACTATCCATGGGTCGAGGCGACGGATCCGCTGACCAATCAAAAGCGACTCGTCCCGCCTGGTGGCCACATCGCTGGGATCTTCGCGCGAAGCGACGTCGAACACGGCGTCCACAAGGCTCCCGCAAACGAAGTCGTCAGGGGTATCCTCGGCACACAACACACGATCACCAAGGGCGAACAGGACGTTCTGAATCCGAAGGGAGTCAACTGCATTCGGAGCTTTCAGGGTCGCGGGATCCGCCTCTGGGGTGCGCGGACGACCGCCAGCGATCCGTCCTGGAAGTACGTGAACGTGCGGCGACTGTTCCTCTACATCGAGCAGTCGATCGACGAAGGGACCCAGTGGGCGGTCTTCGAACCCAACGACGAGGATCTATGGGCCCGCGTCCGTCAGTCCGCGGAGAACTTCCTGACAACAGTCTGGCGAGACGGCGGCCTACAGGGAAGCACTGCCGACGAGGCATTCTACGTCAAATGCGGCGAGGAGACGATGACGCAGGACGACATCGACAACGGACGACTCATCGTCGAAATCGGCATCGCACCCGTCAAACCAGCAGAGTTCGTCGTCTTCAGAATTAGTCAGGACACCGGCGACATGTAGCGCCGCATCCACTTTATCTGCTACCGACACAACCAACACCAGATCGACATCAGCATGACAGATTCACACGGTCCACTTCGACAAACCGAATTCAAGGTCGAGCTCGACGGCGTCGGCGTCCCCGGCTTCGTCGAGGTCGAACTACCAGCGATGCGAACCGAACAGGTCGAATACCGCGAAGGGAACGACCCATCACACAACCGGAAGCTCTGGGGGGATACCCAGTACGACGACCTCATTCTCGTTCGCGGTGCGAACAAGAAAAACGAGGAACTCTACAAGTGGCGGAAAGCCGTCGATCAGGGAAAGATGGACGACGGCGGTCGCAAGAACATCGCCGTGATCATCATGAACGAAGTCGGCGACTCGGTGCTTCGGTTCGAGTTCACGAATGCGTGGATCAAGGAGTACCGACCGCCGACGCTCAACTCCCACGGCGGGGGCGGACAGGGTAATCTCGCGACAGAGTCTTACGTCGTTACCTTCGACGAAATGGAGCGCAAGAACGTATGACACGGCCAGCAACCCAGTTTCCGGATGCAGGTACCGTTTCGCCTGCCCGATTTGAGTCGGACTGGCACGTCGACGACGAGGGTGTGGTACACACCGGTCGGTCAGCACCGTTCGCCGAGCGCGTCGTCGTCACCGCTGAACGGAACAGTGATCGACCATGACCGGCAGCACGCTTCAGACCGAGTTCGAATTTACCCTTCCACAGGGGTACGTCGACGACGAGGGAACGCTCCACAAGGAGGGCCGGATGCGCCTCGCGACGGCGGCCGACGAGATCGAGCCGCTGCAGACCCCTCGAGTCCAGTCGAACTCCTCGTACCTGACGCTTGTCTTGCTGTCGCGGGTCGTAACCGAACTCGGCGACCTCGAGACGATCGACGTCAGCGTCATCGAGGATCTGTTCGTCTCGGACCTCGAGTACCTGCAGGCACTCTACGAGCGAATCAACAACCAGGGGGTAAACGCCGTCGAGACGGCCTGCCCTGAGTGTGGCGAGCGATTCGAGATCGACGCCGAAAGCGGTGCTCACCTCACGTCAGATGGAGTGAGCAGTCCCATGAATCAGGCTAGCATGGATGCCGGCGCGACCGGCGTCGGCGATGATCTCGGTGGGATCGGTTCGATCGGCTCCGGGCTCGAGGCCACCGAGATGCACGCGGCCAGTGCCGAGTCGAACGACAGTGAGGAATCGGCGTCGGGAAACCCAGTAGAGTAATCCGGTTGTACGAGCCGGACCGCCTCTACGAGGAGGTCGCGTTCGTGGCCTACCATTTCGGGTGGAGCCACGAGGCGGTGTTGAACATGCCACACTGGGAACGCCAGCGCTGGTGTACGGAGATCAGCGAGATTAACGACCGAATGAACGAGACACCATCCGAGCGAGGGCGGAACCACCGGCGCAGTGTCGGTCGGGGTCGCGGACGCGGACGCGACGATGCCAGCGGTGGGATCGTCCTGCGGAATCCACCGGACTCCGACTGACCACGAACCACGGTATCTGGGGATCAGATACCACCGTGCAGTACTGAGACGATGGCTACAGACACGAACCAAACCGATCCCTACGCACAGTACAACTTCGAGGTCGAGGTCGACGGCAAGCCGGTCGCCGGCTTCGCCGAGGTCGCCGGGATAACGATGGAACTGGAAACCGTCCCGTACCGAGAGGGCGGCGTCAACGATCACGTCCACCAGTTACCCGGCCAGTTCGCACACGCAAACCTCGTCCTCCAGCGCGGGCTGACGAAAAACACGACCTTCTGGGAGTGGATCCAGACGGTTATGAGCGGGACGCTCACTAGGAAAAACGTCATCGTCACGGTAAAAGATGGCTTTCGTGGCGACAGTCAATGGGGGTGGGAGTTCGCCGGCGCCTATCCGACGAAGTGGTCGGGACCGGACCTCGTGAGTACCAAACGAGGAATGGCGATCGAGTCGATCGAGTTGGCTTACGAGCGTTTCTCGACGCTGTCAGGAATGCCGGACTGAGGGTGACGGCTGGGTAGCCGTCTCCCGCAGCCAGTCAGAACTCCTCGGTCGGCGGCGCGATTCCCTCGTCTTCGTCACTTTCGAGGTCGAACCCCTCGCGAACCTCTCGAATCCGATCCCGGATGTCGGCCGCCAGTTCGAACTCGAGGTTGTTCGCCGCCTCCTGCATCTGGGTCTCGAGTTCGTCGATGTAGCGTGCGGCGTCGTCTTCGTCGTCGAGTTCGCGACCGGAAACCTCGCTGGTGTCGGTCTTCGATCCGGGGAGATTGGTCTCGCCGATTTCCTTGTCGATCGTGGTTGGCTCGAGGCCGTGGTCTTCGTTGTACTCCTGTTGAATCTGCCGGCGGCGCTGGGTCTCCTCGATCGCGGACTCCATGGCCGACGAGGGTTCGTCGGCGTAGAGGACGACCTCACCGTTGACGTTGCGGGCGGCCCGGCCCATCGTCTGGACGAGCGTCGTTTCCGAGCGCAAGAACCCTTCCTGATCGGCGTCTAAGATCGCCACCAGCGAGACCTCGGGGATGTCCAGACCCTCCCGCAGGAGGTTGATCCCCACGAGCACGTCGATCTCCCCCAGTCGGAGCGAGCGGATGATCTCGTGGCGCTCTAAGGTGTCGGTCTCGTCGTGCATGTAGGCGACGTCGACGCCTGCTTCCTCGAGATACTCGGTCAGGTCCTCGGCCATCCGTTTGGTCAGCGTCGTCACGAGGGTGCGTTCGTCGCGGTCGATACGCTCGTCGATGCGGTCCATGAGATCGTCGACCTGGCCGGTCGCGTCCGCGACCTCGATCTGTGGGTCGACGAGGTGGGTGGGGCGAACGATCTGTTCGACGATCTGGTCGCTGTGTTCGGTTTCGTAGTCGCCCGGTGTCGCCGAGACGTACAGCGTCTGATCCGTTTTCGCCTCGAACTCCTCGAAGGTCAGCGGGCGATTGTCGTAGGCCGTCGGCAGCCGAAAGCCGTTCTCGACCAGCGAGTCCTTGCGGGACTTGTCGCCGGCGTACTGCCCGCGGATCTGCGGGAGTGTAACGTGGGATTCGTCGACAACGGTCAAGAAGTCGTCAGGAAAGTAGTCCAGCAAGGTGTAGGGCGCGTCGCCGGAGTCGCGATCCGAGAGATAGACCGAGTAGTTCTCGATTCCCGAACAGTAGCCGGTCTCGGCCATCATCTCGAGGTCGAAGGTCGTCCGCTCCTCGATGCGCTGGGCGGCGATCATATCGCCCTGGCGCTCGAAATACGAGATACGCGAATCCAGGTCGTCGCGGATCTCGTCCATCGCACGCTCGAGTTTCGTCTCCGGAATCGAGTAGTGCTCTGCGGGGTGGATCAGGACGGCTTGCTGGTCGCCTTTGGTCTCGCCTTCGAGTGGGTCGACCTTGACCATACGATCGATCTCGTCGCCCCAGAGTTCGACGCGGACGGCATAGCGGCCGTACATCGGGTAGATCTCGATGGTGTCGCCCCGCACGCGAAAGGTCCCCTGTGTGAAGTCGACGTCGTTGCGTTCGTAATTGAGGTCGACCAGTTGGGCCAACAGCTCGTCGCGACCGGTCTGTTCGCCGACCTCGAGGCGCAGGGACATGTCGACGTAGTTGCGCGGATCACCGAGGCCGTAGATCGCCGACACGGAGGCGACGACGATGACGTCCTCGCGAGTGAGCAGCGACCGGGTCGCGGAGTGTCGGAGACGGTCGATCTCGTCGTTGATCGAGGCGTCCTTGTCGATGTAGGTGTCTGTCTGCTCGACGTAGGCCTCGGGCTGGTAGTAGTCGTAGTAGGAGACAAAGTACTCGACGGCGTTCTCGGGGAACAGATTGCGGAACTCCTCGTAGAGTTGGGCCGCTAGCGTCTTGTTGTGGGCGATGACCAGCGTCGGTTTCTGGATCTCCTCGATTACCCACGAGACGGTGTTGGTCTTCCCGGAGCCGGTCACCCCAAGCAGGGTCTGTTTGTCCATCCCAGACTGAAAACCCTCAGCCAGCTCCTCGATCGCCTCGGGCTGGTCGCCCGCAGGCTCGAAGGGGGCGTCGACTGCGAACGGTCGGTCGACGTCAGGACGGTCCGGCTGCAGCGGGCCTTGCGCGTCGCTCATTGTCGGGATCAGGGCCTCCAGACACTTGACCCGCTCGCATACACCGGCAGCCGGAAGGGGAACAACGAATCGCCCCTGCCCGGCAGTCTCACCACATCGGTCGACCTGTCGGTCGTCTACTTGTCGTCGTCGGTCGTCGGCCCGTCGACCGTCACCTCGACGGTGAACTCGCGATCCATTACGCCCTGTGGCGGCTCGAGGTAGCCGATCGCGTAGCCGGTGTAGGCCATCCCCCGCTCGAGCGTGACGTCGAACGAGGCGACGGTCGTCTCCGGATCGCCGGTCGGTCGGACCGAGAGGGTGTACGATCCGGCGGGAACCGGGACGTAGTCGGTCGCGTCGGTGAACGCGACGTTTTCGAAGACCAGTTCGTCGTCGGCGTAGACGTCGACCGCCGGCGCGTCGGGTGTGGCGTGAACGAGTCGGGCGAGCGCTGAGCCTGCGTCCACGAGCACCGCCGGCTCGAATGTCTCGGCCTCGAGTTCGCCGATCGCGGCGACGGTGTAGTACGCGGCGCCGAAGGTCACGTCGCCCTCGAAGGCGACCGTGTTCGGATCGCCGGCAGCCGTGATCGTTACCGTGTAGGTGCCCGGTTTGAGCTCTAGGTACGGCGAGACGTCACCGTAGGCGACGTCTGCGAGTACCTGCTCGCCGTCGACGTAGACATCGACGTTCGGCGCGTCCGGAGAGAAGTGTGCGACCCGGACAGCCGCACCTGCCATGTCTTTCGACGTCTCGACCGAGTCCGCATCACTCGAGCGCTTGTCGTGTTCGTATTCGCCGCCGGCCAAAACGGTGCCACTCGCTGCAGTCAACCCACCTGCGACGCCCATCGTTTTCAGGGCCGTGCGTCGTGATACTGGCATGATGCGAGTAACGGCGAGGGCGCTGACGGAAAAAATCGCCCAGTCAGTAACATAAGTAGTTTCGACGTTTCTCGTGTCGCCGCTCGTGTATGTCGATCCTGCTACCTGAATGCCACCCATACACCAACGCGTAGGGGCTGCCAATACGAGTAGGGATCGCGAACACCGCAGCTTCGAGCCGGATACACCGGCACGTGGCCACTGCCCGCCCAACCGTTATAGAGCCGCCCGCGGTGAACCCGACCATGACAGAGCACCTCCAGCAAGCCCGCGACGACCTCGAGGAAGCGGCGACATCAGCAGACAGCGATGATGTTCGCGAAAAGATCCGCGAAACGACGGACGCGTTCGCTGACTACGTACTGGGGGATACCACACCAGATCACGCGCTCCTCGACGAGCGACTCAACACACTCCGGCAGGTCCGCAAGCAGGCTGACGGTGACACCGAGACGAAGGTCGACTCGGCGATCGAAGCGGTCGAGGAGTATCGCGAATCAATCTATCAGGACTGAAAGAGTATCGGCGGACACGTATCATGGGCCGATCGAACGCGAGCCACCAAGAGAGACGAGGACGGCTTGGCGTGGCGACGTCACTCGAGGCGCTCTAACACCGCTGCTTTCTCGTAGGACAGCGACAGCGACCGAGAGCGACCCCGCCCGTCGACGTCGGTGTAGTCGGCGTCGATCAGCCCGAGCTGGTCGAGTTTGTTGACGATCTCGGAGTAGCGCGTATAGCCCAGCTCGGTTCGCTCGTGGAAGGCTTCGTAGACGTCGCCGGCCTGTTCGCCGTCGTGGGTGGCGATCACCTCGAGCAGCGCCCGTTCGGTGTCGCTCAGTCCTGACAGCGATCGCGAGAGGTTGATGTACTTGGACTTCTCGTAGGCGTTTTCGACGTCTTGGCGCTCGACGGTGCGGCTGGCTCGCATCTCAGCGTTGAGCCCCGCCCGGCGCAAGAGGTCGATCCCAACCCGAAGATCACCGCTCTCGGCGGTGAGGTCGGCGACGTACTCGAGGGTGTCCCGTGAGATGACCCCGTCGTGGAAGCCGCGTGTGACGCGTTCGGCGAGGATGTCGACGATTTCGGGCTGGTCGTAGACCGGGAAGTAGACGTCTTCGGGGCGGAAGACGCTCTGGACCCGGGAGTCGAGTTCGTCGATGACGTCCAAGGCGGGGTCGGACGAGACGACGATGACGCCGATTTTCGCACCGGGGTACTCCTCGTGAGCCCGCAGCAGCGAGTAGAGGGTGTCGCTGGCCTCGTTCTCGTAGAAGAGGTAGTTGACGTCGTCGAGTGCGACGATGAGGACCCTGTCTTCCTCGACGAGCTTCTCGGCGATCTGGCCGAACAGCTTCTTGAACGAGATACCAGACGACGGCGGCTCGTAGTCGAACGTCCCCTCGAACAGCCGCGAAAACACCGAGTACCGCGTCGCGTTGACCTGACAGTTGACGCGGATCGTCCGGACGTCGCTCGTCTGCGTCCCGATCTCGTCGAACAACTTCTGGACCGCCGTCGTCTTCCCCGTTCCCGGAGGGCCCCGCACCACGACGTTCAGCGGTCGCGACCCCCGAACCGCCGGGCGCAGCGCGTACGTCAGGCTCTGGGTCTGGCCCTCGCGGTGCTTGAACGTCTCGGGGACGTAGTCGATCTCGAAGACGTGCTCGTTTTTGAACACGGATTCGTCCCACGACAACATTCCCCCGTCGGGGTCGTCTGCCATCACTTTCACCCTGCTTCCGCAGCATCTTAACCCTTCGGTGGGTCCATACACCGGACGAATATCATGTTGCCTGTTACTTTTTGACATAGTCACAAGACTTAATGTTCATTATACACATATGTGTGACAGAAATGGAACCACCGACACCCCCAGACGCGATCCCGGACTTCCTGCTCGAACAGTTCGACGGTCTTTCTCCGGCGACCTTGCGGGGCACCGGTGAGTACGCGCGGAAAGAAACGTATGTCGCGCCCGACGAGATGCCCGATAGCATCAAAGAAGCGTTCGCGCTCCAGGACGACGAAACACGCGCGGCGATCGGCGACTACGTCGACGAACTCGCCGCGTTCTTAGCGGAGCACGATGCCGATTCACTCCAGGAGATTACCGGCGACTCGAGCGACGACGAAGAGTCGTGGGGCCACCAGCAAATCCTTCAGTGGCACGAGTAGCGACGCGTAGACGTTCGATTGCCATGGTCTCGTATCGATCGCCTACTCGAATTTTTCCAGGAGTTCCCCGTAGAACGCGCTATCGTGTTCGCCCGCCAGTTTCTCCACGATCAGCTCTGGCGTCGACCGCGCCAAGTGATCTTTGACCGGCGAGCGGTTCACCTCGAGTTCGCCATTCACGAGTCCAACCGCCTCGATCCCGTCGACAGTCACGTCGAAGGCGGCCATCTCGCGGATCTCGCCCGCGAGGTGGGAGACGAACACCGCGGTCGCGCCGTTCTCGGACAGCGCCTCGAGAATGCCGGCGATGATCTTCGCCGACGCCCCGGGCTCGGTGATGCTCTCGAGTTCGTCGACTAACACGAGCGAGCCCTCGCCGCCTTGCGCGAGGTCGGCGAACTCCCGGACGGTCGACTCGAAGGCCCCCGCGTCCAGCGTTCCCTGAGTCTTCGCATGGTAGTGCAGATCGTCGAACCGCCGCAACCGCACCTGCTCGGCTGGGACGGGCAGACCCATGTGGGCCAGCACGACTACGCTCGCGACCAGATCCAGCGTGGAGGTCTTCCCGCCACTGTTGACTCCCGAGAGCAAGGCAACGCCCGAGACCGCGTAGTCGACGGGATCGATCCGCTCGAGCGGTTCGTCGAGCAGTGGGGAGCGCCCACCCTCGATGTCGAAGCCGACAGCGTCGGTCGGGTCGACGAACGCGGGCAGCACGCAGTCGAAGTCATCGGCGAAGCGGGCGATCGCGAGTTCGACATCTAGCTCGAGCGCGTCGCGGACGAGTTGGCGGGCACCCTCGCGCTGGTCGGCCAGGTCGGCCGCGAGTTCGCGTTTGAGTCGTCCCGCACGGCGCTCCTTGGCCGCAGTCAACTCCTCGCGCAGCCGACCGACGGTGTCCTCGTCGCGTTCGACCGGGAACGTCGGCTCGTCGCCGAACGCACGGCGGGCGATCTCGGCCTCGCCGGCCTCGAGGTCGAGCGCGTCGACGAGGTGCTCGCGAGCCGCCGCGACGGCGTCGGCGTACTCGTCCGCGAGTTCCCGCGAGAGCAAGGAATCGACGCCGGCCCCGCGCTCGACCAGCGACAGGAGGTCTGACCCCTCGATCGTGACGTCCTGTTCGCGGATCGCCTCCCGGAGCCGGTCGTTGGCGACGCTTTCTGCCGCGCTCGCCGCCGCGTCCAGATCGTCGACCGCCGTCGTCAGCCGGTCGAGTTCGTCGTCGCCCGCAACCGTGCCGTCGTCGGTCAGCCGCGAGAGCCCGCCCTCGAGCGCCGCGAGATCGCAGGGGGCCTCGAGATCGGCGGCTCGATGGACTGCGATAGCCGCTTGGAGCCGATCGCGATTGCGCGCGAAGAAGGCGAGCGGGCGCTCGGGGACGACCTCGGCCGGGTTCTCGAGGGCGTCGGGTCGGACCTGCACGTCCCCGTCGAGTGCGACGCCGGCAAAGGATTCGTCGAGGGCGATCACCGTCGCGTAGCCGCGGGCAAGTTCCGCCAGCCCCTGTGTGTCCTCGACGACCTCGACGGAGAGTTCCGGGATCGCCTCGCGGGCCTCGCTGTAGCATTCGGCGTCGGTCGTCGCCAGACAGCGCTCGCGGACGCGCACGTCGCCCGGCTCCCGGAGGGGTTCGACCCCCGCGAGCGCCTCGAGGACATCGGGGGTAGGCTCACGTTCGAGGGCCTCGCGGGCGAACGCCTGCACCTCGTCGATGCGCGAGCGTCGCGGGCTGGGATAGAGCGTCTCGAGGCGCTGGGCGGCGTAGTCGGTGACGGTGCGGCTTTTGAGCAGGCCGAGGACCTCCTGATAGATCTCGCGGGCGCGGTCGGTCGCGAGGAACCCACCCGGATCGTCGTGCTCGAGCCGGATCGCCCCTCGTGCGATGCGGGCGGCCCGACCCTGGGTGATTCCCGGCGCGGTCGCAAGCGTCGCCACGTCGCCCGCCCGCAACGCGCGCTCGGGGTCGTCGAGGGCAGCGAGCGCGCGGGCCGTCTTCTCGCCGACGCCCGGAATCGACTCGAGGTCCATCTCTCGAGGTGCGTATCAAACCGGAGCGAGAAAAAGTTCCCGCCCGGATCGGGCGGAATCGACGTGACAAGTTCATATGCTCTATGTCGACACACCACGTAGCACGGGCTGACAGCGGTGTCGAGTATTTATACGGACACGCGACTATCGTCCGGACGTGCAACCGAAACGGCAGCCCGAATGGCCCGATCGGAGACAGTGGCGGCAAACGGACGTACGTCGGGACCGACCGAGCCGAACGCATGGAGTATGAGCGTTCGGACGCGGTCGACGACCGCCTCGAGTGGCTGCGGACCTACGGCTACGGGCTCTGTATGGGAACGGCAGACGCGCTCCCGGGCGTCTCCGGCGGGACCGTCGCGCTGTTGCTTGGCTTCTATGGTCGACTGATCGCCGCGGTCACCGCGTTTACACCCTGGCGGGCGGCCGCCGTGCTCCGGGGCTACCATCCCGACCAGCGGACGAAGGCGCGTGAAGCGCTGCTCGAGCTGGATCTGGGATTCTTGCTCCCGCTCGGTGTCGGCATCATCACCGCGGTCGTCATCGTCGCCGACGCCGTCTCCAATCTCGCTCAGTCCCATCCAGTCGCAATGTTCGGCTTCTTTACCGGCCTGATCGCTGCCTCGGTGATCACGCTCGGTCGAAGTCTGTCGATTTCGTCGCCGACACACGTCGCGGCCGCCGTGACGGGGACCGGGCTCGCGTTGCTGGTCGCCGCCGACATCGTCTCGCTGCCCGGAAGCGGCCCGATGGTGATCGTCCTCGCGGGTGCGATCGCGGTCAGCGCGATGATCCTCCCGGGGATCTCAGGGTCGCTGATTCTAATCTTACTCGGCCAGTACGTCTTCCTCTCGTCGGAACTGAGCGCGTTCGTCCACGCACTGGGCGACCTCCCCGGTGGTGGTTCGCTTGCGGCCGTCACCGATCCGGGAACGACCGTGGTACTGTTCGTCATCGGCGGTGTCACCGGCCTCGTCACCATCGCGCGCATCGTCCGCATCGCCCTCGACCGGCGTCGCGAACTCACGCTCGTCTTCCTCGTGAGCCTCATCGCCGGCTCGGTGCCCGCCCCCCTGACCAACATCGCCGCGACGCACGCGTGGACGACGGGAACGATAACGCTAACCGCCGCATGGGCGGGCGTCGGTGTGATCGCTCTGTTCGGCCTCGAGTACCTCGTCGGCGGCTTCGATCCGGAGTAACGCCGCTCAGTCGCCGAAATCGGCGTCCTCGAAGTGGTCGTTCGCGAGGTCGTCGATCAACTCCTCGACCGAGTCCTGTTTGTCATCGTCTATATCGTCGATCGCGCCAATGCCGTGGCCGCCGCTTTTGGCCGTCTGCAAGGCGTTCTTGTTGAGGTCGCTGTCGGGCTCGACCACCGAAAGTTTGAGGTCGGTGAAGTTCTCCGGCAGGAACCCCGACGCCGAGAGAATGAAGTGATCCGCAACCTCGCTCAGATCATCGGTGTCGAAGTCCTCGAGTTGTGGCTCGTCCCATTCCTCGGTCGTCGTCCCCGAAACATCGGGTTCATGCATCGAGTAGTCGGTCACGGCAGCGGCTACGCGGCGGTAGACAATCGGCATCCGGCTTGCGTGTTCAGCCACCTCGAGCCTGCTTCACGGACGACGGTGAACGACGCTCAGTTGCCGCCAGCGTACTCGTACTCTCGTTCGGGATCCTCGACGCCCTCGGTTCGGGAGCCGACCCAGGCACCCAGCGAGAGGCCGTAGACGAGGTGGCCGGCGTGGAAGAGTGCGAGTTCATCGGCCTCGAGGCGGATGTCGAGCAGCCCTTGCAACACGACCTGTACGCCGAAGGCAGACAGGGCCAGGCCGTAGATCGACCCCCAGACGAGGCCGCGCTGTTCGGGCTCGATGGATCGACCCGCGTCGTACAGGGAGAACAGCACGCCGAAGACCGCGCCCGAACTGATCCCGTAGAGCAGGTGCAAGGCGAGGGCGGCAACCGAGTGGTCGTCTGGATCGCCGCCGGCGACGTACTGCGACCAGAAGTTCGCCGACGGGGGCAGTGATCGCAAGAGCGGCAGGCGAAAAGCGGTCATAATGAGCGTCGCGACGAACCCGCCTTGAATCCCGCGGACGACGGCGTCGGCGACGTGTTCCTCACGCGGACGGTTATCTGCGGCTTCGGTATGTCCCTCGGTCTCGGCGATCGATCGGAGGCGATCTACTACAATCATAGTCGTCTCGGTACCAGCCCTATGCCGGACGACGCCTTAACCGCCGGGCGCGCTGCTGACTGCACCCCGCTCGCGATGCGTCGCTGGAGCGAGCGGGCTCGGACCGCCCGGCGTCGTGACAACGTCCTTTTGGCCGCGCGGCCCGAACGACGGTCCATGACATCGGTCGAGGCGAAACGCGAGGCCGTCCGCGACGACCTCGCGGCCCGCGAGGGGGTCCTCGTGGCCTTCTCCGGCGGGGTCGACTCGAGCGTGGTGGCCGCACTCGCCCACGACGCGCTCGGCGACGACGCCGTCGCCTGCACCGCGAAAAGCGAAACCCTCCCCGAGGCCGAACTCGAGGACGCCAGACGCGTCGCCGACGAGATCGGCATCCGCCACGAGATCGTCTCCTTCTCGGAACTCGAGAGCGAGGCGTTCGTCGAAAACGACGACGATCGCTGCTATCACTGTCGGACGATGCGCCTCGGCGAGATGCAAGCGACGGCCCGTGAACTCGGGATCGGAACGGTCTGTGACGGGACCAACGCCGACGATCCGGGTGCGGGCCACCGACCCGGCCTGCAGGCGGTCGACGAACTCGACGTGCACTCGCCGCTGCTGGCCCACGACATCACGAAAGCGGAGGTCCGCGAGATCGCCGCCCACTACGGCCTCTCGGTCGCCGACAAGCCCTCGATGGCCTGTCTCTCATCGCGCATCCCGACCGGGCTCGAAGTCACCGACGATCGACTCACGCGGATCGAGTGGGCCGAGGCCCTGTTACGACAGTGGGGCTTCGACCAGTTCCGCGTCCGCGACCACGACGGCCTCGCACGGATCGAGGTCGCGCCCGAGGAACTCGAGCGTGCACTGACCCGCGAGTTCGCGGAGACGGTTCGTGAGGAACTCTCACAGTTGGGATTCGACCACGTCACGCTCGATCTCCACGGCTACCGGACTGGCAGCGTCAGCCCCGCGGGCGACGAGGAGGCTACGGCGGAGTCGACGAGCGACGACTGACACCGCACCCATCGGCCCGGCGACCACCGGGCGCCCCTCGAGGACGGGATCGGAGATTCGCCGATCGTCCGTCTCGAAGGGGTTTGGATAGACGCATGGTCAAAATATAACCACATTTCGGGGCATGAACTCGCAGATAGTGAACATAGAGTCGTTGTGTTCGGGAATATTGCACGTTGCGATACGGACGTAGCTTTTGGACCAGTAGGAGTGATCGATGGACGCTGACGTGCCGCTCGAGTGGACCACCGAAGACTCTCGGACCTACACCCCGACGCATACCGACCGGGAGATGGAGTATCGGACGTATCGCCACGAATCAGGAGATCTCCGCCTCAAAGTCGCGCCGGCTTCACTCGACGGTGAGGACCACCCCGGCTACGCGTTGACCGCAACGAGCTACCCGGGGTTGGATCTCTCTGAAACGATGCGAGTGCGACGCGTCCTGACGTTCAGACGCTGTGATCGGATCGCACAGCAGTTCATGGATCTGTTCTCGGCCAGGTACGACGGTCCCGGCTCGCTCGAGGACGCACTCGAGTACGCCTACGAGCGCACCCGCGAACACCGGTAGTTACTCGATGGACAGATCGCCGCCGGTGCCGCCGTCGCCGCCATCCTCGTCCCACTCGAGTTCGAACTCGATGGACAGTTCACCGGGCGCGTTGGTGGGCCCTTCACGTTCGGCTTTGACCTCGAAGGTCGGCCGCGCCGGCGGCTCGAGCGTGACGGAGTCGGAACCAGCCGAGAGCGTGATCGCCTCGCCGGCATCCAGGTTGTCCGCGACGCGACGGAGTAACGACGCGATTTCGCTTCTGTTCATGTCGGTTTCGGATTTGAACAGCACTTCTTCTGGCATACATCCCAGTACGTTCCGACAGTTGATAAATACACGCTCGAAAACGGCAGCGGTCAGGGTCCGTCGAGACGGCTCTCGCGGTCCGGTTGGGGCGGCTCGAGGCGAACCGCACACTGTTTGAAGTTCGGCTCCTTCGACCGTGGATCGACGGCGGCTGTCGTGAGGGCGTTGACGCTCGGATGGTGGATCGGCAGCCAGACGACGCCATCGGGGATCGCCGCGTCTGGTTCGACGCGGACGGTGACCGCAGCACGCCGGGAACCGAGGCGTGCCAGCCGCCCGTCGTCAGCGTGGTCGTCAGTGGACTGCTCGAGGCCGTCCGCGAACGCGGCTGCCGTCGCCGGGCTGAGCCGCGCCGTCGGTGGCCCCACCTCGTCGCGGGACCGCACCCCAGTGTTGTACGCGTCCGGCTGGCGTGCGGTCGTCAGCGTCAACGGGTAGGCATCGTCAGGTGGGTCGGGCAGCGGTCGCGCCTCGCCACTCGAGAACTGCACGCGACCGGACGATATGGGGAACGTCCACGACTCGCCCGCCGCTCCACTGGTGTAATATCGATACCCAGCCGAGCCATCCGCCGCAGGTGCCGGCCAGCGAACCGCGCGCTCGGCCGCGAGGCGCTCGTAACTAATTCCCGAACAGTCGGCCGGCGTGTCGGCAGTTAGCGCCGCGAACTCCTCGAAGACCGCGGCGGGCTCGAGTGCGCTGTCGAACAGGTCAGGAACGAGGCGAGCAGCGAGGGAGCCGATGATCTCGAGGTCCGTTCGGGCCACCCCCGGCGGTTCCGTCGCGGCCCGCACCCGGGAGACGGTCCGGTCCATCGACATCGTCGTCCCCTCGGTCTCGCCCCACGTCGCCGCAGGCAGGACGACATCGGCGTATGCGACCGTCTCGCTGCGGAAGGCGTCCTGAACAACGAGGAACGCGTCCGCAAGCTGCTCGCGGACGCGCGTCGTGTCGGGCATGCCCGCGACGGGGTTAGTTGCGACCGCGTAGACTGCGTCGATCTCGTCGTCGATCGCGTCGACGAGTCCGACCGGCCCCGGTCCCGGATCGTCGGGCAGCCGAGAAACCGAGACGTCCCACGCCTCGGCAACCGTCCTGCGGTGATCGGGATCGCCGAACGGGCGGTGGCCGGGCCAGGTCCCCTTCGCTGAACAGACGCGGGTTCCCATCGAGTTTGCCTGGCCAGTCAGTGAGAACGGTCCCGAACCCGGTCGGAGGTTGCCGGTTGCGAGACACAGATCGATCAGCGCACCCGCGGTCGCGGTCCCGTTGACACTCTGGTTGATTCCCATTCCCCAGTACAGAAGCGCCGGAACAGCGAGCGCGTCGGCTAACTTGTCGACATCGGTCATCGAGACGCCCGCCCGTTCGGCGGCTGTAGCCGCGTCGGGGAGGTCCGCGCGGAGCGTGTCGAACCCGGTCGTCGCCTGGGACACGAAGCCCTCGTCAACCCGGTCGGTCTCGAGGACGCGAGCGAGGACAGCCCGCGCGAGTGCGAGATCGCTGCCGGGCTTGAGCGGGACGTGGTAGTCGGCAGCTGCGGCGGTTTCGCTGTGAACGGGATCGACAACGATGAGTCGGGAGTCGTCTTCGGCTGCAGACTGACGAATCCAGCGAAACAGGACTGGGTGCGCGACCGCCGGGTTCGCACCCCAGACGATGTGGCGCTTGGCCACGGGAATGTCATCGTAGGTCGGCGGCGGTGCGTCGCTGCCAAAGGCGTCGTAGTAGGCAGTCACTGCCGAGGCCATACAGAGCGTCGTGTTGGCGTCGTAGTACCGCGTGCCGAAGCCACCGCGGGCGAGTTTCCCCAGCGCGTAGGCAGCCTCGGTCGTCTGCTGGCCGCTGCCCAGTACGGCGACGGCGTCGCTGCTCCGGGCGAGCGCGGTTTCGAGTCCGTTGGCCGCGCGCTCGAGTGCGGACTCCCAGGTCGTCGCGACGAGTTCACCGTCCTCACGAACGAGCGGGCGGGTCAGCCGCTCGCCGTCCGGATCGGCGGTCTCTCGGATGCCACGACGGCATGCCGATCCTCGGCTGACCGGGTGAGCGGGATCGCCGCTGACGGCCTCGAGGCCGTCCCCCTGGTCGGCTGGCTGCTGGCGGAGTCCACAGCCGACTGCACACCGCATACACGTCGACGGGACGTGGTCAGTCACGGCACCCACCTCCGCCGATCGAAGAAACACAGGTCAGTGATACGGTCGGCCAACAGTCCGTGCGGGCTCGATCGTGTCTCGCGTTCGATCGATGGATGAGCCGTGTTGGTCGACAGTATGCGGAGACGGTCTGGTGCCGACACGCGAGGAGAGAACACGACATCGATTGGCTATCGTCCGACCCACTTCAGGATGAACAGCGTTCCCTCGAACAGCAGGATCATGGTGACGGCCACGAGAATCGGGGCCATCCCCGTCGGATCGAGCGTGAACATAAAGGACAGCCCCGCGAACGCCGCCCAGAAGTACAGGCGCTTCTGAGCCAGCCAGCGACGGGTCGTCACGCCCATCATGATCGCGAGCATGATAAAGAGCGGAATCTGGAAGACGATGGCGAGAAAGCCCATCAGCGTGATGACCAGATTGAACGTCTCGCCGAGTGCGTAGGCAACGATCGCACTGTCCTCGGCGTAGTAGGTGAAGTACTGAAAGAGGATCGGTAACACGAGGACGTACGAAAACAGCATGCCAACCGCCCCGAGCACGACGCTCGTCGGCACGGCCGCGAGATAATATTTGCGCTCGTTTGGATACAGCCCCGGTCGCATGAACAGGTAACACTCGTAGACGAACGCCGGCAGCGCGACCATGATCCCGAGCAGCGACGCGACCTTGATCCGGGTCAGCCACAGCTCGAGGGGCTGGTAGACGTGTGGTGGCGGCGCATTGCTGCCGGATGGGAAGACAGAGAACCAGACGAACTCGATGGCCTGTGAGGCCCACAACAGGCCGATCGCCGTCCCACCGGCGCCGAACAGCAATACGACTGCCAGCCGAAGCACCATCTCCTCGATGTGATCGGCCAGGGGCATCTCCTCGTCGCCCGGCGGCGTCGAGACCCCACCGATGTCATCGTCAGAGTCTGGATACGTCGGCTCGGGAGACGGGTGATCGCCGACGACGCCTTCGCCGTCGGTCTCTACGTTCGGTGAGTCCGCGGCAGCGGCGTCCGCGATCGGTGGCTGCTGCTCGTCGGAGCCGTTCTGTGGCTCTGGGAGACCCTCGAGGTCGCGGTCATCCACCGACTCGTCCGACATCTACGGGATAGTGATAGGCCACCGGTTATAGGCCTTTTTCTTACGGTGACCGGACGAGAGTGAGAAGGTCGTTCGCTCGGGCGTCGCCCCCGCATATCCACTCGAAAGGTTGATAACTGGATGTCAGTTACCCCAACCCAATGAGTTCTGCCCTCGACGAGGATACCGCCCGCGCCATCAACACCGGCCGGGAAACGGTCGGCACACTCCTCTCGAGCGCCCAGCAACACCTCCAGAAGGTGTTCATCGTGTTTCTCGTGGGCTTTATCGGCTCCTTCTATGCCCTTCGCATGGTCATCTGGGACTTCCTCGAGGCGACCGCGACAAAGCAGATGGGCCAGACGGTCGCCGACTCGACCGACATCATCACGCGGACGCCGTTCGAGGTGATCCTCTTACAGGCCAAGATCGGGATGATTACGGGGATCATCGTCGCGATTCCCGCATTGCTCTTTTTCTCCCGAGATGCGATTCGCCGGCGTGGCTACCACAGCGTCGTGCCGATTTCGAAAGGGTACGTCGCCGGCTTCGTCGGGCTGTCGCTGTCGCTGTTCGTCGGCGGGATCGTCTACGCCTACAGCGTCTTCTTCCCCTTCGCGTTCGCGTTCCTCGCAAAGAACGCCGTCAGCGCCGGTATCAAACCGAGCTTCGGCATCACCGAGTTCACCGAGTTCATGGCGCTGTTGACGCTGTCGTTCGGACTCGCCGCCCAGTTGCCGCTCATGATGAGCATTCTGGCTTACACCGAGATCGTTCCCTACGAGACGTTCCGTAACCGGTGGCGACACGCGTTCGTCCTCATCGCCGCCTTCGGGGCCGTGTTCTCGCCGCCGGATCCGTTCACACAGATCATGTGGGCGATGCCGATGATCATCCTCTATATCTTCAGTCTCGGTCTCTCGAAGGTCGTCTCCAACGTTCGCCGACGCGGGGCGGCGAACTCCGAAGGAACGGGGACCGACCACGTCAAGCGACGCCTCCTCCAGTTCGGCGGTGCTCTCGCTGCCATTGCAGTCGTCGTCGCCGCCGCCGTCAACCAGGGCGCATTCGGCTACCTCCACGAGGTGGTCTTCCCCGCCCTCCCCGACCTGATTCGACCGACGGGACCGCTCGGTCTCGAGACGACGGCGAACACACACGGCCTCGCCGGCGACGTCGCGGTCGGGGTGATCATCGCCGCCGCCGTCGGCTTCGTCGTCCTGCTCGGCTACACGATTCGCGTCCTCCAGGGCCCAGTGTATCCGCGTGAAGACGACATTCGGCGTGCCGACACCCACGAGGACATCGACTTCGAGACGCTCGCGGCCGAGGACATCGCTGACATCCCGACGCCAGTCTTCCAGAATATGAGCGAAGACCAGGCGCTCGAGTACTCCCGGGAGGCGATGTACGACGACAACCGGGAGAAAGCCCAGGCCATCCTCGATCGGTTCGATTCGCTCGACGCAGCCGAGGGCGGCGACCCCACGTCTGCAGGCAGTGCCGGCAGCGCCGACGCAGGCAGTGGAGCCAGCGAGTCCGGCGAGGACGAAAGTCTACTTGCGAGTACTGCCGCCGGTATGCTCGATCCCTTTACCGAGGACGAGACGACCGAAGACGACATCGGCGGCTACGGCTACGACATCATGTTCATCCTCAGTAGTCTCTCCTCGAAGATGTTCCACATCGTCGGCCTGTTCATGCTCGTCGCCGGCGGGACCTTTTTCTGGCTCTATTCGGGTGGGCTCCGGGACGTGTTCGCCCTGTTTCTCAGTCGGGTTCCACAGGATGTCCTCAACGAAGTCGCCGTCCGCAACGATGTCGATCCCGAGGGGATGACCCTGCAGGAACTCATCAATCAGATGGACATCGTCATCGCCTTACATCCCGTCGAGGTGCTGATCTTCGAGGTGAAATTCGGGACCCTGCTCGCAGCTGTCGCCGTCCTGCCGCTGATCCTGTACTACGCCTGGCCGGCCGCCAAAGAGCGCGGACTGGTCTACGGCGACCGGCGCACGTTCGTCGTCTGGGGTGGCTCCCTGCTCGTCGGCTTTGCCGTTGGCACCTACCTCGGCTTTTTCTGGATCGCACCGTCGATCATCTCGTATCTGGTCTCCGATGCGATCAGCAACGGGATGGTCATCTCCTATCGGATCAAGAACTTCTTCTGGCTCGTGATCTTCACGACTGTCGGCATCGGCTTCCTGCTGAACATCATCGTCACGATGGCGCTGTTCCACGTGGGCGGCATCGTCAGCTATCGCGCGATGCTCGAGCGCTGGCGACCGATCGTCGTCGGGATCTTCGCTCTCGCCGCCTTCGCCAGTCCGAAGGGCGTACTCACGATGTTTCTGGTTGCCTTCCCGATCGCGCTCACCTACCTGATCGGCCTCGCCATCCTCTACGTGCTGACCGGCGGCGGGCGGCTGTTCGGCGGTGGCGGCGGGCCAACAGTCGACCCCGATGCCGAAGACGCCGAGGTGGCGACCACGGAGTGACGAGTGGACGACGCGACCAACCACCCTTAAGTCGGAACCGTGCGAACGGGTTGCCAACTGATGCCCAAGATCAGCGTCGAAATCCCGCAGGAACTCCTCGATGATTTAGACGATCACGTCGGCGACGACGGGAAGTTCGTCAACCGCAGCGACGCGATTCGGTCCTCGATTCGAAAGAATCTGGACATCCTAGACGAGATCGACAAGCGCCACGACCGCCTCGAGAACCAGGAGTGATTAGTCGCGGTCGAGACGCTGTGCGAACCCGAAGTTCGGTTTCATATCCTCGACGCGGACATCGACGGTCTCGCCAACCTCTGCACCCGGCACGAACAGCCGGTAGCCCTCGACCGACGCGATACCATCGCCCTCGCTGCCGACATCGACGATCTCGACCTCGAGTTCGTCGCCCGGGCGCACCGGCGCAGTGAGCCGCCCCTTGCCGATGAGGTAGATCTCGGAGGACTCGTCGCGGCTCGCTTTGGGAGACGTCGCGCGGACGTACTGGAACTCCTCCTCGACGTCGGCTCGGAAATCGTCGACGTCCGGCCCTTCGAAGACCTTCACCACGAAGTCCCCGCCGCTGTCGAGGAGTTCGAGGGCGGTCTCGAATGCCTGCCGCGCGAGGTGCAGCGAGCGGGCCTGATCGAGCGAGTACTCGCCGGACATATTCGGTGCCATGTCCGAAATGACAGCATCGACCGAGCCGCCGGCGGCGTCGATGACGCGGTCACGCGTTTTCTCCTCGGTCATGTCCCCGCGGAGCGTCTCGACGTTGTCGTGATCCTCGAAGTCCTTGATCCGCTGGAAGTCGACGCCGATCACGTTCCCCTGCGGACCGACCTCCTCGGCGGCGACCTCGAGCCAGCCACCCGGTGCGGCCCCGAGGTCCACAACCGTATCGTCGCGGTCGAAGACACCCTCGAGATCGTCGAGTTGTTTGAGCTTGTAGGCCGCTCGTGAGCGGTACCCCTCCTGTTTCGCCTTGTTGTAGTAGTGGTCTTTGCCTGCCATAGAGACTCTCGTCAGTTAGTACGGGCGTAGGAAGTCGCCGCGGGTAAGCATGGCGGATGGCCGGGGAGACGTGTCCGGCCCCACACCGAGGCCTTGGGGTCGATCACCTCGAGCCACTGTTCGGCTCGAGAGAGTGTCATCAGAGGATTGAATCGGTCGATATCTCCGGCAGGGAGGATCACTATTAGCCGGCAGGTCGAATACGGGAGCGGTGTTATCATGGGAGATATTGACGTCGCGATCGGTGTCGACGCGGACTGTGTCGCCGGCTGGTTAGGCTCGTACGGCGGTGCGGACTCACCAGCGGATCTGTCACGCGGGCTCTCGGCAGGAAACGAGGGCATTCCACGTCTCCTGCAGCTGTTCGAGGACGAGGACATCTCGACCTCGTGGTACGTGCCGGGCCACACGCTCGAGACGTTCCGCGACGAGATCGAAGCGGTCGCGGCCGCTGGCCACGAGCTCGGTGTCCACGGCTACTCCCACGAGAACCCGACGGACCTCTCGCGCGAGCAGGAAGACGCGATCCTCGAGGTCTCGATCGACCTGATCGAGGACGTCACCGGCGAGGAGCCGGTCGGCCACCGTGCGAGCTGGTGGGAGTTCAGCGAGAACACGCCGGAACTCGTCGAGGAACACGGATTCCTGTACGACAGCAGCCTGATGGAACGCGAGTTCGAACCCGGCTGGATGCGGAAAGGCGACGACTGGACGCCGATCCAGTACGATCAGGACCCGGAGACGTGGATGGAACCCTACGAGTACGGCGAGGAGACCGACGTGGTCGAGATCCCGATCAGCTGGTACCGTGACGATATTCCCCCGATGCTGTTCATCAAACAGCCGCTCTACCATGCCGGGTACAAGGACCCGAAGATGATGTACGAACAGTACTACAAACGGCAGTTCGACTTCCTCTACAATCGCCGCGGCGCGGGCGTCTACACGTTCACGATCCATCCGGACCTCCACGGGCTCCCCCACATGATCGCACACTTAGAAGAGTTCATTCAGTACGTCGAGAGCCACGAGAACGCCGAGTTCCAGACGCTGGAGACGATCGCCCAGAAGTACGAAGACGACCCATCGATATACGAGAGCGAGGGCGACTACATCTGAACGTGATCGGACGGCAGCCAATCAGTCGGCGAACGTCCGCCGAATCGACTCCTCGTCATCGTATGCGGCCAACGCCAGCGTCAGTTTGATGCGGGCCTTCTGTGCCGGCAAATCGCCCGCGAAGATCGCGCCGTACTCTCGAAGCCGGTCGCCACCACCGACCCCGCCGTAGACGGGCGCGGTTCGGCCCTCGAGACAGCGCGACGTGACCACGACCGGCACCCCCTCGCCGATCGCGTCGCGGACGGCGGTTCCGAGTTCTTTCGTCGCGTTTCCGAGGCCCGTCCCTTCGACGACGAGGCCGTCCGCGCCCCGCTCGAGTGCCGCCTCGAGCAGCTCGCCCGTGACGCCGCTGGCGCTTGTGACCGTGTAGACGGCCGCCGCGAGCGAGGTGGCCGGAACGTGGGTCGATTCGCTCTCCGGTGTCCGATGAATCGCAACGCCGTTCCGGTCGACGGTGGCGACCGGACCCGTTCCGACGGAGCAGAAGGTCTCGAGCTTCGAGGTGTGGGTCTTCGTGACGCGTCGTGCGGCGTGGATCGTCTCGTTGAACGCCACGAAAACGCCACCGTGGCCGCGGGTGTCGAACGCGTCAGCGGCTCGAAACGCCGTGAGCAGGTTCGACGGCCCGTCCGGGCTGTACTCGTCCGGGCGGCGTTGCGCGCCAGTCAGGAAAACCGGTGTCTCCGGCTGGATCGTAACATCGAGATAGTACGCCGTCTCTTCGATCGTATCCGTGCCGTGGGTGATGACGACCGCGTCGACGCTCACGTCCTCGTCGAGTTCGCGAACCCGGTCGCCGATCGACTCGAGCGTTGCGGCGTCCATCTCGAAGCTCGGAATCTGGGCGACCTGTTCGACATCGATGTCCGCATAGTCCGCCAACTCGGGGACCGCGCTGACGAGTTCGTTCCCTCGCTTGGTCGGCGATGCACCGTCGTCGCCGCCGGTGCTCGCGATCGTGCCGCCCGTGCTGAGTACGGTCACGTGCATACGTCGTTCGAAGGGCTACCAGCGCCATCCTCAAAACACCGCAGCCTGCCGCGGACGGTACCGATCGTCCCGTTGGACGCCATGCGATCGTCTCCTGTGGCTCGAGGGCGACCGGCGCGATTCGTATCGGCTGACAGACTGGTTCCGGACGAGCAGCCGATCGCTCCAGACACGCCGCGGTCCCGCTGTCACCCGTAAAGGGTGCCTTTTTATGCCAACCGTCCGTACGCCGAGCTATATGTTCAAGGCCATCGTGAGCGCCGAAACGCTCACCAGCGCGCTCGACTCGGTCAGCGTGCTGGTCGACGAGTGCAAGATCCACCTCGAGGCAGACGGCCTCGAAATCCGGGCCGTCGACCCCGCGAACGTCGGGATGGTCGACCTCTCGCTCGATTCGGCTGCGTTCGAGTCCTATGAAGCAGACGGCGGGCTGATCGGCGTCGACCTCTCGCGGCTGGAAGACATCGCCGGCATGGCCGACTCCGGCCAGCTCATCCAGCTCGAGCTCGACGAGGAGACCCGCAAGCTCCACATCCAGATCGACGGGCTCGAATACACACTCGCGCTCATCGACCCTGACTCGATCCGCCAGGAGCCCGACATTCCGGACCTCGACCTGCCCGCTGAGGTCGTCCTCGAAGGCAAAGACGTCAACCGCTCGGTGACCGCGGCGGACATGGTCTCGGATCACATCGCGCTGGGCGTCGACGAGGGCGAGGAGTTCTTCTATGTGAATGCGGAGGGCGACACCGACGACGTCCACCTCGAGTTGACCCAGGAGGACCTGATCGACCTGCAGGTCGGCCCCGCTCACTCGCTGTTCTCGCTCGACTATCTCAAGGACATGAACAAGGCAATCCCGGGCGATACCGAGGTCACGCTCGACCTCGGCGAGGAGTTCCCCGTCAAGATCTACTTCGGCTTCGCGGAGGGACAGGGACAGGTCACCTACATGCTCGCGCCGCGCATCCAGAGCGACTGAGACGGTCTGCTGTCACTGGGTCCCGGCGTACCCGCATGACAGGTCGCGGGCGCACCGGCACTGACGGACAGGCGTCCATTTGAGCGATCGAACGACCGTCGTCGACTGTTCTGCCGATCGGGTCGATAACCGAACACGCGTTCCGAGAGCCATGGTTTCGATCTCCGGTCGGTCCCGATACTTAAAACTTCGATATGGACAGGGGAGTGACTACCCTGTGACATCCCCTCCGATGCACTATGCCCTCCCCGAACGATCCAACGGACGAGCCGACGGACCAGTACGTCACGGCGTTCGATCCGGCGGATGGTCGACCGAGCGAGGCCATCGTCACCGCAGTCGCCGCACGGCTCGAGCGGGATCCGACCGAGCTGTCGCCGCTGTACGATGCCATCGACCCGGGTGCGCTCAACGAGCTGGTCGAACACGCACACAGAAAATCCACCGACAGCGTCCATCTGGTCTGGTTCACCTACGAGGGGTTCGCCGTTGGCGTCCGAAGCGACGGTCGAATCCAGATCGAAGACGCCACCGCGGCCAGTTGATCGGCTCGTCGATACCGCCAGCGATCCTGCCGCATCGCTTATACTGTCGGACAACAGTCCGTGAACACCCGATCGTGTCTTGACGCCTGTCGCCGCCGGCGACAGTGTTTCGAATGCGATCGATGTGTAATCCGTTTTATCAGACAGAATTAGTCCTGCTCGTCGAGAAACGCCAAGAGGTACTCGTTGACCAGATCATCATCCTCGATGAAGCAGAGGTGGGAGCCGCCCTCGATGAGGTCGAGTCGGCTGTTCGGCAGTTTTTCCTCGAGCAGGCGCGCGTTCTCGACGGGGACGACCCGGTCGTCAGTCCCGTGGAGGATCAGCGTCGGGACACGGACGCGCCCGAGACGGTCGCTGACATCGAAGCCCTGCACAGCCGCGCCTTGGGCTTCACGAGCCGGGTCACCGGCGTCTTGCTCGAGTCGCCACTCGATTATCTGATCCATCAGGTGAGGGTTCCGGTTGGTAAAGCGCTCGGTGAACGCGGGACGCATGCGGTGGCGAATGGTCTCTCGCTCGCTTGCCCCATCGGGCGTCTCGAACATGTGTGCCTGGGTTTCTTCGGGCACCGGCGCGGCGTCAGGGCCGCCGTGGGACGTACAACACAGCGTCAGTGATTTCGCCCGGGTGTACTCAACGGCGTAGCGCTGGGCGATCATCCCGCCCATGCTCGCACCGACGATGTGGGCGTTGTAGATCCCCGCATCGTCGAGGACAGCCTCGAGATCGGCTGCGAGTCCGTCCATCGAATAGCCCGCCAGTTTGAGCAAGACGAGTCCGCGGAGCATCCCCGGCAGCCGCGGGACGAGTGGCGGCAAGCCGACATCGGAGCGGCCAGTCCCCCGGTTATCGGGCGCGATCACGTCGTAGTGATCGGCGACAGCCTCGCGTTGCCACCGCCACATCCACCGCCCAAAGCCCAGCCCCTGAACGAAGACGACGGGCGCGGTTCCATCACCGTCGCTGTCGTCGCGCTCGTAGTAGATCGACACACCATCTCTCGTCGCCTGTGGCATACTCGAGGGGACGTGTCGAACACTCTTGAAATCGATCCTCGAGCGCCGCGCTCGCAGCAGCGAGCCGACCTGAATATAAACCGTGATTACGATAATCAGCGCGCTTATCCCGCCGGAGTAATTTCGTTTTACCGATGCAGCGACTTCACGCCCGGTACCCGTTTCTCGCAGCCGCTCGCGAGTCCGTCGCGACGGAAGCGGTCGATCTCGCGACCGTCGTCGAGCAAGACCGGGCGGTCGTCGACCGCGCGCGCCAACGTGTTATTACCGCGCTCGAAGAGGGCACCGTCGGCGAACCGGCCCGCGATCCCCGCGTCGAATTGCTCTCCTATCCCGTCGCGCGGGTGCTCGTCTCACTGGTCGGCGAGCGCGTGCTCGTCCGCAAGTACGCCCGCGGGGAGGCTGCGACGGCCTACGACCGCTTTACCGCCGACATGGCCGACACCACCGAACTGAAAAGTGTCGCGTCAACAGGGCTCGAGCTCACGGAGCTCCTGACGGAATTCGACCTGCAAGACGACGTCCGCGAGACGACCGGCGATGGTTATCGTATCGACGTCGGCACCTACCTGCCGCTGGCCGAAGACATGTGGGAAGACGAGTGGCGGCTCGTCAACCGACCGCTGGACAGCGGCGAAGTGCCCGTCGATGAAGACGAACTGCTCGCGCTGCTCCGGGAGGCGATCCGGAGCCGGATCGAGGATGGCCTCCCCTTCGACGTGCCCGACGCGATCGCGAGTGCGCTCGAGGACGACGCCGCCGAGATCCGTGCGGCCTTGGCGGAACTCGATCTCACGCAGGACATCGACACTGTCGTACCCGATCTCTTCCCGCCGTGTATGAAGGCCCTGCTCGATCAGGTCCAGAAAGGCGAACACTTACCCCATCACTCTCGCTTTGCGATCACTGCCTTCCTGACGAGTATCGGGATGTCGACCGACGAGATCGTCGACCTCTACCGGGTCAACTCGTCGTTCGGTGAGGAGATGACGCGCTATCAGACCGACCACATCCGCGGCGATAGCTCGCCGACGGAGTACTCGGCACCGGCCTGTTCGACGATGCAGTCGTACGGCGACTGCGTGAACAAAGACGACCTCTGTGAACGGATTCCGCATCCGATGGCCTACTACGAAAACCGGATCGACGAGGCCGACGACGAGGAACTCGAGGACTGGCGGGAACGAGAGGACGAACAGTCCGCAAGCGGAGACTGAGATGGACTTCTGTAAATCATTGCCGGTGCAACCACAGGACGGTCGCGGTTGCACCGGTAAACAGTGACAGCAGCCCGTATGAGACGGTCTGCTGTCACGAATTTCTGAGGCATCTGCAGGGCGGTTCGGGACTCGTTCCGACCTGCGCACCCGTCGTGCGATCGGGGGTACAGTGACGGTCAGTGGCTACTGTCGTGTCGCTTTAGGCACTGACGTTGCCGCCGTCGGTCTCGAGGCCGTCATCGGGCTGGTTCAGCAGGTAGGCCAGGGCGACCCCGACAGCGGTCATCACCAGAATGAACCCGACGATCACCCAGACGAGCATCTGGCCGCCCTCGGGCGAGAGCGTGCTGTTTGCGGCGCCGTAGGACGACCCGATAGCGAACATGGCCGCCAGCATCGCGACGACGGCACCAACGGAGACGACGATTTCGATAACCGATTCGCGTTCGACCATTGCCGAGCGATTTCGCCGGCCCGGTCAAAAGCGCTTCGAAGGGGTTCTCGGACGGCGATCGGACGATAATACCCTGCGTTCTGTCGTCGGTCACGTATAAACGCCGACCATGGGCATGCAGGCACGGTGGTTATGCCC
The DNA here is from genome assembly GCF_041821085.1 of Natrinema sp. HArc-T2. Classification (NCBI taxonomy): domain Archaea; kingdom Methanobacteriati; phylum Methanobacteriota; class Halobacteria; order Halobacteriales; family Natrialbaceae; genus Natrinema; species Natrinema sp. HArc-T2. Next base: position 530,916 of record NZ_JBGUAZ010000002.1, on the reverse strand, counting down.
GTCAGTTCCCTATAAACGTCGAATAGCCAGCCGACCACCGATTCCATTCCGACGCATCCATGAAAACAACAGCGTCACCGAAAGCACCGCTTCCAGTCCCACGCACAGCCCGCCTCCCGGAGCGATCGCGCCGGGCACACACCGAACCGATGTCGGTGTTGCCACTCGGCGACGGTCTCTACGAGGTCGAATCCGCAAGCGACCACACCTACCTCGTCGATCTCGAGGCGAGCCGGTGTACCTGTCCGGATCACGTCTTCCGCAACACCCGATGCAAGCACGTTCGCCGGGTCGCACTCGAGATCACGGCTGGGCGGACGCCACCGCCAGGCGAGATCGCAGTCGGCTGTCACGACTGTGGCGAACCGTTCTTCGTCGACGAGGACGCAGCCGCGCCGTTTTACTGCGACGACCATACGATCTATCCGGGCGACACCGTCGTCGACCGAGAGACCGGAGACCGACTCACCGTCGTCGACGTCTCGGAGTTGCGAGCCGACGCCGTGGAAATCGGGGCCGCAGACTGTACCGTCGCCGAGTATGCGACGAACGACGGCTACGATCCTGACGTGCCCGTCGTGGGTGCGGTCTACCCCCACGCCACCGTCGCATCGAACGGCGTCGTTCCCGCGTCACTGAAGGTCTACGTCTTCCCGCGAACGCGCCTCGAGAAAGCGTAGCGTCCGAATATATCGTTCTCTACGGCGTTACTCGAGCAGTTCCGCAGCTTCCTCGACATCCATCACGCCCTGTTCGACGGCGTTGAGCACACGCAGGATCTCCTCATCCGGAGCGTCGTCGACACTGCCATCGGCGGCAGCTTCCGCCAGCGTGACCTTCTCGGATTGGCCAGTAAACTCGGGGAAGTCAGTCCCCTCGGCCAGGGCCGTCTCCTTTTTAACCCGGTAGTTGCCGCCGTCGGTCACGTAGAGGTCGCCGGGGTGGAAGAAATACCAGTCCTCGCGGTCGAAGCGGACGCCGATCCGGGGTTTCGCGCCGAAGTTTTGGGCGAAGTAGATGAGCGCTTCGACCTCTTCGCCGGTGAGGTAGATGGGGTCGCCCGCGCTCGATTTCGCCTCGATGGCGTAGAACTGCTCACCGTCACCGGCGAGCACGTCGGGAAGTTCGCGGTCGGTCGCCGCGCCGCTGGCGGGCGCACGCATCACCGCGAAGCCGGCCTCGTCGAGCGCGTTGACGAGTTCGCGTTCGCGGCGGTCGCCCTTCGCATGAGACATACAACCCTCTCACCCGCGGGAGACAATAAAAGACCGGACGACGGGACGGCCAGACAGGAGATTAGAGTGGGAGGGTCGCTACGACGTCGACCAGCAGCGACATCGACGACGGATCGGCAGTCTCGAGGTCGTACTCGAGGGCGAGATACAGCAAGCCGAACTGGATGGCGTTGAACGCGGCGTGGGCGGCGATCGGGACGACGAGGTTGTCGGTTTTCGCATACAGCAGGCCGAAGATAATCGAGCCCCCGAAGACGACCATGACCGGAACGAGGGTCGCAAGCAGCGAGTCCGAGAAGAACGCATACGACATGATGTGGATCAGCGCGAAGATCGCGCTGGCCACGACGACCGCGGTGAGTCGGTCAAACGCCGCATAGAGGCGTTTCTGGACGATGTTCCGGAAGAGGAACTCCTCAGCCGGCGCGTTGAAGAAGAAGACGATCCCGATCATGATCAGGACCATCGTCTGATCGTTCCCGATGTACATCGAGACTTGGTTCTCCGCGGACGGCAAGGCGAGTGCTTGCACCACCAGGCTAACGAGGATATAAAAGACGAAGCTACCGAGGATACCGGCGAGGACATAGAGCCAGCCGCGTTTCGTCGGCCACCGGAGGTCGACGTACGACCACCCGCGGTCGGTCGCAGCCAGATACAGCGCACCGGCGAGGACGAACCCGAGGAAGTTCAGGATCAGCAAGACCGTTCGGCTCACGAGCGAGGCCTCCGCCGGTGCCGTGACCAGCGCCGGCTCGAGCACGAACGCGGGAAGGACCGTAAACTGGCTGGCGAGAATCCCGAACGCTGCCAGCCCGATCGCGACGAGCGTCGTCCGAACTGGACCATCGCGACGGCGTGAGGGCGTTTCCATAGCAGGGGATAGGGCGACTGGGCCCTTGGGCGTTCCTCTCTCTGATACGGACACCTCTCATACGGATTCCTGTCAGTCAGTGCCGGCGTCGTGACCGATCAGTCCGCGAGGACCGGCCCGCCCTCCTCGAACAGCTGTGTCAACAGCCGTTGCTGACCGATCCGCAGGTGACGGTTGACCGTCGGCTGTGTCACCTCGAGCAACTCGGCGATCTCCTCGCCGGTGCTCTCGCGGGGCCACTCGAAGAAGCCGGCGAAGTAGGCCGTCCGGAGCACCTCGAGCTGGCGGTCGGTCAGTGCATCGAGCAGCGACGAGACGTGTTCGTGTCGCGTGCGCATCGATCGCTCGACGTGGTGGCGGGCCTGCAGTTCGACGGTCGGATACCCCTCGCGGAGCATCTCGACGAACTCGCGGACGTCGGTCCCCGTCGGGACGTCGACGATGACTTCGGTCCCCGTGGCATCGGCGTGCATCGAGCGTGGACTGCCGCCGTGGCGGACCAGCCGCGAGGCGATGACCTCACCGGCGACGGTCGCCTCGAACCGGCAGTCGGTTTCGGTCCGACTGATGAGCCGGGAGTCGGTCACCGAGACGAGGTCCTCGAGTGCCGCGTGGATCTCGTCGGGCGAGACGCCACTGGTCTCGAAAAACAGCAGCGTCTCGTCGCCCGAATGCGTTCCCAGTCCCGCATAGTCGACGCTGGCACCGGTCTTCGCTGCGATTCGCGAGAGGAGATCGTCCGCCCCCTCGAGCCGGAGCGTCAGCTCGAGTGTCCGTTCGGCGTGCAACGCCTCACGTGTTTTGACGGCGTTGATCGCGTTTGCGATCCCGTCGCCGAGTTCCGTCACGACGGTCTGCTCGAGGTCGGCGAAGGCATCCGGTTCGTCCGCATACAGCGTGAGGACGCCATACGAGTACTCCGCGTGCGACAGCGGGACGCTGATGACTGACTGGAAGCCCCGATCGAGGGCCGGTCGCCGCCAGTCCTCGCTCTGGAGTCCGTCGACGACGTTCGAGACGACCGTCGGCGTCTCGCTCCGGGCGGTTCGGACGGCCGGTTCGACTGACGCGTCGTATGCGAGTTGCATGTCGTCTAAGTACTCCTGGCCAGAGCCAGCCCAGGCGCAGGGCTCGAGTCGTGTGCCACTGGCGTCGAGTTGGCCGATCCACGCGAACGCGATGTCGTCGGCCTCGACCAACCGTTCGGGGACGGTCTGTTCGATGTCCGCACGGCTCTCGGCACCGATCAGCGACTGGTCGATCCGTCTGATGAGTTCGGTGATCGAGATTTGGCGGTTGAGCCGGCGGTTGCGTTCCTCGAGTTCCAGTTCTCGCTCGCGAAGGCTGGCCTCGCTCTCGAGGCGGTCGAACGCGGCTTCAGTCGTCGCGACGAGCGTCTCGATCAGCCGCCGGGCGTCGGCGTCGATCGGCTCACCATCCGACGCGACCGCGAAGACGCCGTGGTCGCCGATCGGAACGATGACGCCGCTTTCGACACCGGGTCCGAAGATCCGCGACTGGTCGAACGACGCAGGATCGTCGACGACCATCCCCGTCCCCGTAACGTAGACGTTCCAGAGGGCAGCGTCGGTGTCGCCGACGGCGACCGACGCGGTGTCGTCACAGAGGCGTGCGAACTCGTCGGTGTGGGCGATCGGCTCGAACCGGTTGACGTCGGGATCGAGGTGATACACCGCGACGCCCGCGGTCTCGAGGACGTCGGCGGCTGTCTCGACGACGAGCTCCGCGACCTCGTGCTCGCTGTCGGTGCCGAGGAGGTCACGTGCAGCGCCATGGAGCGATTCGAGGGCGAACTCGTGTTCCTTTTGCTCGGTGATGTCCTGGATCGTCCCCCGGACGCCAACGATGTCGTCGGCTCGGTGGCTGCCGTCGGAGCCGGATCGCTTTCCCTTCCAGACGGGCTCGCCGATAGAGCGGACCCACCGTTCGTTCCCGTTAGCCGTCCGGGCGCGGTGTTCGATATCGTAGCTCTCGCCGGCCTCGAGTGCCGCGTCGACGGCCTCGTGGACGGTCGCTTGATCCGCTGGGTGTGGAAACGAGGCCGCGCGCTCGGGGCCGACGTCTGCGTCCGATGGCAGTTCGTACAGCCGACGCAGCCCGTCCGTCAAGACCACGTCCGGTTGGTCGTCACTGACATCGAGTTCCCAACCGCCGATACTGGCGAGTCGCTCGGCCTGTTCGAGCAACTCCGTCGTCCGCTCGAGTTCGTTTTCGTGTCGTTTGCGCTCGGTGATGTCGTTGTTGATCCCGACCATTCGCGGGCCCGCTTCGTCGTCGACGACCCGCCCGCGGGCGCCGACCCAGATCCAGCCGCCGTCCTCGTGTTGGAGCCGAAACTCCGTCTGGAACAGTTCGTCGTTGTCGATGGCCTCACGGACTTCCCGCACGACACGGTCGACCTCGTCCGGATGGACGCGCTGTGTGAAGGCGTCAAAGGTGCCCCCGAACGCCCCCGGTTCGAGCCCGATCAGTCGCTCGTAGGTCTCGTTCCAGATGACCTCGTCAGTGTCCAGATCCCACTCCCAGACCGCCGTGTTCGTCCCCTCGAGTGTGAGCTCGAGCCGGCGTTTCGTCTCGCGGAGGTCCCGCTCGCGCTCTTTGCGTTCAGTGATGTCGCGACTGATCGCCAGATACCGGTTTTGGTTCTCGAGGTCGAGACAGATGAGGTGGACCTCGACGGGGAACGTCGAGCCGTCGTGACAGTGATACTGGCCCTCGAACTTTCGGCGGTCGCCGACCGAGAGCCCCTCGAGCAAGGAGAGCGCCTCGGTCTCGTCGACGAGCGCGTCGTATTCCCAGATCTTCGTGCCGACCAGGTCGTCTTCGGTGTAGCCGAGCGCGTCCGCAAGCCGGCGATTGGCGTCGACGATCGTCCCCTCGGTGTCGAGCACGTTGATCATGTCGGGGGAGTTCTCGAACAGCGCCTCGAGCCGGGCGGTCGTCGTTTCCAGTCGGCGCTCGCGCTCTTTGCGCTCGGTGATGTCACGAATAACGCCTGCGGTACCGGTGAACTCGCCGTCGGCCATCGGCAACAACGCCATGTGGTTTTCGACGTCGATCACCTCGCCGTCGACGGTCTCGAGGACCATCTCGAACGTCTCTGACGGCTCGTTTTCGCTGAGCAGTTCCCGAATGCGATCCTGTGCCGTCTCGATGTCCTCGTCGGCCATCACCGTCGAGACGTGCTCGCCGATCAGATCGGCAGGATCGTAGCCGGTGATCTGTGTCAGCGCGTCGTTGACGAACTGGAAGTTCCCGTCCGCGTCGATCGTATACACCACCTCGTCGAGCGCCTGAATGATCGTCTCGGCGCGCTCGAGTTCGCGTTCGTGTTCCTTGCGCGCGGTGATATCCTGTGCTGCACCGCGGATGGCCACGATCTCACCGTCGTCACGAACCGGCTCACCGATACTTCGGATCCAGCGGCGCTCACCGTCGGCCGTGATGATCCGGTTTTCGATGTCGTAGGCTTCGCCGTCTGTCATCGCACGGTCGAGGACCTCGTTGAGCCGTGACCGATCGGTCGGTGGCAGGTGCTCGAGAACCCACTCGAGATCGACTCCCTGCTCGGGTGAGCGCCCGAAAGTCCGGAACACCTCGTCAGTCCAACGAAGGTCCGGCGGATCATCGGTCAGGTCGAGTTCCCAGGCGCCCACGTTCGCCAGCCGCTGGGCTTGCTCGAGCAGATGCGTCGTCCGCTCGAGGTGAGCCTCGCGTTCGCGAAGCCGGCGCTCTTTTGCTTTGCGCTCGGAGATGTCCCGCCCGATACCGACCTCGACTGGGTTGCCGTCAGGATCGTCGAGGACCGACGCGATGAACTCGTAGGGAATCCGCTCGCCCGAGTTCGTCTGCAGCGCCGCTTCGACGCACGTCTCACCCGTCTCGAAGGCCTCGGTGATCGACTCACGGATCGCCGCCTGATCGTCCTCGTCGAAGAAATCGAGGGCGTGCATCTCGTCGATCTCGGCATCCGAATACCCCGACACCTCGACTAGCGTCTCGTTCCAGCGCTTGAGCTCCCCGTCCTCGTCGAGGACGTAAAACACGTCGTCTAACGCATCGATCACGTCGTTCGTGAACTGTTCGTATCGCTCGAGTCGTCGCTGTTTCTCTCGGCGCCCGCTGACATCGCGACCGACGCCAGCAATGACCTGCTCGCCCACTGGATCCTCGAGCGCCGACGCGACGAATTCGTAGGGGATCCGCTCGCCGTCACTGGTTCCGATCGGGGCATCGAGACGCGTCGAACCAGTCTCGAGCGCCTCAGCCATCGAGTTCGCGATCCGATCGTGTGCCTCCTCGTCGAAGAAATCGAACGCGTGCATCGACTCGATCTCGGCGTCGGCATACCCCGTCGTCTCGCCCAAACTCTCGTTCCACTGCCGTACCGCGCCGTCCTCGTCGAGCAGATAGACGACGTCGTCGACCGCGTCCAGCATGTCGTTGGTAAACGCCTGTGCTCGCTCGAGACGGCGTTCCCGTTCCCGAAGTCGCTGGACGTAGCTGCGGCGTTCGAACGTCTGACCGATCCATCGAGCGATCAGGTCCACGAACGACGTTTCGGCGGGGGTAAACGATCGATCCCGGGATTCGCGGTCCAGAAAACAGATCGTTCCGCAGTAGTCGCCTTCGACGACGATCTGCCCACCGAGATGGCAGTTGACGCCGAGTTCGTCGGCGATCGGATGGTCGCCCCACTCGACGACAGCAGCGTCGGCTGGTCCCTGTCCATCGGTCGACTCGAGCAGGTCGTCACAGGGCTCGGAAAGTTCCAGGACCGTTCCCTCGAGGTCGGCCTCGTATCCGACGGCCGCCTCGATCTCGTGTCGTTCGGTCGACTCGTCGAATCGGGAGACGAATCCGGTCTCGAGGCCGAGCCGATCACAGCCCAACTCGAGCAGGTGACGGATCGTCGTCTCGTCATCCGTGTTCGGATCGGACGTGATCCGGTACAGTTCCTGACGATATCGTTCGCTCTCGGCGCGTCGCCGTTCGCGATCACACACCACCGCCGTCAGGTCGGTGACGGTCTCGGAGAGCGTTCCGAGTTCGTCCTCGCGATCGACTGTGACATCGATCGACTCGTCGACGGGAGACAGTTGTGCCGGCGGTTCAGACGTGGGCAGTGGAGACTCGTCCTCGAGGCGCGAGGTAAACTCCTGGAGCGCGTCGGTGAGCCGCTCGATGTCGTTCGTCCGATCGGAGCCGCTCCGTGCGGCAAGGCCCACGACGAGCAGTCCGGGTCCCGTCTGCGTGCCAACTCCTCGGGGTACGACGTCGGAGACCAAGACGCCAGCGGCGATCAAGACTGCAACGCCGATCACGCCAAACAGAACCGCACGCGACCACCTCGAGTCATCTGCGAGCAGTTCACTCTGAACCGCGATCCCGTCCATAGTACGCCTATGGAATGACTGGCAATGATATGAGCGGTTTATTTCACCTCGATAGTCAAATTACTATTGAAGTGCTGCTCGAGTACAAACTAGTTAGACAGTCGTATCGACGGAGTTGGGACGTGTACGACAGCTATCGACCACTAAGTGAGGGGAAGTCACGGGTTCACGACGGGACGGTCGAGACACTATACACGTAGTGGTCAGCCACTGGTAGAGTTACGTGTATAACGGCCAAGCCAATACCGACAGGTCGTATTAGTCCAGCCAAGATGTCTGGAGCCACACTCGATTATCACAGCGATTCGATCAGTCTGCGCGTCGTCGAAGCCCTCGCGGACGCGACTAACACCGCCCCGAACGAACTCGAGCCACTGTACAATACCGTCGATCCCGAGGCGCTCGATCGGCTATTTCGACCCGACTCGAGCGACGAGATCCGCGTCACGTTCGAGTACGGCGACTCGCACGTCGAGGTTCGAGGCGACGGCACCGTCATGGTCGATGGAGCCGTCCATGGCAGCCGATAAGCGGCGAGTCGAGTCGACCGCCCCACCACGTCGAGGCCGGCAGGAGATGACCGCTGGAAACAGTCTCACTCCGGTCTCGCAGACACCACACGCAACCGGCAACCGGAGGCGAGCTGAATGTTAGTCCCACCAGCAGCGGAGATCGAGCCATCCGTTCAAAGGCAACGGACACAGTGCACCGTCCTCGTCGTCGATCAGGAACGCGACTGCACCCACATCGAACGCGCGTTCGACGACGAGTCCGTGGTCGTCGAGACGGCTCCTACGCTCGCGGTCGCACGGACCAGTTTCGACGAGATCGACTGTCTCGTCGTTCCGACAGCGGTGGCAGACGGCGACAGCGACGAGCACGTCGGGTGGCTCGAGACAGTCAGGACAGACACACCGGAACTCCCGATCGTCGTCCTCGCTGATGAGGTAACGCCCACTCTCATGCGCGCGATCCGGGCGTACGAGTGGACCGCCGTGATCGACCGGAACGGGCCGCGCACGCGACTCGCCGCCCGCATCATCGATCTCCTCGAGCGCCATCGACTGACCCACCTCTCGCGGCGGTCGCTCGCGAGCGTCGAACTCGCCGGCGACGCGATCGCGATCGTCGATCCCGCCGAATCGATCCAGTTTGCGAGCCGGTCCTTTCGGCTGCAGTTCGGTGCCGACGGCGACGATCTCACCGGCACCCCGTGGCGGGAACTGTTTACTGCCGACGCCGTTTCCTACCTCGAGTCAGCGGCGTTGCCGACCGTCGCAGAAGGATGGCGATGGACCGGCACCTGCACCGCCCGACGACGGACAGGGGCGACGGTTCCGGTCCGGGTTCGGCTGGGTGGTCTCGAAGACGGCAGTCTGGTGTTCGTCGTCAGCGAGGCCGACGCGAGCGGTCCTGAACACGACGACTGACGACTAGCGCCGTCCGATCCTACGTTCCGTGATCCCAGCTGCCCATATAGTCGCGCTGGGTATCCGTCAGCGAGTCGAAGTCGACGCCTTCGGCTGCGAGTTTGATCTCGGCGATTTCCTTGTCGAGGTCGTCGGGCACGTCGTGGACGCCGGCGTCGTAGGCGTCGCCGTTCTCGAGTAGTTCGCGGACACAGACGGCCTGAATCCCGAAGGACTGGTCCATGACCTCGACGGGGTGGCCAAGCGAGACGGGCGCAGCGAGGTTGACGAGCCGTCCCTCGGCGATGACGTTCAGCCGGCGACCGTCATCGAGTTCGTAGGCCTCGACGCCGTCGCGAGCCTCGTAGCGATCCACGGCGAGGTCGTCGAGTGCCTCGAGGTCGATCTCGATGTCGAAGTGGCCGGCGTTGGCCAGCAGGACGCCATCCTGCATCTTCTCGAAGTGTTCCTCGACGATGACGTCGCGGTTGCCCGTCGTCGTCAGGAAGACGTCGCCGACTTCGGCGGCCTCGTCCATCGGCATCACGTCGTAGCCCTCCATATGGGCCTCGAGTGCGCGACGTGGCTCGACTTCGGTGACGATGACGTTCGCGTTCTGGCCCGATGCCTTCTTCGCGACGCCCTTGCCACAGTAGCCGTAGCCGGCGACGACGACGTTCTTGCCGGCCCACGAGAGGTTGGTCGTCATGGCGATGGAGGCCAGCGAGGACTCGCCAGTGCCGTGGACGTTGTCGAACAGCCGCTTCATCGGCGTGTCGTTCACAGCAAATACGGGATAGTCGAGCGCGCCGTCGTCGTCCATCGCGCGCAGGCGGTGGACACCGGTCGTCGTCTCCTCTGCCCCGCCGATGATGCTGTCGATCAGTTCGGGGTAGTCCTCGTGGATCGCGGCGACGAGGTCCATCCCGTCGTCGACGGTGATCGTCGGCTCGTGGGCGATGACGGCCTCGATGGCGTCGTAGTATTCGTCGTCATCGACGCCGCGTTTGGCGTAGCTGGTGATGTTCTCGTGGGTATCCAGCGCCGCCGAGACGTCGTCGTGGGTCGACAGCGGATTACAGCCCGTGACGGCGACCTCCGCGCCACCCTCTGCGAGCGTTTCGACGAGGATCGCCGTCTTGGCCTCGACGTGCATCGCCATCGCGATGCGCTCGCCCTCGAAAGGCTGGTCGGCGACGAACTCTTCGCGGACGTGCTCGAGAATCGGCATGTGCTGGGCTGCCCAGTCCATCTTCCGGCGTCCCTCCGCGCGAGCGGACTCGAGATCGTCCAGTTGCTCGCTGATCGGGGGATACTCGGTGTCGGTCATGGGTCGATTGAGTGGGAGCGGAGCAAAAACGCTACCGAACCGCTCCGGCGACCGATTTCTGACGGCGGTTCGAACGTGACAGGAGAGACGTATCTCTAGCGGAGTCGAAATGAACGGCGAAAACGGTGGGTGAGCCGCGATTACTACGTGCCTGATCGATCGGAGCGGCCACAGTCAGGTGGCGAGCGCCGCGATCGTGGTTCAATACCGGCGATGGCTGACGGACCGCGTGTCAGCGTCAGCCCCTCGAACGCAGGTCGAGAGCGGTATTAGTTCGGACCGGCGTGACTGGGTGGGCCTCGTTCGTCGTCATCGTCTTCCTCGACGTCCTCGCTGTCGTCGCTCTCGTCTTCGTCGTCGCTATCAGTCGGCGGGCCAGCGTGTTCTGGTGGCCCTCGTTCGTCGTCATCGTCTTCCTCGACGTCCTCGCTGTCGTCGTCCTCGAGGTCGTCATCAGTCGGCGGGCCAGCGTGGCTCGGCGGTCCGGCGTGGGCCGGCGCGTTACCTGGGTTGTTTTCGACGACGAAGCCGGCAACTCGCAGCCCGAGCGGCGTGTCGGATTCGTTCTCCTTCTCTTCCTCGACGAAGGAAGAGACCAGCGAGCCGAAGGTGTCGTATTCGGCAGGCTCGAGCGTCGCCGTCGTCTCGGCGGATTTGCTGTCGGTCGTCGCGGTGATGACGACCTCGACGCTATCGTTCTCGAACGGCGCGGACAGGCTCACCGTGCCGTTCTCGTCCGTCGTGTATGTGCCCTCGTCAGTGTAGGACACGTTCTCGTCGACAGGCGAGACGTTGACCGTCGCGTTTGCGACCGCGGTCTCGTTGTCCGTGACGGTCACGGTGACGTCGTCGTTGTCCTGCTCGACGGCGACAAAGAGGCCGGAGTAGAGCGTCGTCTCCGTCTCAGCGGTGAGCAGCTCGCCGGAGACGTTCTCGTACGACGCGGCGACCGTCACGTTGACCGTTTCTGTGGGTTCGGGAAGCACAACCGTGCCATCGGCGTCGGTCGTGTAGTTCTCGTCTGCGCCCTCGTAGGTCGCGTTCTCATCGACCGGCGTCACGGTAACTGTCGCGTTTTCGACTGGACTCTCGTTCGACGTGACCATCACGACGGTGTCGTCGGCGTCGACATCGACGTTCACTTCGTCTATATCATCGTTACTGGCTGCCGCCGCCGACACTGTTCCCAGCGGGGCGGCCACAGACAGGATCATCGCGGCAGCCAACGCCACCACGAACAATCGGTTTCGTTTCATCTCACTCGAGACATTCAGTCATCCGTGAATAAACCCACCCGGCAGTTCTCGGTGTTTTCGGCTCGAGCAAAACAGTACGAGAGCCGTTTTAAACGTTTATAACGAAATCTGAGAGTTCAGTTTTCGTTCACACGCCCGAACGGAAGGTGGCTCACTGGCCGGCGCGAGCGGCCAGCGCCTCGGCTGCCTCGAGCGCTCGCTCGCGAACCGCCGCTTCGTCAAGCGTCAGCACCTCGCGGTCGCGCATGAGCACCTGCCCGTCACAGACCGTGTGACGGACGTCAGACGCCGCGGCTGCATACGCGAGGTGACTGACGAGGTCGTGTGGCGGGGTGAGATGTGGTTGCTCGAGGCCGATCACCGCGAAATCGGCGGGCGCGCCTTCCTCGAGTCGACCGGCCTCGACGCCGATCGCGTCGGCGCTGCCAGCCGTAAGCATCTCGACGGCAGCCTCGGCGGGGACCGCGCTGGCGTCGTCGGCGGCGAGTTTGCCAAGCATGGCCGCGTCGCGGGCCTCATCCAGCATCGAGAGGTCGTTGTTCGAGGCCGCGCCGTCGGTGCCGAGGCCGACGGTGACGCCCGCCTCGCGCATCCGCTCGACGGGTGCCATGCCACTGGCGAGTTTCATGTTCGACGCGGGACAGTGGATCACGCCGGTGCCAGCCTCCGCGAGCAACTCGATCTCGGATTCGTCGACGTGGACGCCGTGGGCGACGAAGTCCTCGGACTCGAGCATCCCCCGTTCAGCTGCATATGCGAGTGGCCGCTGTCCGTGTTCCTCGACGATCGGTGCGACCTCGTCTTCGGTTTCGTTCGCGTGATAGTGGATCGGCACGCCCGCCTCGCGGGCTTCGGGGACGAACTCCTCGAGATACTCGCTTCCGACGGTCGTCAGCGAGTGGGGCATAAACGCCGTCGAGATCCGACCGTCTGCCGCGCCGTCGTACTCGCGGGCGATCTCGAGGCTCGTCCGGGCATCCTCACGGGCGACATCGCCGTCCTTGCCGATGGTGACGATTCCATGACCCAGGCGGGCACGAAGCCCCGCCTCCTCGACCACAGCGGCGATCTCGGGGACGTGGAAGTACATGTCCGCGAAGGCCGTGGTGCCTGATTTAATCAGCTCGAGCAGCCCCAGTTCGGTTCCGACGCGGACGTCCTCAGGCGTCAGCTCACCTTCGGCGGGCCAGATGTCCTCCTGGAGCCACGCGTCGAGCGGTTTGTCGTCGGCGTATCCCCGCAGGAGCGTCATCGCGATGTGGCAATGGCCGTTGACGAACCCCGGCGTCACGAGCGACCCGGCGGCGTCGAGCGTTTCGTCGGCGTCGGCCTCGAGGTCGGAGCCGAGTTCGATGATGTCGCCGGCGTCCTGATCGATCAGTACGTCTGCGGCAGTCACCGTCAGATCGGGCCGGAGGATTTGCCCGTCAGTGATCGCAAGTGTCGTCATTGACTCGAGATTCTCCTCGGGCGGCCTTAGCCTGTCGATGGACCGCGAGGAGCCGAGCCGCGGGGTTTATGGGTCAGTTTGACAACATGAACGTATGGACAATCGGACCCAGCGCGGGCGCGATCCCACCAAGAGTGGTGATTCAACCACGAACGGGTATCCACCGCGTGCCGCGCTCGCCGACGCGTGGGACGAACACAGCCGGTACGTCGGCTTCGCTGCCGGCCTGTTCGCGGTCGGCATCGTCATCGGGATCGCGCTGATGGTCGCCGGCTACAACTTGCTCGAGATCATCCAAGAGGTGGTCGGCGAGCCGCTGTTCCCCGATATCAGCGACCGAAGCCGGCTCGAGTTGGCACAGTTCTTGCTCGTCAACAACAGCCGAGCGTTCCTGCTGTCAATCCTCGGCGTGCTGACGCTCGGGCTCCTGACGGCCTGGTCGATGCTGTTCAACGGGATCATCGTCGGGAACGTCGGCGCGTTCATCGCCAGCAGCGTCGGCATCGGCTACATCCTCGTCGGCCTGCTCCCCCACGGGATCTTCGAACTGCCCGCGCTCTTTATCGCCGCCGGCGTCGGCTTTCGGCTGCTCTACCGGGTCGGTCAGCGACTTCGTGGCACGCGCGATGCGATCGTCACGAAACGCTATCTCTACCGAACCGGCCTACTCGTCCTCGCGGGCTGGCTCCTGCTGGTCGTCGCCGCCGTCGTCGAGGCGTTCGTCACGCCCGCGCTGCTCGAGGCGCTGTTTGCCGACCGGCTCGAGGCCATGGGAGCGTCCCCGTAATCGGGGCCGTTTATCCGGTTTATAAGCTATTGAACGATCGTGAACGGATCGAATCGTCGTCCCCCTTTTTCTCGATCAGGTGACTGTGCCCGAATATGAACAGACGCGCAATCCAACTCGTATTGGTGGCAGCCCTCGTCGCCATCGCCGGCTGTGCCGGTGGGATGGGCGGCAACCCAGGAACTGACGCGCCGACTGATGATTCGTCACTGGCGGACTCGAGCGACGGTGGAACCGGGACGGCTTCGTTTTATATTAGCGACGAACCGAACGTGATCGACGACTTCGAGCACCTCAACGTGACGATCACGAAAGTCGGGTTCAAGAAGACCGGTAACGTGACCGCCAACGCGACGAACGAAACGGATGGTGAGACAACCGAGTCCGATGAGAGCGGAAACGAGTCTGACGATGAAGGCGAACCAACAGCCGACACCGAGTCGGACAACGAAACGGACACTGACGAGCCGAAAGCGGACGAGACCGGCGGCGAGACGGATGGCGACGGAGACGATGCGTCCGAGGAGCGCTGGATCGAGTACGACGTCAACGAAACGACGGTCGACCTCACCGAGTTGAAAGGCGCGAACGCGTCCATGGTCGACGAGTTCGAGTTGCCCGCCGGCGAGTACGAGACGGTCTTCATCCACGTCAGCGACACCGAGGGCGTCCTGACCGACGGGACGAAGACGCGCGTGAAACTGCCGAGTAACAAACTCCAGTTACACACGGCGTTTACCGTCGGGAACAACAAGTCGGTCGACTTCGTCTATGACATCGCGCCACACAAAGCCGGGAAAAGCGGGAAGTACATCCTCAAACCGGTGATCAGCCAGAGCGGCACCGGCGACGAGGTCGAAATCCAGGACGTCGACGAGAAGAAAGGCGAGGACGAGAGGAAAAACGAAGACGAGCAGAAAGACGAGAGCGAAGCGGAGCGGGAAGACGAACCCGGACAGCAAGCAGGTGACGAACCGCCGCAGAAAGACTGACGAAGCAAACGCGCTTCTCGGAGCGGGCGACGAGTCGCCCGCTGCCGTCCGGATCAATAGTATTTTTGCGACCGGGTCGACAGCTCGGAAGCCGTCGGCTCGAATCGATCAGCGCCGGAGCCGTCCGAATAGCCGGTAGTCGTGGTCGGGCGTGTACCGGCGGAACAGCAGGCTGTTCGAGAGGACCGACACCGACGACAGCGCCATCGCACCGGCTGCGAGCACCGGCTGGAGCAGGCCCAGCGAGGCAAGCGGGATCATCGCGGTGTTGTAGCCAAGCGCCCAGACGAGGTTCTGTTTGATCTTGTCCAGCGTGGCCTGCGAGATCCGGATCGCCTTCACCACGTCAAGCGGGTCGTCACGCATCAGCGTCACGTCCGCTGCCTCGATGGCCACGTCCGTCCCCGAGCCAATGGCAGTGCCAACGTACGCGACAGCGAGCGCGGGCGCGTCGTTGACGCCGTCGCCGACCATCATCGCCTTCCGATCGCCGGACTGAATGTCCTCAACCGCGTCGGCCTTGTCTTCGGGGAGGACCCCTGCACGGACGTTCTCAGGATCGATCCCGACCTGCTCGGCGACAGCCCGTGCCGTTCGCTCGTTGTCGCCGGTGATCAGCATGACGTCGAGGTCGCGCTCCTGCAGGGCTGCGACCGCGTCAGCCGAACTTTCCTTGACCGTGTCGGCGTCCGCGACCACGCCCGCGACCGCGCCGTCGACCGCGACCAACATCGCGGTCTTACCCTCGCGCTCGAGCCGTTCCATCTCGTCGGCTGCAGGCGCGGGGTCGACGCCTTCTCCCTCGAGCAGCCGCCGGTTGCCGACCAGCACCTCGCGGCCCTCGACGGTCGCCCGGACGCCCTGTCCAGGGACGTTTTCGAACTCGTCGGGGGAGACCGGCTCGAGGCCGCGTTCCTCGGCACCCTCGACGATCGCCTGTGCGAGCGGGTGTTCGCTATCGCGCTCGGCGCTGGCCGCGAGGCGGAGCACCTCGGCGTCCTCGAGAGACCGGCGGGCAGTCAGCGTGCCACCGTCGGTCGCTGTCTCGCCGCCGTCCGCCACAGCCGACTCGCCCTCGAGAGCGACCACGTCGGTCAAGGTCATCTCGCCGGTCGTCAACGTCCCAGTCTTGTCGAAGACGACGGTGTCGACGTCTTTCGCGCGCTCCAAGACGTCACCGCCCTTGAACAGGACGCCGTTCTGTGCGCCCAGCGTGGAGCCGACCATCGTCGCGGCGGGCGTCGCCAGCCCGAGCGCGCAGGGACAGGCGATCAACACGGCGGAGGCGAAGACGACGATCGCGAACTCGAACGTCGAGAGCGCGGCCGGGCCGCCGCCGACCAGCCCCCACAGCGGGAGCGCGCCGACGAAGCCGGCCAGCGCTTCGGGGAAGAGGAACCAGATCAGGCCCCAGAACGTCGCATTGAGGATGACCGCGGGGACGAAGTACGCCGAGATGCGATCCGCGAGATTCTGGATCTCCGGCTGGCGCGCCTGGGCCTCCTTGACCGTCTGAACGATTCCCTGCAGGGCGGTGTCCTCGCCGACTTTCGTCGCCTCGACGACCAGCACGCCGTTCTCGTTGATCGTCGAGCCGATCACCTCGTCACCGTCCTCCTTCTCGACGGGGACGGACTCGCCGGTCACCATCGATTCGTCGACTGCGGACTGGCCGTCCACGACGACGCCGTCGGTCGGGATCTTCTCGCCCGGTCGGACTTTCATCCGGTCGCCGACCGCGACGTCCTCGCGTGGGACCTCTCGCTCGGTTCCGTCGTCGTCGACCAGCGTGGCCGTCTCGGCCTCCATCTCGAGGAGTTTCCGCAATGCATCGCCGGCCTGGCCCTTCGAGCGGGCCTCGAGATAGTTGCCCAGCGTGATGAACACGAGGATCATCGCGGCGGTATCGAAGTAGAGGTTCCCCGCGAGGAGGTCAAGCAGGACGACGAGGCTGTAGATGTAGGCCGTCGACGAGCCCAGTGCGATCAGGACATCCATGTTGGCGGTCCGGTTTTTGACGAGCGCCGTATACGAGTTCGCGAGGAACTCGCGGCCGAGCACCACGTATACCGGCGTCGCGAGCAGGAACTCGACCCAGCCGAAGCTCACGCCGAAGATCGTCTCGGGAAGCAACTCCCCGCCGAGCAGGAACTTGTTCGCGAGGAAGAACAGGAACGGGGCCGACAGCACCGCACCGAAGAGCGTCAGCCGGAGCTGTTTGCGGATTTCGGCCTGTCGGGCCGCGTCACGGCGCTCCTGGTCCGACTGCCCGTCGCCATCGTCGCCTTCCTCCTCGCGGACGGGCATATAGCCCGCGTTCTCGATTGCCGCATAGAGGTCCTCGAGCGAGGCGTCGACGGGGTTGTACTCGACCTGGGCCTCGTCGGTCGCGTAGTTGACCTCCACGTCGATGACGCCGGGGACGGACTCGAGTGCCGTCTCGTTGGCCTCGGCGCAGTTCGCACAGCTCATGTCCGTGATGCCGATCGACCGACTCGCGCGATCGGCGTGGTAGCCGGCGTCATCGATCGTCTCGTAGACCGTGGCGAGCGACACCTGTTCAGGGTCGTACTCGACGGTTCCCTCGTCGGTGGCGAAGTTGATACTCGCGTCGTGTACGCCGTCTGTGGACTCCAGGGCACTGTTGATAGACTGCGAACAGTTCGCACAACTCATGCCCCGGATATCCAAGTGTGCGGTCCGGGTACTCATTAGTAACCACTAGGGGGTGGTGACTTACCCTCTTTACTGGTCAGAACGCAAAGTTTTGGGCCTCCGTTACTTTGAAATCGTAACTCACGCACCCTCCTCGAGCCGGTCGTATCGCTGTTCGAACCGGCCTCGACAGGACGGACAACAGAAGTGGTACACCTCGCCATCGATGCGGGTCGACTCGCCCTCGCTGTCAACGGTGTTGCCACACTCCACACAGGTGAGCGCAAACGCCGCTCCGTCAAGCGACGGCGTCCATTCCGCGTCGTCGATCAGCGTCACGTCGAAGTCAACGCCGTCGACGGGAAACAGTCCCTCGAGCCACTCGTGAACCCGCTGGAGCTGGGCGCGTGCATAGAACCAGCAGTCGCCGTCGGCGGTGACGAACACGTGTTCGACCGCGTCGGCGTCGACGAGCGCTGCCTTGCACTCACCGACGGCACCCGGCGGAACGGTCGCCCGAATGAACACCGGGACGCCCGCCCGAAGCTGTGACTGGTCGACATCGACGGTGAAGCCGTCGATGACGCCCGCTTCCTCGAGGCGTTCGACCCGGTCGGAAACGGCCGGCCCGGAAAGACCCACCTGCTCGGCGATCTCGCTGTACGGGCGGCGCGCGTTCTCGGCCAGCAGCCGCAGGATTTCCATGTCAGTCTCGTCGAGGTCGCGCATACTGGCAGTTGGTTCTCGATAGCAAAGAGCATGGCGACAGCTACTTTCGAGTCGAAGGTTTCGGTCGAACTCTGTTTTGGATCGAAAGTAGTAATGCACAAAGATCGGGCGTCCATACACGTCCGTATGAGTCAGACACTCACCGTCGAAGGAATGTCGTGTGAACACTGCGAACAGAGCGTCGAGGACGCACTCGCGAACGTTCAGGGCGTGCAGTCGGTCGACGTCGACCTGGACGCAGCGCAGGCGACCGTCGAGGGCGACGCGGCGACCCAAGACCTCGTCAGCGCGGTCGACGAGGCCGGCTACGACGCGTCGGCGTAGACATCACACCGCCTCGAGTTGGGCGATCGAAGCACTAGTTTTTCACTGGTCCGCGCACCCACGGCCATCGCGGGGTGTGCCGGCACCGACTGACAGCCGTCCGTATCAGTGGTGCTCGTGTGACTGGTCAGCATCGGAAATACGTGGCGGGGTGTCCGCGAATTCGGCAGGCTCGTTCTCGAACGCGCGTTTACAGGTGCTCGAACAGAAGTAGTAGGTCTCACCGTTGTGCGTGGCGCTCGGACCGTCGTCATCGGTACGCATCCCACACACCGGATCGCGGTACTGGCCGGGAGCACCGAGCCCGCGACGATACATGTACAAGAGGAAGCCAGACAGTGCGAACGCGACGAGGTTGAGATAGAAGGTGTAGTCGACCGCGAAGTACGTCTGCTCGGTCGCCGTCTCGCCGCCGGCCAGGTTCGGGACGATTCCGAGCGCGTCGAAGAGCAACTCCATGAGAAACCCGGTGAAGGCCATCGTCACGAAGAAGACGCCGAGGATGTAGAGCATGACCGTCCAGCCGTAGTACTTCCGGTAGACATTGAGAACCGGAATCGTGATGAGATCGGCGTAGACGAACGCGATGACGCCGGCGAAACTGATGCCGCCGCCCCAGAGCGCGACCGCGAAGGGGACGTTACCCATGCTCCCGACGAAACTGATGACGGCGATCGTGACGCCCATGATCGCGTTTTCGGCGGTGATCAGAAGCCCATCGCCCTCGAGGAACAGCGCGTTCCAGACCCACTGTGGGACGAACACGATCACGAACCCCGAGATGAGAAAGCCCGCGACGACGTCCGTCCAGATCATCGACCACTCCTTGCGGTACTGGTTCCCGAGTTTGTACCACCCACCCCACGACCGGAGGTCGTCGTACCACGTGCCGCTGCCCGCTGTCTGCTGCCGATAGGTCTCGAGACAGCCCTCGGAACAGAACTGCAGCGTCTCACCGCCGTCGGTGACGATCGTGTGTTCGTCGGACCCCTCCATGCCACAGGTCGGGTCCACCATGGCGCTGTGATCGTGGTCCTGTCGGGTGAGTTCCGCGCGAACGTCGTCGAACAGCGTTTCCGGGAGCGTCAGCCGGACGATAAGCGCCATGACCGCGATGAGGACGAGCCCGCCGAGCAGTTCCGCGACGAGGAACTCCCAGCCCAGCAGGATCAAGATCATCAGGCCGAGTTCGACGATGAGGTTCGTCGAGGCGAACATGAACGCAAGGAAGTTCACTACGTGTGCGCCCTTCGCGAACAGCCCCTTGCCGATAGCGACCGCACCGAAGCTACAGCCGCTACTCGCCGCGCCGAACGCCGTCGCCATCGCAAGACTCGAGAGGTCGTCATCCCCGAGCATCCGCGCCATTCGCTCCTTCGAGACGTACACCTGCACGAGGCTCGTAATCGTGAGCCCCATGATGATCGCCCAGGCTGCTGTCCAGAGGAACCCGAGCCCGATCCGGAGTGACTCGAGCACCCCTTCGAGGGGTGGCACCACCATACGTAGTCTATCGGATGGATCGGCTATTGCGGTTGCCCTTCGAAAAGCGGCGTCGCTACCGGTTCGAACGAGTGGATCGAAAGTGATCGGCGCCTCAGCGTTTGAATGTCAGCGCGAATCCGTGACCGCTCCAGTTCTCGCCGGGTCGAGACAGCTCCCGCTCGCTCGACCCGCTGTGTCAACCGGACGCGACGACCCACGGAACCGCGAACACGTAGCGGACGCCCTCGAATGTCCAGTTTCGATGACTAACAGTTCGATCAGGACAGTTGGATCGTGATGAACGAACGCCGTCGGCACACGGTCGCTTTCGGACATTGGATTCGAAGGGAGAACTGCATTGAGTCGGGAGGCCTTCTTCCTAGATGGAGGCGGGACGATCCGCCGCCGGTGAGCCATCATGGCAACAAACACGACAGATACACGAATCGTCACGATCGTCCTCATCGCCATCGGCGTCCTTGTCGTACTGCCGATGGTCTTCATGGGGTTCGGAATGATGGGCTTCGGCCCGATGATGGGCGGCATGTGGGGCCACGGAACGTGGGGTAGTGGAACGGCACCCGGCTGGATGCCCCTCGTCGCCGTCCTGATGCAACTGCTGTTCGTCGCCGCCATCGTCGGTGGCGGCTATCTCCTCTATCGAGCGGTCACTGGAACGGACGGCGATGGCGACCGCGCGCTCGAGGAACTTCGACTCGCGTATGCCCGCGGCGAGATGAGCGACGAGGAGTACGAACAGCGCCGGGAAGCGCTCGAGCGCGACTCACGCTGAGGGAGACTCGCCAGCGTGTGACGTCTCCAGAGCCGTCCCGTCGCGCGGACAGTACTCGTACGCCGGATCGCGTGTCTGGAACCCACAAACGGGACACGTTCGAACTGGTGGTTCCGATGACTTTCGTCTCGACCTACCGAACAGAAACGGAACGAAGGGAACGAACAGAAAGACTGCGACCGTATCGAACCGCCACCAGAGGACGGCACTCACGAGGAGGCTCACCAGCAGTCCCACCACGGCGGTCGCGGTTCGCGACCCGAACATATGGTGGTCTAGGTGGCCGTCGATAAAAGACACAGCGGATCGACGACGCCGACCCACGGCTGGAGCGGCGACCGCGCGACCGACGTTGCCGACCGTTTGCCCCGATGAAAAGACAATTCCCCGCCGACACCCAAGGGCAGGCATATGCGAATTGCCGTTCCCAACAAGGGCCGCCTGCACGAGCCGACGATCGATCTCTTAGAGCGGGCGGGGCTCCATCTCGAGAACGGAGCCGACCGGAAACTCTACGCCGACACGGTCGATCCCGACGTCACTGTGCTGTTCGCCCGTGCGGCCGACATCCCGGAGTACGTCGCCGACGGCGCGGCCGACCTCGGCATCACTGGCTTCGATCAGGTCTGTGAGGCCCGCGTAGACAACGTCGAGGAGTTGCTCGACCTCGAGTTCGGACGCTGCCGGCTCGTTCTCGCAGCGCCCGAAGACGGGGACATCACGTCCGTCGACGATCTGGCGGGCAAGATCGTCGCCACCGAATTTCCAAATATCACCGCCGATTTCTTCGCCGACACCGGCATCGAACCCGACATCGTCGAGGTTTCGGGCGCGACGGAGCTCACCCCACACGTCGAGATGGCCGACGCCATCGTCGACATCACGAGCACCGGCACCACGCTGAAGATGAACCGGCTGGCCGTCGTCGACGAGGTGCTCTCGAGTTCAGTGCGGCTGTTCGGCCGTGACGACGTCGTAGAGGACCCGAAAGTCGGGGAGGTCAGGACCGCGCTCTCGTCGGTCAAACACGCCGAGGGCAAGCGCTACCTGATGATGAACGTGCCACAGGACAAACTCGGTGACGTTCGTGAGGTCATTCCGGGGCTTGGCGGGCCGACAATCATGGACATCGCCGACGAGAACAACGAGGAAGAAACGGTCGCAGTGCATGCCGTCGTCGACGAGAGCGACGTCTTCGAGACGATTACGGAGGTCAAAGCCGCCGGCGCGAGCGATATTTTGGTGACCGAGATCGAGCGCCTCGTCGAGTAAGCCCTACTCAAGCGGGGCAGCGATCGGTCGCTCTGGTGACTCGGAGTCGGGCTCGAGCAAGAATTCGAACGCCGAGGCGTGTGCTGCCGGCGCGACGAGGTTTCGCGCCGGATCGTAGCGGACGGTATCGTGTTCCTCGAGCAGCGGGAGATGTGTCCGACACAGCGAGACGTGGATCCGCTGACGGAGTTGATGGATCGACGTCCCGACCGTCGGATCGTATTCGGCGTCGGCGAGCGTCGCGACCAACCGCCGGACCGAGACCGGCTCATCGGCTGCGAGCACGCAACGAAGCACCGCACGCCGACGGTCGCTGTCGACGATACGGTCGATCGTCTCGCGTGGGAGCGGATAGCGACCGATCACGCCGTCGTTACCGAGGTGAAACCGATCCGAAACGGCGGGCGACCGATCAGAGTTGATCGTCATTGGCACGTGAGAGTCAGCAACCAGACACCGGATAAACCGAGCCGGTCGTTTCGATGACTGTGTCCCAATTCAGCCCAGTCAGCCGCTCTGGGGCCGGAATGAACGATCGATAATCCGAGTAAAGTGATTATTATTCGCGTGATCGGTGCGAACCGTAGAGTAAAACTTCCAAGACAGTCCTGAACGGTGGTACGTCGTCACTCCAAGAAGGAAGAAAAGCGGACGTTCACGGGCGCGTGACCGACGGTCGTCGGTCACCGGCGACACGTCGCTGTAACTGTCGGACAACGACCGGGACCGTCACAGCTCGCGTGCGATCGGCGTGTGTCCCGCGTTGGCCGGCAGTATGAACGGACTGACGCTGGTGGCGTCGACTCGAGCGAAACCAGACGCGGACGGCGTTACTCGAGCAGGCCCAGGTCCTCGAGCCGGGAGACGATCTTGTCGACGGCATGTTCGGCGTCTTCGGGCTTTTTGCCGCCGGTGATGACGAGTTTGCCCGACCCGAACAGCAAGGCGACGACTTCGGGTTCGTCGAGGCGGTAGACGAGCCCCGGGAACTGCTCGGGTTCGTACTCGATGTTCTCCAAGCCGAGCCCGATGGCGATCGCGTTCAGGTTGAGGTTACGGCCCAGATCGGCCGAGGTGACGATGTTCTGAACGACGATTTCGGGGTCTTCGTTGACCTGAATCTGGAGTTCACGAAGCTTGTCGAAGACGATCCGCAGGCTCTCGTGGACGTCGTCGGTGCTTTTCGCGCCGGTACAGACGATCTTCCCCGATCGGAAGATCAACGCGGCGGACTTGGGGTTCTGGGTGCGGTAGACGAGGCCGGGGAACTGCTCGGGGTCGTAGTCGGCCCCCTCGAGGTCCATCGCGACACTCTGGAGGTCGAGTTCCTGTCCAATACCGGTCGACGCCACCACGTTTTCGATGTTGATAGTGTCCTTCGGATCCGTCATTAGTCGCTTAAAAAGACGTATTTAAGGTTTATAAAGGTTGGTGCCGCCACCTGATATATCCGGTATATATGATCGGTATCGAGCCGGGAAAACGGCAGCCTCATAGGCGCGGGCGGGCCACCATCGACCGTGTACCTGCTCGAGTTAGGCGGCGAGGACGATGCCTTCGCGGCCCGCGAAGTAGCGAGCGCCGCGGCAGGCGTCGACCGACTCGCACCCGGCCTCGCCGTCGCCGACGCGATCGTCCCCGAGCGCATCCGGGGACTCGCCTACACCCATCGTGCCAGCGACCTCGTCGGTCGCGGCGACGCCGACATCGCGAGCGCCTGTGCCGTCCTCGAGGCCGCCCCGATCGAACGAGAAGGAACGGTCGCAGTCCGTGCGACCGACGTCCACGGCTCGAGCGGCGTGAGCACCGAGCGCGCGGAACGCGAACTGGGTCAGGTGCTGGTCGACCGTGGCTTTGCGGTCGACCTCGACGACCCCGACCACTGTCTGCGCGTCGTCTTTGCTGCGGGACCACTCGAGTCCGAAGCCGACGGCGGAGAGGACGGCGACGGCGACGAGCTCGCGAGCGAGGCGGGCTCAGTCTGTGCGCTCGGCTGGCTCGAAGCCGAGAGCGTCCGTGACTTCGGGACCCGTGCTCCGACGGACAAGCCCTTCTTCCAGCCCGGCAGCATGGATCCGCTGCTCGCACGCGCCGTCGCGAACATCGCCGGCGCGCGACCAGGGGCGACGATCCTGGACCCGATGTGTGGCACCGGGGGCGTGCTCGTAGAGGCCGGTCTCGTCGGTGCGGACGTGATCGGCACCGACGCGCAGGCGAAGATGGCCGACGGCGCGCGGACGAACCTCCAGCACTTCCTCGCACGCGACGACCCCTCACCGACCGGCTGCGAACGTGGCACGTGGCACGTTGGCCGTGGCGATGCGACCCGACTCCCGCTTGCCGACGACACGGTCGACGGCGTCGTCTTCGACGCCCCCTACGGTCGCCAGTCGAAAATCGACACCCACCGACTCGAGGACCTCGTCGCGGGGGCACTCACCGAAGCTCGGCGGGTGGCCCCTCGGGCAGTCGTCGTCGCCGATCGCTCGTGGGCGAGCGAGGCGCGAGCCGCCGGCTGGAATATCAAATCGACATTCGAGCGCCGCGTGCACCGCTCGCTGACGCGGTCCGTGATGGTGCTCGAGTAGCGATCGGCGTTAGTAGTCAGCCTCGAGGGCGCGCTGGCGGAGGCGCTCGCCCTCGTCCGTTTCGACACTGAGGTCGGGCACTGGAACTGGCGAGCCGTCATCGTCGATCGCCACGAATGTAAACGAGGATTCGGTCGTCTTTTCGGTCTCACCGGTTCGCGGGTTTTCACGCTGGGCCCGAAGCGCGACGTGGACGCTCGTTTGACCGGCGTCGTAGACGTAGGCCTCGACCAGTGCCGTGTCGCCGATCTGGATCGGGCGTTCGAACGCGAGACTGTTGATCTGTGCGGTGACGCAGGTCTCGCCGGCGAACCGCATCGCCGCCATCCCGCCGACCTCGTCGAGCCACTTCATTAGATTGCCGCCGTGGAGCACACCGTTGCTGTTCGCATGATTTGGGTGCACGAGAAAGCGGTTCTGGATATGTGTGTCATGAACCGTTGGCATACAGAGTGCTCACCCCCAGCGCGGAGAAAGATGCTTCGATCACGGCACGAGAGTCGTCTATTCGGCGTTGCGACCCAGTTCGGCGAGCAGATGCGAGACGTGGATGCGGTCGCTGGTCCCCTCGTGCAGCTCGAACTCGATGTCGGCAGCGAGCCGGTGGACTCGTGCCAGTTGTGGTCCCTGATAGCGCGTGCGAGCCACCCCGAGGATCGACTCAAGTACCTCGGTCCCATCCAGCCCCTCGTCGACGAGCAGGTCGTCGAGCGTCGACCGGGCGTCGGTGAACTCGCCGGCCTCGGCGTCGTCGAGCATCGACTCGATCTCGTCTTCGAGTCCGACCTCGCCGAGGGTCTCGTAGGCCGCACTCATCGTGAGCTTGCCTTCGTCCTCGACGGTCGTCTGGGCCGCCAGAATCGCCTGCCGGATGTTGCCGTCGGCGTACCCGGCGACGAACTCGAGGCCGTCAGCGTCGTACTCGACCCCCTCGCGCTCGACGATCCGCTCGAGGACGGTCACGAGCTCCTCGCTGGTCGGCGAGCGGAAAGAGACGGGGAAACACCGCGAGCGGATCGGCGGAATGAGCTTGGTCGGCTGGCGCGTCGCGACGATGAACTGGGTCGTCCGGTGGTGTTGTTCCATGATCCGGCGCAGCGCCTGCTGGAAGTCCTCGCGGACGTCTTCGGCGTTGTCCAGCAGGATCGTTGTGTACCCGCCCGAGACAGGCGCGTAACTGGCGGATTCTTTGAGGACGTGGTTGATCATGTCCCGTTTCGACAGCGACGAGCGACCGACGAGGAAGTGTTCGAACCGCGGGTCGTTCTTGATCTCGGTTTTGGTCCGGCTGAAGAAGTCAGCGACGTTGATTTCGACGAAGTCGTTGTCCGGGTCCTCGTGGGCTTTGCGGGCGAGTGCGCGCGCTGCAGCCGTCTTCCCGCTTCCCGGCGGTCCCTGCAGAAGGAGGTTGATCGGCTCTGCGACGGCTCGCTGTAGGTACTCGCGAGCGTCGTCCTGTGGCAACTCGGCCAGCTCCGGGGCGTGGGTTTCGGTCCACAGCGGCGCGTCCATCGAACGCGGGTAGGGCCGGCCCGGGTAAGAATCGGTCGGTTACTCGTCGTCACCGGAGTCGCCGGCCACGGCCCCGAACGTGAACGTCGTCTGTACCGGCTCGCCCCCGGACTCGATCGGGGTGGCCGCATCGACGGTGCCCGGATCACCAGCGTAGAGGATGGCCGTCAGCTCGTCGTCCGCGTCAATCGACGTGTCAGCCGGCAGGTCGATGGTGACGTTCCCGTGCTCGCCGGGGTCGAGTCGCTCGCTCGTACCGAGGATCGTTCCGTCTCGGTCGAGTGCGACGAACCCCTCCTCGGGAATCGCCGCGGAGACGATCACACTCTCGTTGCTCGCGTCGTCGACCGCGACGCTGGGCTCGGTGTGGAACTCGAGGTCGATCCGGCTGAGCGCACCGTCGTCCTCGGTGTAGACGCCGATCGACTGGTTACCGGCTGGTGCGCCGTTGGTCTCCGTCTCGAAGGTCACGTTCCGGACTTCGCCGGACTCGAGTTCGAACACCTGACGGGCGAAGACGGCCCCGCCGATGCGGACCTCGACGGGCTGTTGGGCCTGGAACTCGGTCGGGTTGCGGATCTGGGCGCTCACGGAGATCGTCTCGTTCGTGGTCGCCGATGACGGCGCGTCGATCGAGTCGACGACGAACGAATTGCTGACCGCGCTTTCGCCGCTTAACACCGTCGCGGTGTCGCTGACCGGGAACCCGTCCGCGAGGTACGGTTGATCCTCCTCACCGTCCGTGGCCTCGTAGGCGTAGCCCTCTTGCCCGGAGGTATCCTGATGGGCCGTCGCGGTGAGCTGTCCGACGAGGTCACGGCTCGCGCCGTCCTCGCGCTCGATGGTCACGTTCTCGTGTGTCCCGGCCTCGAGCCGGTCGGAGACGGCAAGCGGTTGGTCACTGCCGTCGGTGATGACGACGTAGCCACCGTCAGAGAGGGTCACTTCCTGGATCGTGACACTGGTGCCGTTGCCCCGCTGGTCGTCGAACGTGATCGACGCGTCCGGCTCTTCCTCGACGCCGAAGATGGCAGGTGCCTGCCCGACGAGGATTCCGGCCGCGATGACGATCGCGATCGCGATCAGGATCGCGCCGATCCGCTTGAACGTCCCGAACGTCACTCTCGAGCTCATTGGGGGTGCCGTCGCATTTGGCTTCGGGTTCGACGACCGTAAAACGCGCTGACTGTTTGCAAATCGATAACACAGTTCAAAGGGTGCGTCTCGAACGATCCGTCAGTCGGTAGGCACAGCCGACAGATGGTTTGGGTTACTATACCATAGTATCTGTGTCCGACACCGGCTCGCGCGAGCCGACGGGCATGGAGACACAGCCCAGACACACCCACGATTCGAAGCCGGTTTAGCCACGGCCCGTTGAACGTCGACCAATGCCGCTTCGCGTGACGTTTCTGGGGACGGCCGGGGCGATTCCGACGACCGAACGGAACCCAAGCAGCGTCTTCGTCGCCCGTGAGGGCGAGGGACTGTTGTTCGATGCCGGTGAGGGAACTCAGCGCCAGATGATGCGCTTTGGCACCGGCTTTTCGATCTCGCACCTGTTCGTCACGCACCTCCACGGCGACCACGTCCTCGGAATACCGGGGCTGCTCGAGACGATGGCCTTCAACGATCGGACGGAGCCGCTGGCGATCCACACACCCCACGGCACGCGCCGCCAGCTCAAGTCGCTCGTCAACGCCCTCGGGAACCGCCCCTCGTTTCCGGTGCGGATCAACGAGGTCGGCGGCGGCGACGTCGCCTACCGCGCCGACGAGTACGAGGTCCGTGCGTTCGCGACCGACCACGACACTCGATCGGTCGGCTACGCGCTCGTCGAAGACGACCGCAAGGGCCGGTTCGACCGCGAGCGCGCCGAGGAACTCGGCGTTCCCGTCGGCCCGAAGTTCTCGAAACTCCACGAAGGCGAATCCGTCGAACTCGAGGACGGCACCGTCGTCGACCCCGAGCAGGTCGTCGGCGAGCCCCGGCCCGGTCGGTCGATCGTCTACACCGGTGACACCCGCCCCGCGGAGGCGACGATCGAGGTCACCGACGAACCAGACTTACTGATCCACGACGCGACGTTCGCCGACGACAGCGCCGATCGGGCCACCGATACTGCCCACGCGACGGCTCGGCAGGCCGCCGAGATCGCAAACCGAGCCGGCGCGGATCGGCTCGCACTGATGCACATCTCGTCGCGCTATGCCGGCTACGCGGGCGACCACCTCGGGCAGGCCCGTGAGGTCTTCGCGGGCGAGGCCGAGAACGTCTGTGTCCCCGACGACGGGCAAAAACTCGAGATTCCGTATCCCGACAGCGAGGAGTAATCGACCGGCGATCACCGCGAAACCCGCGCCGGATTTATAGCCGACTCGTTCCTAGAGGCGCCTGTGAGTACGCGAACGAGTGCGCTCGATGCGGTCGTCTTCGGTGTCGACATTCAGAGCGGTGACGTGCGCGGTGACGCGCCATCGTACGCACTGGCGGTTTACGACGGCGACGATGTCAGCCGGGACGTCGTCTCCCACCGGAAACTCAGGCGGTTGATCGACGACGAGGAGCCGGCGATCGTCGCGACCGACAACATGTACGAGCTCGCCGCCGACAAGGATCAGCTGATCCACTTTCTCGGCTCGTTACCTGCCGATACGCGGCTCGTCCAGGTGACAGGTGCCGAACAGCCGGAGCCGCTGTCTCGCGTCGCGAAACGCCACGGGATCCCCTACGGGAAGGATCCGATGCAAGAGGCCGAAGCCGCGGCCCGGCTGGCCGCCCACAACGTCGGCCACGAAGTGTCGGCGTTTACCGATACGACAGAGGTCAAAGTCTCCCGAGGCCGTTCGACCGGCAGCGGCGGCTGGAGCGAGGATCGCTACACCCGCCGCATCCACGGCTCGGTCAGAAAACGGGCCCGCGAGGTCGAGTCGGCACTCGAAGAGGCGAACCTCGAGTACGAGCGAGACGTCCGCGAGGCCTACGGCGGCTTCGCCAACGCCGTCTTCACCGTCGAAGCGCGCCCGAGCGATATCCCCGTCTCGCGCAACCGGTCGGGCGACGTCCGCGTCGAAATCGAACGCGAGCGTCGCGACGGGATCGAGTTCCGGCCACTGGTCAAACGCCGTGACCACGTCATCGTCGGGATCGACCCCGGGACGACCACCGCCGTCGCCATCGTCAGCCTCGAGGGGGAGGTACTCGATGTCTGGAGTTCACGGACCAGCGACACCGCCGAGGTGATCGAGTGGATCGTCGAGCGCGGTCGGCCGATCATCGTCGCGGCCGACGTGACGCCGATCCCCGAAACCGTCGAGAAGTTCCGCCGGAGCTTCGACGCCGCAGCCTGGACGCCCACGCGGGACCTGCCGGTCGACGAGAAACAACATCGCACGCGCGAGCATCCGTATGAGAACGACCACCAGCGCGACGCGATGGCGGCCGCACTGTACGCCCTCGACGCCCACGAAGACCAGTTCGAGCGGATCGCCGCCAAGCTCCCGCCGGGCATGGATCGTGGCGAAGTCACTGCTCGCGTCGTCGCCGGCGAGGAAAGCGTCGAAGCCGTCCTGCGGGACCTGCGCGACGACGAGGGCGACAGCGAGGACGACGCGACCGAGCACGAGCCCCGCGAGCTTACCGCCGAAGAAAAGCGGATCAACTCCCTCGAGCGGCAGGTCGAGCGGCTCAAATCACACGTCGACACTCTCGAGGGGCGCGTCGAGGACCGCGACGAACGGATCAACGAACTCGAGAACAGCCTCAGCGGTGCCAGACGCCAGGAGCGCAAGGAAGTCCGCAAAGACCGCGAGGTGAGCCGCTTAGAGCGAAAGGCAAACCGGCTCGAGCGCGAACGCGACGAGGCTCGCGAGGAGGTCGAGGAACTCGAAAAGAAGGTCGAGCGGATGAAGGCCCTCTGGAAGCTCGATCACTCGAACTTCAGCGATGTCTCCGCGAAGAAAGAGGGGTTGGTCCCGGTCAAGGTCGTCGAGAAGTTTACGAAAGGCGCGATCCGCGAGGCCGACGACCAGTACGGCATCGCCAGCGGGGACGTGGTCTACATTCGGGATGCAAGCGGCGCGGGCCGGTCGACGGCCGAACTCATGGCCGAGTTCGACCCCCGCGTGATCCTCAAAGACGGCGGCCTCTCGGAGATCGCCGACGAGATCCTCTTCGACGCCGAGATCCCGGTCGGGCCCGCCGATGACGTCGCCATGCAGGAGGTCGACGAACTCGCCGTCGCCCGCGAGGACGACGTCGAGGCGGTCATCGACGACTGGCACGAGCGCGCCGAAGCCCGGAAACGGGATCGGAAAGCAGCGATGGTCGACCAGCTCATCAGCGAGCACCGCGCCGGGAACAACGAGGTCTGACGGGGTTCGAGTCGCTGTCCGTTACGATTCGGGACCGGGTTCGATCGGCGACAACACCTGTGGCACCTCCTCGAGCGCGACCTCCTCGGTCAGATCGTCGGTGTCGTCGACCGGCCCGTTGATGAACAGCGCGTGGGTGATGAGCGCGATCGCGACGCCGCCGAAGCCGACGATCGCAGCCAAAAACGAGACGGCGGTCGCGTAGCCGATGAGGGCTCCGAGGCCGAGGCTCGCTCCGATACCGCTCAAGACGAGGTCGTAGTACTGGAGCGTGTATTCCATACGGACAGTACGCGGCCCAAGCGCAAAACGCTTGACCCCCGGTTCCGGGTCGATCGCCGCTCGAGCGATCAGAACATCCCGAAGCTCTGGAGCATCCTCGAAACCAGGGATTTGACGACCAGTCCGAGGCCGGCGAGGATGAGGGCCATCCCCGCGGCGATCAAGAGGCTCTCGTACGCGACGAGTGCGATGCCGGCGAGCAAGAGCACGATTCCGACGACGCCGACCGCACCGAGGTTTCGTAACATATCCACGCGTCGAGAGCCAAGCGAAATAAGCAGCGTGGTTCCCCGCGCCGCTCGACAGCGGTCGCCAGTAGCCGAGACTGTCGGCTGTGCCCAACGAGAGGGCGAAGAAACGATAAAGGGTTAAACCGCTTGAACGCGAAGCCGCCGCCATGAGCGACGACGGAGATGGCGGTCGGAAGAACCTCCGGATGCCCGAGGACGACGAGGTCTTCGCGACCGTCACGAACATGCTCGGGGCGAATCGCGTGAAAGTACGCTGTGCCGACGGGAAAGAGCGCACCGCACGCATTCCCGGCAAGATGCAAAAACGCATCTGGATCCGCGAAGACGACGTGGTCCTCGTCGAACCCTGGGACTGGCAGGACGAAAAGGCCGACATCACCTGGCGCTACGAGAAAAGCGACGCCGATCAGCTCCGTCGCGAAGGACACATTCAGTAACCGCCGCTCGTTTTGCGTGGCTTCATCCTGAACGCAGTCGCGGGAGTCCGACCACCAACCCGTTCCGGTGCGGTATCAAAAGTACCATACCACCGCGCGACGCAGTGGAGCGTACTTAGGTGGTTTCCGTGACCAAGAAACAGGAATACAAAGACGACTATCCCGATAAGAAGCTGTACATTCCGGGGCCGACCGAAGTCCGCGACGACGTCATCGAGTCGATGTGCGAGCCGATGTTCGGCCACCGCATGGACCGCATGACCGACCTCTATACGACCATCGTCGAGGACACCAAAGAATTCCTCGGCACCGACAACGAGGTCGTCATCCTCACGGGCTCGGGGACGGAGTTCTGGGAAGCGTCGACGCTCAACCTCGTCGACGAGAACATCCTCGTCCCGACCTGTGGCAGCTTCAGCGAGCGCCACGCCAACGTCGCCGAGCGACTGGGCAAAAACGTCGACCGCCTCGAGTACGAGTGGGGCCAGGCCATCAAGCCCGAGGACATCCGCGCGGAACTCGAGGAAAGCGACACCGACTACGACGTGGTCGCAACCGTGATGAACGAGAGTTCGACGGGCGTGCGCAACCCCGTCGAGGAGATCGGCGACGTGATCGCCGACTATCCTGACACCTACTTCGTCGTCGACGCCGTCTCCTCGCTCGGTGGCGACTACGTCGACATCGACGAGCACAACATCGACGTGATCTTCGCCTCCTCACAGAAGGCCTTCGCCATGCCGCCGGGCCTGGCGATCTGTGTCGTCAGCGACGATGCCTACGAGCGCGAACTCGAGAAAGATTCGGCGTCGTGGTACGGCGGCTTCCAGCGGACGATCGACTACTACGAGCGCAAAGGCCAGACTCACTCCACGCCCGCGATCCCGATCATGCTGGCCTACCGCAAGCAGATGAAACACATGCTCGAGGAAGGTCACGACGCCCGCGACCAGCGCCACCGCGAGATGGCAGAGTACACCCGCGAGTGGGCCCGCGAGCACTTCGATATGTTCCCCGAGGAGGGCTACGAGTCCCAGACGGTGAGCTGTATCGAGAACACGCAGGGGATCGACGTCGCGGAAACCATCGAGACCGTCAGCGAGGAGTACGACTTCGTCTTCTCGAACGGCTACGGCTCACAGCTCGGCGAGAAGACGTTCCGCATCGGACATATGGGCGAACACGACCTCGAGAGCATCAAGGAACTCACCGACGCCATCGAGGACGTCGCTGGATTGTAATTGGCGCTCGAGCGTTCGGTTTCCGAATCGACGACCGTTATTCGACCCGGATTGAGCCGATCATCGTGGTCTCGTGTGGGTGACAGGCGTACTGCGTCATCTCAGGGCTGGCGGTAAACTCGAGGATCTGATCTTTGTCTGGCTCCGTGACCATAGGCGTCTCGAGCCCGTTAACGATTTCATCGCTGTCATTGCGGATTTGCAGATTGTGCATGGCACCGTCGCCGTCAGTCCAGCCGATCGAGTAGTCTTCGCCTTCCTGCAGAACGAGCGTTGGATTTTCGACGCCCTCGAGTGCGGCTGGCGAGAGTCCTTCCCAAGAGACAGTCTGGCCGCTGAACCGGATGTCCGCACCGGGCTCGAGTTCGACCGTCTTCCCGTACGTGTCCACGGTCTCGTCGGGCTCGTCGTCAGTGGTGGTATCCGACTCCACCACCGTCCCGTCACTGTCCACGATCACGATTTCGCCGACCATCGTCGTCTCGTGGAACTTACAGACGTACGTGGTCATCTCGCTGCTGGCCTCGAACTCGAGCCACTGGTCTCTGGGCTCGACGACGCCCTCCGTCGCGAGGTCGTCGACGACCGCGCCGTTGTCGTTACGGATTGCGATGTTGTGCTGGGCGCCGTCACCGATCGTCCAGCCCATCTCGTACGTTTCTCCTTCTGTGAGGACAAGCGTCGGATTCAACGCACCCTCGATCGAGGAGGGCGCGATCCCTTCCCAGCCGGCCGTCTGTCCGTCGAACTCGATCGCCGTTCCGGGTTCGATTTCGATTCCCTGGACAGTATTGTCGGTATCGTCGGCATCGCTCCCCTCACTGTCGTCGGTGCTGTTGTCGTCCGACTCGATGGTCCCGGCGTTGGTCGGGTCCGCATCGTCGTCACCGGTGCTGTCGTCCAGACAGCCCGCGAGTGATCCACTGGCGACCGCAACACCGGCGAGTTGTAATACTGTTCGCCGAGTGCGGAAAGTATCTTTCTCAGACATATTCAATCGCTTTCTCGCCAGTCGTATAAGTCTTCCTTACATACAAGTATGAAAATATTATGGCCACATAGCGGTCAGCAGACGGGAAAGAAGCACACAGACCGGAACCAGCCACAGCCTAAAGTCCCTTTCAAATAAGGGAAAATCGGTCAGGAGCAGCAATCGAGGGTCGTTATTCGACCGTGCTCTCGCCTTCCATCAGTGGGTGGGTTCACAGCGGTACACCGCCAGTTCGCTGCTGGCCGTACCCTCGAGGATTGCGCCCTCCCAGAGGGTAACCGCACTCGAGGCAGTGAAATCCGTTCCGCAACACCGTTCGACGGGTCCACTGATCGGAACAAATCGTACCTGATTTCGTAACAAGCTTGAACGCATTTATTTCCGAATTAAATGGGGGAGAGGAAATGGGAGATGCGACCGCGTTCGCTATCGGCGGTCATCCAGCGTTGGCGGAGAAAATACGGGAGAAGCGGAACGAACGGCGACGAATTCGATTCAGTCAGAGGTCGAATTCGACGTCGTAACCCAACTGGTTGTGGAGTTACTCGCTGGATTCGTTGCCGCTGCTACCGCTGCCACTTTCGACTTGCAGCTCGCCGACCATCGTCGTCGTGTGGAACTCACAGATGTACGTGGTCATGTCGCTGCTGGCCTCGAACTCGAGCCACTGGTCTTCGGGTTCTTGGGAGGAGGTTCCCTCCGTCTTGAGGTCGTTGACGACGTCGCCGCTGTCGTTACGGATTTCGATGTTGTGCTGGGCGCCGTCACCGGTCGTCCAGCCCATCTCGTACGTTTCTCCTTCCGTGAGGACGAGCGTCGGGTTCGTCGCGCCTTCGATCGAGGAGGGAGAGAGGCCTTCCCAGCCGCCCGTCTGCCCGTCGAACTCGATCTTTGCGCCAGATTCGATCTCCGCAGGGCCGTCGCTACCGCCGTTGCCGTTGCCGTTGCCGTTGCCGTTGCCTCCACCGCTACAGCCAGCGATGAGGGCCGTCGATGCCGCCGCACCCGTCAGCTTCAGCGCTGTCCGCCGCGAAACTGGATTGTCTTGTGCCATCAACGGACGTTTAGCCTGAGAACATAAAAATTGATACCTTCTTCTGCTAGAATGGTATGACAATACACACCACAATATAGCACTATCATCTACTATAGAGTGGTGCGGGACGGAACTGGTGCAGTGGCACCATAAATCACGCTTCGGAGCACGAACCGAAGGCGGTCGCCAGTTCACTCCGGTCGTTTAGACCGGGAACGGACAGAAAGTCGTCGGTCACTGAACTGCGAGCGTCTTCGGAACGCGTTGGCGATACCTTCACACCACTGACGAACACAAATCGACATCGATGAACAACTTTCGGACCTATTCGATCCAGTACGAGTCTCTTATCGACCAGTAACACGTCCTTTGGGGTCAGTACCCTGCTGATACCAAAATAGCGTGGGAGATATTACCAATCATGGTGGTGCCGAATCACTCAGCTGTGACGCGGCGACGACTCCTCGGCTCCGGGGCTGCCATCGCTGCGTCACTGATCGCAGGCTGCATCGGTGGGGAAGGGCCCGGAGGTGGCGACCGATTGCACTTTACGCAGGAGCAATCGCGCGAAGAACAGTTCGATCCCGTCGTCTCGAACGACGCCTACAGTTTTCAGGTGATTCAACTCGTCTTCGACGGACTCTACGAGTACGGCGAGGGCCTCGAGCTCCAGCCCAAACTCGCGACCGGCGAGCCGACCGTCGAGCGCGACGGCACACGGTACATCTTCGAACTCGAGGAGGGTGCGACGTTCCACAACGGGGACGAGGTAACTGCTGGGGACGTCGCACACTCGTTTACTGCACCCGTCGAAGAAGAGACGGAGAACGCCTCGGAGTACGACATGATCGAGAGCACCGAGGTTATCGACGACTATCAGCTCCAGGTCGACCTCGGGGAAGACCCGTACGGCCCGTTCGAACTCGCGACGATGGGCGTGACGGTCGTGCCCGAAAGCGTCCGCACCGAGGACCGCGAGGCGTTCAACACGGATCCGGTCGGCTCCGGCCCGTTCGAGTTCGCCGGCCTGCAGGAAAACGAGTACGTCGACCTAGAGCGCAACGACGACTACTGGGACGACCTCGAGCCGAACGTTCCGGAAGTCCGCTTCGTCGCCCACGACGACGACGCGGGCCGGGTCTCGGACATCCGGGCAGAGAACACCGACGTCATCGCCGGCGTGCCAAACGAAGACTGGGACGTCCTCGAGGACGAATCGGGCGTCTCCCTCTACTCGGCGGAGAGCCCGACGTTCATGTACATGGCGTTCAACTGCAACGAGGGACCGACGACGAATCCTGAGGTGCGCCGGGCCATCGCCCACTCGTTCTCGATGTCGGATTTCATCGAATCCAATGCGGGGAACGTGACCTCGCCGATGTACAGTCCAATTCCGCCGGTCGTCAACGAGGTCTGGGGATTCCCACAGGACGAGTATCAGGAGCTGCTCCCCGACTACGATCCCGACGGGGCGCAGTCGCTGCTGGACGAACACGCGCCCGACGACTTCACGCCGACGATCATTACGCCGGAGGGGATTCGCGCGCAGTTGGCCGAGCGGATCGCCACCCGACTGGACGAGATCGGCTACGGGGCGGACGTACAGGTGCTCGACTTCGCGACGCTGGTCGACACCTACACCAGCGGCAGCGCCGACGACTACCAGATGTACCTGCTGGGCTGGACCGGCGGGCCCGACCCGGATTACTACCTCTATCCGCTCTTTCACGAGAGTCAGGCCGGAGTCAATCAGGGTCACTACTACGCCGGCAGCAGCGGCTTCCACGCGGCGATCGCCGAGGGGCGCAACTCCGCCGGACAGGAGGAACGCTATGACATCTACGAGCCGGTCATCCGGGAGATCGTCGAACAGGTGCCCGTCCTCCCTGCATTCACCCAGGACAACACGATGGCCGCGCGCGACTACGTCCAGGGGCTACAGGCTCATCCGGAGGTGACGCGGAACCCGACGCTGGTCGCGGACTAC
Organism: Natrinema sp. HArc-T2; assembly: GCF_041821085.1. Classification (NCBI taxonomy): domain Archaea; kingdom Methanobacteriati; phylum Methanobacteriota; class Halobacteria; order Halobacteriales; family Natrialbaceae; genus Natrinema; species Natrinema sp. HArc-T2. The sequence goes on along the minus strand of NZ_JBGUAZ010000002.1, from coordinate 494,210 downwards.
ACGAACGTGTCGCTCGAGTGAGCGGGCAGCCGGACAGCTTAGCTCGAGTTCGACGGCCCATGGCACCCCGCCGCTTCGGTCCAACGGCGTCGACCCAGTGCAAGCCAGACTCAGGGACCAATGAAGCTACTCAAGTACACGATATACAGGCTCTTGCAAGCGATTCCCGTCCTGATCGGGATCTCTATCATCACGTTCCTGCTCGCGAACCTGGGGCCGGGCGATCCGGTCAGCCTCATGTTACAGGGTCAAGAACACAGCGAGGAGCTGGTCCGGACGATCGAGCGACGCTACGGCCTCGACAGACCGCTCCACGAGCGCTACGTGACGTATATGGCCAACCTGCTGCAGGGAGATCTCGGTCAAAGCATCTACTACCAGCGGCCCGTCACCGATCTGATGCTGGACCGACTCGGGCCGACGCTCCTGTTGGTCCTCTCGGCGTACGCGTTCGCGCTGGTGACAGCGATCCCGCTCGGCATCGTCGCCGCCGACCGGCGCAACGAGCCGACCGATCACGCCTCGCGGCTCGTCGCGCTCGTCGGCGTCAGCACTCCGTCGTTCTGGATCGGCATCGTCCTGATCCTGGTCTTCGCGGTCCAGCTCGGCTGGCTGCCCTCGAGCGGGCTCATCTACCCGTGGCGACCGCCCAGTTCCTACCACGGGATCGATGGCCACCTCGAGCTGTACTATCAGTCGCTGCGCCACCTGCTGTTGCCGATGATCGCGCTGGGAACCCTGCAGATGGCGACGATCATGCGCGTCGAGCGCACGCAGATGCTCGAGTCACTGCAAGGTGAGTACGTCAAGCTGGCCCGGGCCTACGGCGTGCCTGAACGGACGATCCTCCGCAAGCACGCGTTTCAGGTGGCCCAGCTGCCAATTATCACCATCGTCGGCCTCAACCTGTCGACGGCGATCGGCGGCGCGGTCCTGGTCGAGACGGTGTTCAACATCAACGGCATGGGCCAGCTGTTCGTCGAGGCGATCCAGCGCAACGACTACCAGCTCGTCATGGGCGTCACGATGGTGCTCGGCACGCTGTTCGTGATCGGCGTCATCATCACGGACATCTCGTACGCGTACGTCGATCCGCGGGTCACCTACGGAGAGGGAGAATAACGATGGCAATCGGCGACTCATCGCTCGAACGCGACACGGGCGCAGTAACCGACGAGGACGATGTCGAGGCCCGCGTTGGCTGGCGCTACACCGTCGCGCGGATCAAGCAGGATACGACGGCCCGGTGGGGGCTGTACATCGTGGCGATCGTGATGTTCGTCGCGGTGTACGCCCTCGTCGACAGCAACCTCTCGCGGCTCACGTTCGGCCAGGTCTCGGATTACACGTTCGCGAGGCTGTTGCCGATCTTCGACCACCCCACGCACATCCCGCCGCCGGGCGAGGGAACCCAGCATATGCCGCCGTACTTCCCGCTGGCCGAGCAGTCGTGGAATCCGTTGCCGGCGGGTGGGACGCTCGAGCACCCGCTCGGTACCGACCACACCGGCCGCGACTACTTCACCAGGGTCGTCTACGGCACGCAGGTGTCGGTGTTCGTCGGACTCGTCTCGACGTTCATCGGCCTCACCGGCGGGACGGCAGTCGGTGCCGTCGCGGGCTACTACGGCGGGAAGGTCGACGACGTTCTGATGCGACTCGTCGAGACGGTGTATGCGATCCCGCCGCTGATCCTCATTATCGTCTTCACCGTCTTCGTCGGCGGGGCGAACATCTGGTATGCGGTACTCGGCGTCGGCATCGCCTTCGTTCCCGTCTTCGCCCGGATCATCCGGAGCCGGGTGCTGAGCATCCGCGAGATGGACTACATCGAGGCGGCCCGGGCAGCCGGCGTGAAAGATCGAGACATCATCCTGCGACACGTCGTTCCGAACAGCTTCGCGCCGGTGCTGGTGTACGCGACACTCCAGATCGGCGTGACGATCCTCATCGTCGCCGGGCTCTCGTTTCTCGGCTACGGTGCACAGCCGCCGACTCCTGACTGGGGACAGATGCTCAAGGTCGCACACGACAGCTACATGCACTCGAACGTCTGGCTGTCGATCTGGCCGGGACTGGCGATCATGATCACCATCATGGGCTTCAACCTGTTCGGCGACGGGCTGCAGGACGCCCTGGACCCGCGAATCGAGGACTAACCATGCATTCGGACCCACTCCTTCGCGTCGAGAACCTCACGACACAGTTCTTCACAGAGGCAGGTACAGTACACGCCGTCGACGGCATCTCCTTCGAGGTCCACGAAGGCGAGATCGTCGGCCTCGTCGGGGAGAGCGGCGCCGGGAAAAGCGTCGCCTCGATGAGTCTCATGGGGCTCGTCGAGAGCCCCGGCGAGATCGTCGCCGGCGAGATCAGCTACAGGGGCGAGACGATCATCGCCGTCGAGGAGGGACCGGACGGCCAGCCCCGGAGACGGGACGACGCCCTCTCGAACGAGGAACTCCGGACCCGGATCAGGGGCAACGAGATCGCGGTGATCTTCCAGGATCCGATGGAGTCGCTCAACCCCGTCTTCACCGTGGGCGGCCAGCTCCGGGAGTTCATCGAACGGAACCGTGGGCTGGCAGAAGACGAGGCCCGCGAGGAGGCGATCGAGATGCTCCGGGAGGTCGGCATCCCCGATCCCAAGCAGCGATACGAGGAGTATCCCCACCAGTTCTCCGGCGGCATGCGCCAGCGTGTGCTCATCGCAATGGCGTTGGCCTGCGAGCCCAGCCTCATCATCGCCGACGAGCCGACGACCGCGCTCGATGTCACCGTCGAGGGGCAGATCATCGACCTCGTCGACGAGCTGCAGGAGAAGTACGGGACGAGCGTCATCTGGGTCACGCACGATCTGGGCGTCGTCGCCGAGATCTGCGACCGCGTGAACGTCATGTACCTCGGCGAAATCGTCGAGCAGGCACCGGTCGACGAGCTGTTCTACGACACCAACCATCCCTACACGAACGCCTTACTGAACTCGATTCCCCGACCCGACCGAACCGTCGCACAACTCGAGACGATCGAGGGCGTGATGCCCGAAGCGATCGACCCGCCCTCGGGCTGTCGGTTCCATCCGCGCTGTCCCGACGCGCGGGCGGTGTGTGAGCGGGTCCACCCGGAGACGATGGTCGTCGCCGACGCCGACGGCGAGCCCCACCGCGCGGCCTGCGTGAAACACGACGCCTTCGACGTCGACTACGACGGGAGCCCGCCGCTCGAGGGGGCAGGTGGCGACAGACGGAGCGAGCCAAGCGAGACGCCGGCATCGGAACTCGCGGCGAACCCGGCCAGCGACGACGGCGGAGGTGACGGGCATGAGTAGCGGGCTTCGGCTGGACGAGGAACGCGAGTACGACCGGGACGGCCCGCTGCTCGAGCTCGAGGGCGTTTCGAAACACTTCGACCAAGAATCGGGGCTGCTCGCAGGCCTGCAGTTCGATCCCAGCGAGTTCCCGCCGATCAGCGTCGACCGCGAGCGGGTGTCGGCAGTCGACGACGTCTCGCTTGCGATCCAGCCCGGCGAGACGCTGGGGCTCGTCGGCGAGAGCGGCTGTGGCAAGAGCACGCTCGGACGGACGATCCTGCACCTGCTCGAGCCCACCGAGGGAGACATCTACTTCAAAGGGGAGAACCTGGCCGACCTCGGCGGCGAGGCGCTCAGACAGCGTCGGTCGGACATGCAGATGATCTTCCAGGACCCTCAGTCCTCGCTCGATCCCCGAATGAAGGTCGGGCAGATCATCGAGGAACCGATGCGGGCCCACGACATGTTAGACGACGAGAGTCGGCGCGCCCGGGCGAAGGACTTGCTCGAGAAGGTAGGGCTCGACCCGCGCCACTACAACCGGTACCCTCATGCCTTCTCCGGCGGGCAGCGCCAGCGCATCAACCTCGCGCGGGCGCTGTCGGTCGACCCGGACTTCGTCGTCTGTGACGAGCCCGTCTCCGCGCTGGACGTCTCTATCCAGGCGCAGGTGCTGAACACGATGGAGCGATTGCAAGACGAGTTCGGGCTGACGTACCTCTTTATCGCCCACGACCTCTCGGTGATCCGTCACATCAGCGACCGCGTGGCGGTGATGTATCTGGGCCACATCGTCGAACTCGCCGACAAGGAAGAACTCTTCGAGAACCCCCACCACCCCTACACGAAGGCGTTGCTCGAATCGATCCCCGTTCCCGATCCGCGGGAAACCGGCTCGCGTGGGGTGCTCGAGGGCGAGGTTCCGAGCCCGGTCGATCCGCCCTCGGGCTGTCGGTTCCGGACGCGGTGTCCGCGCCTGATCAAACCCGACAGGTATAGCTGGACCGACGAGGAGTGGACGCAGACGCGGGCGTTCATGCGAGCGGTCAAACGACGGACGTTCGAACCGACGACGGCCGCGCGGATCGAGGCCGAGTTCTTCGATGGGAGCCCCCCACGGGGCGAGGCGGGCGCGGTCGTCGAGGAGGCGATCGATCTCGTCGCCACCGACCGCGGTGCGGACGCCGACAGCGACGACGACTCCAAGCGGTGGACGGCAGCGACCGACCTGTTGCTCGAGGCCTTCGCCGCGGAGAGCATCTGTGCCCGCGAGCGACCGGCCTACGAACTCGAGGCCGAATACGGCGACGGCGACCACATTACTGCCTGTCATCTTCATCGGTGACCGGACCGTCCCTAATGTCGGTTTTTGTATGGTTGTGAATCGATCCCGAACCACAGAATTTTGGCTCGGAGAATTTGACGAATTCTGGCTCGAGACGGGTCAGGAGTTCAGTTCACTCGATGGCGAAATCGTGACCATCGCCGTCGAACATACACGATCTTTCATCTCGAAAACCCTTAAGTACGCCGCTTTCTTCTTTACTCATGTATGAGTAAGATTCTCGCCACCGTCACGGCAAGCACGCAGCGAATCGCAAAGGCACGACGAACGATCGCCCACTCCCCCGAACTCGGCGACGACCAGGCGACGGACGAACAGGGCCGTCCCGCGACTCGTATCTCGCCGGGTGGCTTCCTCACCGGGTGATACGATCTGCTGTCCCGAGTGACCGGTGAGACCGCGACCGCCTGCGGTCCCACCGTTACTGACAGACAGGAGTCCGTATGCAGACTCGAGTCGATGACCGACCTTCCCTCTCTTTCCCTCGATTCCGATCGATCAATCCGCACGCAGTCATCCGTCGCCGAGTGTGACTCACCGGGCCACTACGTCGGGAGTCATACCGACAGCCGACACGAGACATCGCTATTGACGGGTTACTCGAGCACAGACGACGGTCGCTTGAGATAGACGTCCTGTTCGGTCACGCGCTGATAGACGTCATACAGCGTCTCCACCGCCGCCTCGTCGGGTGTGAACCGAATGTGAGGCGCAGTGTGATAGCCACGGCAACTGATCAGGAAGAAATACAGCGTCCGGTGGTGAGCCGGCGTCGCGTCGACGACGCCCATCGATCGGCCGCCGAGGTCGTCCGAGAAATCGTTAAGCAGGGCTGCGATATCGTCGTGTAACTGCTCGTCCGGTCGATATTGGGGTATTCCGAACGACCGCTGCATGTACGTCGTCGCCGCCTCGAGAAACGGGTTCGCGTCCAGGCCCGTCGGATCGACACCCTGAAACGTCTCGTATAGCTCGAGAATTGTCGACAGTTCCGTCCGTGTGATCGCAATCGGCAACACGGGATCGCCGCGTGGCAGCGAGTAGTCGGGAAACGAGTGTGACCTCGGGTCCGGAAGCTGATCGAACAGTTGCTCGAGCGACATGTGCAATGCTATGTCATAGAGTGCCAAACGATTACCGGTGTGAACGCGACTCAGACGTGAGCAACGGATGGACGGGACAGCACAGCGGCCAGTCGTGACTGTTGAACTGTTAGTTTCGGTCGCGATCGACGTCGCGACCGGTCTCACCGAAGAAAATCCCGATCCCACCCCCCGTTATCGCCAGGCCGGCAGCGTCGGTGCATCCTCGGCCTCCATGGACAGCCAGGCACCGTCGGCGGAGATATCCGCAATGACGTACTCGTCGCTCGCGGCCGTCGAATCGATCGAACCGACGATCGTATCGTCGGACGCCATGGCGTTGGGGGATGTTGCCATGATAGTGAGTCACACTCACTAGTATATAAAGTCGTCGAAGTTGACTATCCGATCGCAATACTGATCGGAAATCGGACAGAGACTGGGTGTGAAACACTGGGTTTATACTCATTTTAGCCGTACGGTGGGGATATGAACGTAGCCGACGCGATGACGCCTCGCGAGGACGTGGTGACCGTCGATCTGCCGGGCACCCGGACCGACGTGCTCGAGTATCTCCAAGAGCAGTCGTTCTCGTCCGTGCCGGTCGTCAAAGAGACCGACGACGGGCTCGAGTACCGCGGACTGGTCACGCGGGAGACGCTGATCGAACAGCCTGACGAGGACCAGCTCGTCATGCTGATGGAAGAAGACATGCCGACGACGACGGCTGAGACGAGCCTCGAGGCCGTCGCTCGGACGATGGTCGAAGAAGGTGCACGGCGCGTGCCCGTTGTCGACGGCGAGTTCGAGGGGATCGTCACGGTGACGGACGTGATCCACGCGATCGCGACGGGCGATCAGGAGACCGATGCCACCGTCGAATCCTACGTCAGCGAGGACGTGAACACGACCTACGAGGGGGCACCGCTGCCCGTCGCCGAACGGGGACTCTCCTACGCGAACGTCCCCTACACCGTGGCACTGGACGACGACGGTCGGATGAGCGGGATCCTCACGGAGGTCGACATCATCGACGTCGCCCGGATCGTCGAGGGGGAGGAGTCGACCGGTGACAACTTCGGCGATCAGGACGACGACTGGTCGTGGGAAGGGATCAAGGCCGTCGGCAGCCGCTATCTCCCCACGCGGGACATCGAGATCCCGACCGGGCCGGTCCAGGAGTTCATGAGCGACGACGTGGTGACGGTTGCAGTCAGTACGTCGGTACAGGAAGCCGCACAGCGGATGATCAGCAACGACATCGAACAGATCCCGCTGGTCACGGGCGAAGACCTCGTCGGCATCGTCCGTGATATCGATCTGCTGGAGGCACTGTATGAGTGAGCAACAACACACGGACGACGGCAGCGACAGCACGAGCGAGAAACTGGTCGAACTGGCCAAGCGACGCGGCTACTTCTTCCAGTCGTCGGGCGCCTACGGCGGCGTCGGCGGCTTCTACACCTTCGGCCCGCAGGGTGCAGCCCTGAAAGGCAACGTCGAGGACGCCTGGCGCGACCGCTTTGCCGTCGCGGAGGGTAACATGGAGATCGACGCGCCGACGATCATGCCTGAACCCGTCTTCGAGGCATCGGGCCACCTCGACGGCTTCGACGACATGCTCGTCGAGTGTCCCGACTGTGGCGAGAGCCACCGCGCCGACCACATCGTCGAGGACAACACGATGTACGAGGACGCCGAGAGCCTCGAGATCCCCGAAGTCGAGGAGGTCATCGCCGAGTACGAACTCGTCTGTCCCTCCTGTGGTGCCGGGCTGGCAGGCCAAGCTGTTGAGGACTTCAACCTCATGTTCGCGACGAACATCGGCCCCGGCGACTCCGATCCCGGCTACCTGCGCCCCGAGACCGCACAGGGCATCTTCGTCGAGTTCCCCCGCCTCAAGGAGTACGCGCGCAACCAGCTCCCCTTCGGCGTCACCCAGATCGGTCGTGCGTATCGCAACGAGATCAGCCCGCGGCGATCGATCATCCGGACCCGCGAGTTCACACAGGCCGAACTCGAGTACTTCATCGATCCCGAGGTCGACGAACCGGACCTCTCGAGCGTCGAGGACGTCGAAGTCACCCTCTACCCGGCCAGCGAGCAGAACGAAGAGGACGGCGAGGCCTTCGAGACGACGATCGGCGCAGCCGTCGACGAGAATATCATCACGGACCCGTGGGTCGCGTACTTCCTCGGCGTCGCCAAGCCATGGTACGAGGCGGTCGGCGTCGACATGGACCGATTCCGCTACCGCCAGCACTTAGCTGGCGAGCGGGCCCACTACGCCAGCGACTGCTGGGACGCCGAAAGCGAGATCGACGGCAACTGGATCGAGATGGCCGGCTTCGCCCATCGAGGCAACTACGACCTCTCGAAACACGCCGAACACTCCGGCGACCGCTTTACCATCTTCCGGCAGTACGACGAGCCACAGACCGTCGAGCGCGCCACCGTCGACCCCGACATGAGTTATCTCGGGCCCGAATTCGGCGGCGACGCACAGGCCGTCGTCGGCAAACTCGAGGACCTCGCCGCTCGCGACCGCGAGGCGTTCGAAGGCGAGACCGTCGAATTCGAACTCGAGGGTGAAACCCACGAGATCCCCGTCGAGAAAACCGGCTTCGCGGTCGAGGAACAGACCGAATCCGGCGAGCACATCACCCCACACGTCGTCGAACCCTCCTTCGGTGTCGACCGGCTGGTCTACACCGTCCTCCACCACGCCTACCGCGAGGACGAAGTCGACGGCGAGGATCGCACTTTCCTCGAGCTCGAGCCGGAAGTCGCGCCGATGTTCGTCGGCGTCTTCCCGCTACAAAACGACGACGACCTCGAGGCCCAGGCCGACGGGATCGTCGAGGACCTGCGCGAGGCAGGTCTGTCGGTCACCTACGACGACTCGGGCAACATCGGTCGGCGCTACCGCCGCCAGGACGAGGTCGGCACGCCGTTCTGTGTGACCGTCGACTACGAGACGATCGAAGACGAGGAAACAACGGTTACGGTCCGTGAACGAGATACGACCGACCAGAAGCGACTCCCGGTCGACGAACTCGCCGAGACGCTGTCGGCGATTCGAGCTGGCGACCTCGAGTTCGAAGAACTGTAGCAGCTACAGTAGCAGTGGTAGCGGTACAGGTTTTGTTGTCTCTGCGAGTGAACCGAAGGGTAAACGAGCAGGCCGACGACCGATGTGAAGGCCCCTTCGGGGCCGAAACGGAGGGAGGAGGCTTTTGATCAACCTTTTACCGAGGGACGCCGCGAGCGAGGCGCTTCGTGCCTCGCTCGCGGCAGACCGCAGTGTAAAAGGTTGGAGGTGATCGACGGACTGAAGGTCATCTCTCTCGAGCCACGACATAATGGCCGACGAACTGAAGCGGCGACTCGTCCACGCCAGCGGCTCGGGGCTTGTCGTCCTCTATCTGCTTGCCGACGCCCTCGAGCTCGGACTCACGTGGTTCCGGTTTCAGCTCTTGCTGATTCTGCTCGCGACCGGGGCGCTCGTCCTCGAGTTTCTGCGACTCCAGGTCGGACTCAACTGGCGGCTCTACGACGTGCTCACCCGGGAGTACGAGCAGGACAACCCCGCTGCCTACGCGCTGTATCTGATCAGTATGGCTGCCGTCGTGGTGGTCTTCGAGCCGGATATCGCCCTGCCGGCGATGTTGATGCTCGCGCTGGGCGATCCGATCAGCGGCACGGTCTCGGACAACACCCTCCAGCGGGTCAAGCCGCCGAAAGTGCTCATCACGATGTTTCTCGTCTCGACGGTCGTCGCGATCCCGTTCCTGCCGCTTGCGGTCGCGCTGGTCGCCGCCCTCGGCGCGACGATCGCCGACGGCGTCACCCTCGAGATCCGCACCTACATCATCGATGACAACCTGACGATCCCGATTTATGCCGCTTGTCTGGCGTGGATGGCACTCGAGGTCGTGCCGCTGTAGGCCCAGTCGCGACCGCACAGTGCGGACGGCCACAGGACGTGAGTTGTGAAGCGAAAGCGGACATCGACCGGTTCCGGTATCGGCAAGGTCGTACCGTTCTGAGTCGCTCAAGGCAGCCGCGCGCAAACGAACGAGAGAACCGTGTCACGTCTGGGAACGAAGCGTCGACTCGCAACCGTCCGCGGATTTCTGGCGGACGGGCGCGGAGGGATTTTGGTTGCCGTCGCCGCCGGCTGGTTCCTCTCGATCGGCGTCCGACTCGCGTATCCGGTGTTGCTCCCGTATCTCCGGGAGAGCTACGGCCTCGATCTGACGACTGCCGGCTTCCTGCTGACTGCACTCTGGCTCTGTTATGCGCTCGGACAGCTCCCGGGCGGACTGCTTGCCGACCGATTCGGTGAAGGAAACGTTCTCGTCGCGAGCACCGTGATTTCGGCAGTGACACTCGGTCTCGTCGCTGTCGCTGGCTCCGCGCCGGTCGTCTATCTCGCGACGGCGGCCTTCGGCTTCGGGACGGCGCTGTACGGCGTCGCCCGGTTTACGACGCTGTCGAATATCTACCCCGACAACGACGGGACTGCGATCGGGATCACGATGGCGGCGGGTCAGGTCGGCAACACCGTCCTCCCGCTTGCGGCTGGCGGCATCGCCTCGGCGTTCGCCTGGCAGTACGGCTTCGGCCTCGTCGTCCCGGCGTTCGTCGCCGTGGCGATCGGCCTCCGGCTCGTCGTCCCCGCACGTACCTCGAGTACGACCAGTGCCGTCGATAGCGTCTCGCTCGAGACGGCACGCTATGTCGGTTCGCAACTGCGCCGGCGGGAGATCGTGACCGTGACCGCGATCCAGATCCTCACCTACTGCGCCTGGCAGGCGTTTACGGGCTTCTATCCGACCTACCTGATCGAGATCAAGGGCTTTTCGGAGGGGGTCGCGACCGGGCTGTTCAGCGCCTTTTTCGCGACTGGGATCGTCGTCCAGCCGTTGACTGGTCGGCTCTACGACCGGTTCGGCATCCGGACGGCGCTGCCACCGGTGCTGGGCGTTATCGTCGTCTCGCTGGTCGCGTTGCCGTTTCTCGAGGGCTTTTGGCCCATCGCCGTCGGGACTGTCTTTCTCTCGAGCATCCTCGGCTACGGGACGATCACCCTGCCGTACATGACGACGGCGTTTCCGTCGGATATGCAGGGGACGGGGCTCGGATTCTTGCGGACCGTCTACATGACCACCGGCGCGGCGAGTCCGGTCCTGTTCGGTGCGCTCGCCGACCGGGGCTACTTCGACGAGGCGTACCTCGTGCTGGCCGGCCTCGTCGTCGTCGCGATAGCCTTGACGCGGTGGCTTCCCACACTATCGGAACAGTGACAGTGGCCGAACGAAGCGAAATGCTGCGTTCGTTGTCCTCATGCGTTCAACCGCCAGAGCTCGAAATTGAGGATGGCTGCGAACGTCACCCACGCGAGATACGGGACCAGCAGCGCCGCCCCACGGCGGTCGACCCGTCGGAACGCGACGATCGTCCCGACGACGAGTCCCCAGAGGACGACGATAACGCCGAGGGCAGCAAGCGGCGCCTCGAGCGCAAAAAACGTCGGCGTCCAGACAACGTTGAACAGCATTTGTGCGCCGAACAGCCCCAGCGCGAGCCGCCGACCGTCGGCATCGCTGCGCCAGACGAGCCACAGCGCAACGCCCAGCAGGGTAAACAGCAGCGTCCAGACGACCGGAAACGCGATCGTCGGCGGGTAAAACCACGGTTTCTCGAGGGCGCGAAACCACGGCGTATCGGGCGATCCGATCGCGCTCGGTGCCGCCCCGACGAGGTTGACCAGCAGGACGAAGCCGACCGCGGTGAGGATCGACCCGAGGTCCGGCAGGCGTTGGCGGATCGTTCGGGTTTCCATGCGGCAGTGTAGGCTGTCTCGATGTATATATCAGCAGCCTAACCGACCACGAGTCAGCCAGCACCAGCGGCTACTGCAGCCGCGAGACCACTTTCACTCCGCTATCTCAATCCTTAACAGCGCCCGCGTCGAATCGCAGCCAATGGCAACGACGGACGAGGACGTCGCGTCGATCGAGCATCCGTTGCTCGAGCCCGACTTTCTAGAACGCCGCCTCTACCAGCTGAAACTCGCGGGGACGGCCGCGAACCACCACACGCTCGTCTGTCTCCCGACCGGGCTCGGGAAGACGACGGTGAGCCTGCTGGTCACGGCCCGACGGCTCGAGGAGGTCGGCGGCAAATCCCTGATGCTCGCGCCGACGAAACCCCTCGTTCAGCAACACGCCGATTTCTACCGGGAGGCTCTCCAAATCCCCAACGAGGAGATCGTCGTCTTCACCGGCGACGTGAGCCCGGACGACCGCGCCGAGCTGTGGACGGAGGCAACGGTCGTGATGGCGACCCCACAGGTGATCGAAAACGATCTCGTCGGGAGCCGCGTCTCGCTTGCGAACGTAAGCCACGTCACCTTCGACGAGTGCCACCGCGCGACCGGCGACTACGCCTACAACTACATCGCCGAGCGGTACCACGCTGACGCCAACGCACCGCTGGTGACGGGCATGTCGGCCTCGCCCGGCGGCGACGAGGAAGCCATCCTCGAGGTCTGTGAAAACCTCGGCATCGCGGAGGTCGAGGTGATGACCGAAGAGGACGCCGACGTCGACGAGTTCACCCACGAGACCGAGGTCGAGTGGGAGCGCATCGATCTGCCCGACGCGGTCATCGAGATTCGGGATACGTTGAACGAAGTCATCAAAGACCGCCTCGAGAAGCTCAAAGAACTGGGCGTGGCGAAGTCGACCCAGCCCGATCAGTCCCAGAAGGATCTCAATCGGATGCGCGCGGAACTCCAGCAGCTGATCAACAACGACCAGTCGGAGGGGTTCGAGGGGATGTCGGTCCACGCCGAGGTAATGAAACTCCGACAGGCGGTCACGCTGGTCGAAACCCAGAGCGTCGAAGCTCTGCGCCGGTACTTCGAGCGCCAGCGCAACCAGGCTCGCTCGTCGGGCGCGTCGAAGGCGAGCCAGCGGATGGTCTCGGACCCGCGCGTCCGTGAGGCCATGCGGAAGGCAGAGAGTTTCGACGAGCTCCACCCCAAATACCGCAAGACCCGTATGCTGCTGGCCGAGACGCTGGGGCTCGAGGGCGGCGAGCGCGTGATCGTTTTCACCGAGTCCCGCGACACGGCAGAAGCGCTGACGGACTTTTTGAGCGAGAGCTTCGACGCGAAGCGCTTCGTTGGACAGGGCGACCGCGAGGGTTCAGACGGCATGACCCAGAAGCAACAACAGGAGGTGTTAGACGAGTTTCGGGCGGGCGAGTTCGAGGTGCTCGTCTCCACGTCGGTCGCGGAGGAAGGACTCGACGTTCCGGAAGTCGACCTCGTACTCTTCTACGAGCCCGTCCCGACCGCGATCCGCTCGATCCAGCGCAAGGGTCGAACGGGTCGTCAGTCTGAGGGGCGCGTCGTCGTCCTGATGGCCGAGGACACCCGCGACGAGGCCTACTTCTGGATCTCCCGGCGGCGCGAAAAAGAGATGGAAAGCGAGTTACGCGACCTGAAAGGGATGGCCGACGAGCTCGAGGACGAACTCGACGACTCCCAGCAGTCACTGGCCGATTTCGAGGCCGGAAGCGACAGTGAGCGCGGAGTGAAAGTAGACGAGGACGACGGAAAAGTCGACGCCGTCGGCGATTCTTCCACCGGAAGCGGAGGGGTTGCAGATCAGCCCGGTTTACAGGAGTTCGCCGACGCAAAGTCGGACCCTGACGAGGACAGCGAGGTCGAAACGCACGAACCACACGCCGACGGCGACGCCGTCGAAATCGTTGCGGACCAGCGCGAGATGGACGCCAACATCGCCCGCGACCTCTCACGACGCGAAGAGATCGACGTCCGCCTCGAGACGCTCGCCGTCGGCGACTACGTCCTCTCGGATCGAGTGGCCGTCGAGCGCAAGTCCGTCGCCGACTTCGTCGACTCGCTGGTCGGGGGCGACCGGTCGGTCTTCGAGCAGGTCGGCGCCATGGCGCGACACTACTCGCGACCGATCGTCGTCGTCGAAGGCGACGGGCTGTACGAACAACGCGACATTCACCCGAACGCGGTTCGGGGCGCGCTCTCGAGTCTCGCGGTCGACTTCGGCGCGAGCGTTCTGCGGACCGAAAGCGAAGCCGACACGACGGAACTGCTGGCCGTGATCGCCGGTCGGGAACAGGCGACCGCCGACCGGGAGGTGTCGGTCCACGGCGAGAAAGCCAGTAAGACCCTGAGCGAGCAACAGGAGTACGTCGTCGCCTCGATCGCCGAGATCGGTCCCGTCACCGCGCGCTCGCTCCTCGAGGAGTTCGGCACGGTCGAGGGCGTGATGATCGCGACCGAAGACGAACTGCAAGCAGCTGACGGCGTCGGGCAGGTGACCGCCGAGCGGATTCGAGAAGTTATCGGAAGCGACTATACTGGGTAAGACAGGAGCGGCACGGCGATTAGTCGCTCGCGTCGGATGCGATGGCGTCCTCGCCGGTGGGAACGGAGCCTGCTGTACCCTCCACGCGGGTGACGATCCGTTCGGCACCGATAACGCTCCCGAGAGCGAGGAGAACGCCCGCGAGAACGTCGATCAGCCAGTGGATCCCGAGGTACATCGTCGAGAACACGACACAACTCGTCACGAACGACGAGATCCCGAACCACCGCGGGTATTCCTCGCGTGAGCGCCAGGCGAACAGCATGACGACGACTGCCAGCGACGTATGGAGCGAGGGGAAAACGTTCGTGTTCGCCGACACTGCCGCCGTGACTTCCTGTGTTTGTGGGTAAAACGAGTACATCAGGCCGTCGACGGACGAGAGGTGATTGCGCGGCCCGTAGACGATAAAGAGCGTATACAACAGGGTCCCGATGAAGTAGTTCAGCAGGTACGCGATGAGCAGTTCTTTCAAATGTCGCTGGGTGGGCAACAGGAAATACAGGACCAGGGCGGTCACCAGCAGGAACGGGAACCCGAACATATACATCGCCGAGAAGAACTCGAGTGTCGCCTCGGGGACGACGTCTTGCATCACCGCGACGAACTCGCCTTCGATGGCGTAGATTTCAGCGGTGAGATCCCAGTCGAGCGCGCGCGAGAGCCGTAAACTGTGGCCGTGAGTCGCCCGCTTGCCGAGGAAAAATAGTGCCGTGACGCCAACGTACGGCGAGATTTCGGTGAGTCGACGATCGTAGTCGGTTGCCGTCCGCTTCAAAGCGGTTCGATCGAGACAGATCACGCAAGTCCCGAGCAGGCCGATACAAACGACGAGTACCGTGAGTGAGACGACGAATCCAAGTGCCATCGGTAGGGTCTCCTCTCTCCGTGGGTCGGTGAGTGACCGCGGGTCGGTAGCATGGAGGGCGAAATCGGAGTCTACCCGGCGCACGACCGACACAGCGGTCGATCTGACTCACTTCGATCTGTGTCACAGCACACCATACTATCAAATATATATCTAGTGATTTGGATTTTGTCTGTCATATTGGGCGTAGAGAATCGATTACAGGTCGATGGAGCAACACACTCACAGCAGAGAAAGTCAAGAAAATCCAGGAAGCAGTACGACTGTCTCGAGCGCCGTCGGCTGTCAGCGCAGGGTCGACAGCGTCTCGCCGGCCTCGCGCGCCGCCTCGAGACACTCCCGTGCGTATCGTGGGTCGTCCGTCGCGGCTGCCTCGGTGGCGAACTTCTCGAGCGTGCGGACGAGCGCGTCGTGAGCGACGTGAAGGTCGCCGTCAGCTGATTGTGAGGGCGACACAGGAGTCCGAGATGGGGCGCTCGGCTCGCTCGCTCGACTGTCGGCAGTCGGACTCGAGACATCGGAGCCAGCTGTCCCGACATCGGACTGAGGTGTGGACTGGCGCTCGTCCTGAGATTGTGTTGCGCCGGGGGACGACGCCCGCTGGCCGATTGCATCCGGCTTGGTGTCTGGCGTCTCCGACGTGGCTTCTGTCGTCGTCTCGATCGGTGCAGTATCGGTGCGATCATCGGCGGCAGACTGTGCCGTCGCAGACTGCTCCGTGGACGACTGTTCGTCAGCCGGCTGGGCCTCGAGGTCGGTTCCCTCGACAGCATCGGGGTTGCCGTGGCAACTGGGACAGAACGTGGTGCCGTCCATCTGGAACAGCGGATCGCCGCAGGTCCCACAGTGGGTGTTGGTCATCGTTGCGCCCTTGAGCAACAGATCGCTCATTCGCTGGGTGGCCTTGCGCTCTTGTTTGTCGCGTTCGTACTTCTCGCGGAGTTTCTCGCGCTCTGCTTCCTTGTCGAAGTCGCTCATATCCACCTAGAGGTGTCGGAGCGTCGAAAAAGCTGCGACAGCGAGATTCCTGGGCCGTGACAGTGGCACTTACGTCTCGAGTGTGGTTTCGACGGCGTCGACAGCCGCTTCGGGAGTGTCGACAGGCTCGAGGTCGACACCAGCGTCGGTGACGTCGTGAGCCTCGAGTCCGACGACGGGTCGGTCGTAGATCCCGGCGAAGCCGAGTTCCGAGAGGGTGCCGACGCCCCCGGCGAGTGCGATGACGGCATCACCATTTAGTGGGACGAGTGCATTTCTGGCGTGGCCCAGCCCGGTCGCGATGGGAACGTCGACGTAGTCGTTTGCCTGCTCCCGGCGCTCGCTCGGCAGGATGCCGATCGTCGTTCCGCCTGCGGCTTTCGCGCCCCGACAGACCGCTTTCATGGTGCCGCCGCGACCGCCACAGACGACCGTGTGGCCGCGTGCGGCGAGTTCGCGGCCCACCGTCTCGGCGCGAGCCGCCTGTTCGTCGGTGATCGTTCCGCCGCCGATGACGCTGACGCGCATACTCGAACGGGCGCAGGCATCGGCCATGATCGGTTCGGTCTCGAGGCGCGTCTGGAGACGCGACTGACGGTGCCTCGATGACGGGTCGGCTCCGAGCCCGTCGCAGGGAACGACAGTCATCGAATTCTCATATCATCAAACTCGTGTGAGGTTGGAAATTCCGACGGATTTAACGTGTGGGATGGGGAAGCATTACGTGGTATGACGAAAGTGAGCGTGGTCGGCGCGGCCGGCACCGTCGGGGCCGCTGCAGGCTACAACATCGCGCTTCGGGACGTTGCGGACGAGCTCGTGTTCGTCGACATTCCGGACAAGGAAGACGATACGGTCGGACAGGCCGCCGACGCCAACCATGGCGTGGCTTACGACTCGAACACGACGATCCGACAGGGTGGCTACGAGGACACCGCGGGCTCGGATGTCGTCGTCATCACGGCGGGGATCCCGCGCCAACCCGGCCAGACCCGGATCGATCTGGCCGGCGACAACGCACCGATCATGGAGGACATCGGCTCTTCGCTGGCCGAGCACAACGACGACTTCATCACCGTCACCACGTCGAACCCCGTCGACCTGCTCAATCGGCACCTCTACGAGACGGGTGACCGCGCCCGCGAGAAAGTGATCGGCTTCGGCGGTCGCCTCGACTCCGCGCGCTTCCGGTACGTGATTTCCGAGCGCTTCGACGCCCCCGTCCAGAACGTCGATGCGACCATCCTCGGCGAACACGGCGACGCACAGGTCCCCGTGTTCTCCAAAGTACGAGTCAACGGACAGGACCCCGAGTTCGACGAGGACGAAAAAGAAGAGCTACTCGAGGAACTCCAGACGTCGGCGATGAACGTCATCGAGAAGAAAGGCGCGACGGAGTGGGGCCCGGCGACCGGCGTCGGCCACATGGTCGAGGCCATCCTCCGTGATACCGGCGCGGTGTTGCCCGGCAGCGTCAAACTCGAGGGTGAGTTCGGCCACGAGGACACCGCATTCGGCGTCCCCGTCAAACTCGGCGCCGACGGCGTCGAGGAGATCGTCGAGTGGGAACTCACCGAGTTCGAGCGTAACCAACTCGGCGAAGCCGCTGAGAAGCTCTCCGAACAGTACGACAAGATCGCGTAATCGACGATCGGTGCGGATCGGTTTTTGCTGTCGTCAGGGGATTAGCTGCTCGCCGTCGTCGTCGTAGACTGTGATCGCGTCGACGGGACAGGTCCGGGCGGCGAACTTGGCGTCGAGTTCCGCGTCTTCGGGCACCTCGCGGACGAAAACGCCGTCCTCGACTTCCTCACTTCCCTCGAGGACGGCCTTGCCCTTCGATTTGTCCTCCTCGAAGGCGTCCCATTCGGCGACACACTGGAACATCCCGATACAGGTGTCCTCGTTGTATTCGATCTTCATGGGCAGCGTTTGGAGCGGTCGCGGTAAATCGGTAGCGGTCATCGACGGGCTCGAGGGAACGCTTTTCCAATCGCTCACCGAACGGAAAACGAGACGAAATGGTCGTACTCTCTTTCGTTGTCCTCGTCGGAATCGCCGTTCTCACCTGTCTGTTCATGGCGTGGGTGCTCGGTGCGAACAGCAACTCGCCGCCGTTTGCGCCCGCGATCGGTGCGAACGCGATCTCGACGATGCAAGCGGCGTTCGTCATCGGACTGCTCGCGGCCGCGGGCGCGCTCATGCAAGGCGGAAGCATCTCCGAGACAATCGGTGCGGACCTCATCGACGGCGTGACGATCACGCCGCTTGCGGCCACCGCTGGCCTGCTGACCGCGGCTGGCTTCATGTCGATCGGTATCTACACGCGATATCCGATCCCCGCGGCGTTCGCGACGACGGGTGCGATGGTCGGCGTCGGACTCTCGCTCGGCGGCGACCCGGCGATAGCGACCTACCGCCGGCTCGGCATCTTCTGGCTGCTGGTCCCGATCATGTCGGGCGGACTCGCCTACGCGACGGCGACGGTCCTGCGACGCGACGACGTCCCCGAGACAGTCGGCGTCCCGCTGTTGGCCGGCGTCGTCGGCGCGATCGTCGCCAACGTCCGACTCGGCGTGATTCCCGACCCGACCGCCGAGCAGGGAACCCTCGCGGGATTCGTCGCCCGGCAACTCGGCGGCGGCCCGATGCTCGCCGCTGGCGTCGATCTCGGGACCGTCCTCGTGACGATCGCCGTTGGACTGCTCGCGTTCGCCTGGGTGCGACGGCAGGTCCGCGAGTCAGTCGAAAGCGGGATCCGCTCGTTCCTGCTGGTTCTCGGCGGTATCGTCGCGTTCTCCTCTGGCGGCTCGCAGGTTGGGCTTGCGACCGGCCCGCTCGAGAACCTCTTTCAGACCGAACTCGGGCTCCCGGGATCGCTGTTGCTCGCGATCGGCGCGGTCGGCATCCTCGCAGGGGCCTGGATGGGCGCACCGCGGCTGTTACAGGCCACATCCAGAGAGTACGCTCAGCTCGGCGTGCGACGGTCGATCGCGGCGCTGGTCCCGGGGTTCATCATTGCCCAGCTGGCGATCGCACTCGGCATCCCGATCTCGCTGAACAACATCATCCTCTCGGGCGTCATCGGTGGCGGGCTGGCAGGCGGCTCGGCAGGCGTCTCGCGGCGCAAGATCGGCGTCACGATCACCTTCTGGCTCCTGACGCTCGGCAGTTCAGTCGTCGTCGGATACGGCCTGTATCGACTGTTCGCGACGGTGATAGGCGGCTGATTCCCACGGGCTCACTCGAGGACCGTCACCGGCTTCGCAGTGCGCTCGACTACCGTGGCGTCGATTCCGCGACCGAGAAACCGCCTGAAAAAGCCACTCGAGCGATTTCTGTCGCCAGCCATCACGACGTGATCGATCCCCGCCTCCGACGCATATCGAGGAACGACGGTTCCGGGTCGGCCCTCAGCGAGATCGATTCGGACGCGGTCCTCCGTGTCAGGGTCGGCAACCGACTCGAGCAACGTCTCGGCGCTGGCCCGTGCCTGCGTCGTCCGTTCCTCGTCGCGCTCTAAGACCCCTCCCTCACTGAGGGGCGCGTCGAGCGGCGTCACGACGGCCAGCAGGGTGATGTCGGCGTCGGGAAACGTCTCGAGGGCGTAGGAAAGCGCCTCGTCTTCCTGTGGTCGGCCAAGCGTGGGGACGAGAACGCGGTCGGGATCGGCCATGGGACGGGCTTCGGGTGCCGAACTCATCGGTCTATCGCCGTCGTACTCACTCTCATCCACAGGGTGAGTCACGGGTTCGTCGTTACTCAGCGATAGCAGCCCATCTCAACCAGATTATCAATCACCGAGTCGAGTATAAAATAAATTCCTGGCAAATGCTTTTCATCAGTTGGAGGTGGAGGCTCAGGCATGGGATCCGAAACGGGGATATCATCGACACGATCGCTCTCCCTCAGCGACCTGGTACGAGCAGGAGCGGGCGCGCTCGCAGTGTCGCTGATCATCAACTGGGTCATCGTGTTCGTGGCCAACGCCGGCGGTATCGCACCGGCACTGGAAGCACTGAATTACGGCCCGGTAACGTTCTTTACGACCCTCGGAGTCATCGGTGCGACCGTCACCTACGGCGTGCTCGCGCGACTCAGTTCCAGTCCTGATCGACTGTTTCTCATCGTGGCAGCGGTCGTCCTCGTCCTCTCGCTCGTGCCGGATTTTACGGTCATCCCAAATCAACCCGGTGGAAGCCTCTTCGCTGGCGCGATCCTCGGGCTGATGCACGTTACAACAGCAGTCATCTGTGTGGGTGTGCTGACCGACCGCAGTGCCGACCGGTGACCTGACACACCGCACGCGAGAACGCACAGCGTCCCCGCTGGAGCCCCGCTTGAGGGAGTCCGGAAGACGATACTTTAAACCGCAAACGGGGCCAAGCACGGGCAATGAATATCGAGGAGCTGTCGGGGCTCCCACCCGGTGCCATCGACCACTTCCGCAGCGAGGGCATCGAGGAGCTCTACCCGCCCCAATCCGAGGCGGTCGAGGCCGGCGCGACCGAGGGTGAAAACCTCGTTGCAGCCGTCCCCACCGCCAGCGGGAAGACGATGATCGCCGCCCTCTCGATGCTGTCGGCGATCGAACGCGGCGGGAAAGCACTGTACATCGTCCCGCTGCGAGCGCTCGCCAGCGAGAAGAAGGCCGAGTTCGAGGCCTACGAGGAGTTCGGCGCCACGGTTGGCGTCACGACCGGCAACTACGAGTCGACCAGCGACTGGCTCGCAACCAAAGACATCGTCGTCGCCACCAGCGAGAAGGTCGACTCCCTCGTTCGCAACGGCGCAGAGTGGCTCTCCGATCTCACCTGCGTCGTTTCCGACGAGGTTCATCTGATCGACGACCGCAACCGGGGGCCGACGCTCGAGGTGACGCTCGCGAAACTCCGCCAGCTCAACCCCGGACTGCAGACCGTCGCGCTCTCGGCGACGGTTGGCAATGCCGACGAAATCGCCGACTGGCTCGACGCCGAACTGGTCGACACCGACTGGCGACCGATCGACCTGCAGATGGGCGTCCACTACGGGAACGCGCTCAATTTCGCCGACGGCTCGACGCGCGAGGTACCCGTCGAGGGATCGGAAAAACAGGAGGCTGCACTCGTCCGCGACATCCTCCAAGAGGACGGTTCGTCGCTCGTGTTCGTCAACTCCCGGCGAAACGCAGAAGCCGCCGCGAAGCGGCTGGGCGGCGTTTCGAGACACGAACTGACCGCCGAGGAGGAAACCGAGCTCGCCGAGCTCGCCGACGAGATCCGCGAGGATAGCGACACCGAGACGAGCAAAGACTTAGCCGACTGCGTCGAACAGGGGTCGGCGTTTCACCACGCCGGCCTCTCGAGCACCCAGCGGAGCCTCGTCGAAGACGCCTTCCGCGACCGCCTGCTGAAAGTGATCTCGGCGACGCCGACGCTGGCCGCCGGTGTCAACACGCCTGCCCGACGCGTGATCGTCCGCGACTGGCGGCGCTTCGATTCCAGCGCCGGCGGGATGGCACCGCTTGACGTCCTCGAGGTCCACCAGATGATGGGCCGGGCTGGTCGCCCGGGGCTCGACCCCTACGGAGAAGCCGTCCTGCTGGCGAAAAACCACGACGAGAGCCAAGAGCTGTTCGACCGCTACATCTGGGCCGACCCCGAGCCGGTGCGTTCGAAACTGGCTGCCGAACCAGCCCTGCGGACCCACGTACTCGCGACGATCGCCTCCGGCTTCGCCCGCACGCGGGCGGAACTTCTCGAGTTCCTCGAGGCCACCCTCTACGCCAGCCAATCGACCGAAGCCGGTCGCCTCGAGACGGTGACCGACACCGTCTTGGAGTATCTCGAGTCGAACGATTTCATCGAACGCGACAGTGACAGCGGTGACGGGAGTGAAGACGACGGCAGCGCGTTCACCGCCGCTGCCGACCTCGCCGCTGACGACGGCGAGGAGGCACTCGGGGCCACCAGCCTCGGTCACACCGTCTCGCGGCTCTATCTCGATCCGATGAGCGCAGCAGAGATCGTCCACGGATTAGAGCGCGCCGACGAACGACCGACCGCACTGGGACTGTACCAGCTCGTCTCGCGGACACCCGATATGTACGAACTCTACCTGCGCTCGGGTGAGGACGAAAAATTCGGCGAACTCTACTACGAGCGCGAGGCCGAACTGCTGGGTGATACCCCAAGCGAGTTCGAGGAGGAGCGCTTCGAGGACTGGCTGGCCGCGCTCAAGACAGGCAAGTTGCTCGAGGACTGGGCCGACGAAACGGACGAGGAACGGCTGACCGACCGGTACAAGATCGGACCGGGCGATCTCCGGGGGAAAGTCGACACCGCCGAGTGGCTGCTCGGCGCTGCCGAGTCGCTGGCCGCCGAACTCGACAGCGAGTGGACCGTCGCCGTACGGGAGGCCCGCGCCCGCGTCGAACACGGCGTTAGTGAAGCCCTACTGGAACTCGTCTCTGTCGGCGGCGTCGGTCGCAAGCGCGCTCGCCGGCTCTACGAGGCGGGCATCCAAGAACCCGCCGACCTCCGAACGGCAGACAAAGCCGTCGTTCTCGGCGCACTCAAAGGGAAGAAGACAGCCGAGACCATCCTCGAGAACGCCGGTCGTGAAGATCCCTCGATGGATGGCGTCGAGTCAACGGCTGCGACAGGAGGAGACAGCGAACCGACAGGGTACTCGAATCGTGACGACGGTGACACCGACGAGACAGCACCACGGACGAACGACAGCCAATCGAGTCTGGGTGATTTCTGATGCAGCTCCTCGAATGCCGACTCGAAATCGACGACATCGATTCGTTCGTCGCCGACCTCGGCGAGCTCGGCGGTCGCTACGATGTGACGATCCAGGCGTTTGACGCCCGCTACGTCGCCGACCGCCGCCACCTTGAGCGAGCCGTCGAATTCGCGGATCGCGCCATCGACCGCGGCGAGAACGTTGCCCGCGATCGCGCCGTCGAAATCCTGCTGTACGCTGCCGGTCGTCGGCAGATCGATCGTGCGCTCGCGATGGGTGTCGACGACGGCGAGACTCGGGCGGTGGTGCTCATCGACGGCGATGCAGACGGGGACGAAGTGGCAGCGCTCGAGGCAGTCGAAACGCTGGATGCGTTCGTTGCCCGCGAACCGACACTCGAGGTCCAGGACAGCGAGACGCTGTGTGACTTTTTCGACGTTCCCGACGCCGAACGCGAGGCCACCGACGCATCGCTGTCGGCACTGGTCTGCGAGCGGGTGGCGCTGCTCGAGGTCGAAAAGTAGGCTCGCGGCGACGGCCAGGGTCGGACCGCGACGAGGATGGTCAATCGCGATGGCGCTCGGGTTCCACCGCCGCACTGTCATACTGACGACGGTCAGTCAGTTCCGGTGGGACCGCGACCCGTAACTGCGGGTGCACCGGCAACTCGTGACAGCAGACCGTATCAGTCATCCGCACGTCGCTCGAGGCGGCCTTCCCGTACTTCTCGAAGGCCGTCACAGATGCCACCCTGACTCGACATGTTGACCTGTGCGAGTCGGCCGCGCCGGTGGACGAGCTCGAACGAGTCGGGGTCGATCGGTTCGCCCTCTGGCGTTCGAAAGAGGCGGTCGTCCGGCGCCGAGACGAGGCCGGTTTCGCGAGCTTTCTCGAGGTAGCGCTCGAGCGGCGCCGCCGGAACGGCGACGGCGAACGAACGGTCGCTGACGTAGACGGCGGCGGACTCGGCTCCATCGGCCAGCTCGAGGGCTCGGAGTCGAATGTCGACGATCGCCTCGGCGTCGAGTCCGGCCTCGAGCAGCGCTTCGACGGCATCGTACTGGCGAGCGACACGGGCCTTGTCGTCGAGTTCGGCACGAACCGCAGCGACGTCGCCGTCGGCGTCCGGAAACGCCTCGGCGAACGAGAGTCGCTCGTTGACGCCGCGGTTGATCTCCGTCTCGTGCATGTGTTCGTGGAGCGTGATCCGGGCCTCCTCGACTGACGGCAGCGATTCGATCTCGTCGCGGGCGTCCACGGCCATCATCCACGCGAAAGCCGGCGAACACCACGCGGTTGGGAGCGTGAGGTCGACACCGACGTGGCCACCGTCGATCTCGATCGCGTCGACGTACTCGAGCGCGACGATCGAGCGGTCGAGTTCCGGATCGGTGACCCGGTCGAGTCGGTCGCGGACGGTCGCTCGCGTGGGAGCGGAGCCGTCGGATGTCTGCGTGCTCATCAGTCGTCCGCGGGTGCGGGTTCTTCACCTGCGTAGTGGTCCTCGAGGTCGAACTGCTGGCTGATCTCGTCGTCTTCGAACGCCTGTCGTTTCGCCTCGATGTCGATATCGTAGAGCTCGGCGGCGTTTTCGCCCATGACCTTCTTTTTCGTCTCGATGTCCCACTCGACGCCGTACTCCGCGCGGTGTTCCTCGGTGAGTTCTGCCTCCATGACCTCCTCGACGAGCCAATCGGGGTTCCAGATGGCGTAATCCGATCCGAAGATGACCCGATCCTCGCCGAGCCACCACAGCAGTTCGGACATGATCTCGGAGAACTTGCCCGGTCGGTTCTGGGCAAACGGCGCGGCGACGGCCAGGCCGCCGTAAACGTTCGTCTCCTGAGCGGCGATCCAGCAGAAATCGTCCAGCCGGGGCAGGCCGACGTGTTCGACGATGAAGTTGAGTTCCGGGAACGACGAGGCCGCATCGTCGACATCTTTCACGTCGAACGCGTCGCGATTGAGGGGGCGGATCGTCGGCCCCTTGTGCGGGTGGACGTTCTCGATGCCGAGGTCGGCACACTTCTGTAAGAACTCGAAGGCCTCCTCGTCGTCGAGGCGCCACCCCTTCGAGTCGCCGCGCCATTCGGCAGTATAGAGTTTGACGCCGGGAATCTCGTATTTCTCGTGGAGTTCCTCGAGGTACTCGAGACCCTCCTCGCCGTCGCGGGGGTCGAACGTACCGTTCAGGACGAACCGCTCGGGGTGTTCGGTCGCGAGTTCGGCGTTCTGCTCGGTGGTGTTGAACCCGTCGTCGTAAAAATCGGTGAGATACGTCGGCTGAAAGATCGCCATGTCGGCAGCGGCGTTGCCGAACAGATCCTCGACCATCCGGTCAGCGCCGTACTTGCGATACTCGTCTATGTCCCACTGGCGTTCCTCGGGCGTGAACGTCGTGTGATAGTCGTAGAAACACTGAATGAACTCTTCCCCTCCCTGGTGTTTGATATTCGCCTCCGTTGCGTCCCACAGATGGACGTGGCCATCGATGACGAATATCTCCTCTCCGTTCTGCTGATACATCGCACCATGCACATCGATACCACAACACATCACTCTTTTTCAGAAATGGATGAATACGACATTCGGATCTATTTTCACAGCCAAAATTAGCAGTCGCGGGCAGTAGTATCAAACCCAAGACATTCACGTGACACGAGACGCGAGGGGAACGTTATCACGGATGGCGATGAACTGTGTGTCTGTCCCATGCAAGCAGCCAGACTCCACGCGTACACCGACGAGATGAGCGACGCGCTCTCGGTCGACGAGATCGACCGCCCCGAACTCGAGCGATCCGACGGCGTCCTGATCGACGTCGAGGGCGCAGGGTGGTGTCAGACCGACAATCACATCATCGAGGGGATGTGGACTGACTACGCGCCACAGGACCTGCCGATGACGCTGGGCCACGAAAACGCGGGGATCGTCGCCGAAACCGGCGACGAAGTAACGCTGGTCGAGGAGGGCGACCCGGTGATCTGTCATCCCGTCCAGACCTGCGGGATCTGTCGGCCCTGCCGGCTCGGCGAGGACATGTACTGTGAAAACAGCGCATTCAACGGCCTCACGACCGACGGCGGCTTCGCCGAGTACCTCCAGACCAACGAGCGTGCGGTGATTCCGCTGCCCGACGGCGTCGATCCGACCGACATCGCCCCCCATGCCGACGCGGGAATTACGGCCTACCACGCCGTCAAGAAGGCGGTCGACGAGCTGAATCCCGGCGACACCAGCGTCGTCATCGGTGTCGGCGGCCTCGGCCACATCGGACTGCAGTGTCTCGAGGCGATGAGCGCCGCCGACATCGTCGCTGTCGACATCAAAGACGAGGCCCTCGAGTTGGCCGAGGACCTCGGTGCGCGCCACACGGTTAACGCCGCCGACGAGGACCTCCCGGACGTTATCGCCGATCTGACCGACGACGAGGGGGCCCAGCAGGTCATCGACTTCGTCGGCGGTGACGAGACGACCGGCCTTGCATCCGACATCGTCGCCGCCGGCGGCGACCACCACATCGTCGGCTACGGCGGCCACATCCACGAACCAAGTCAAGCCTTGGTCAACGGCGAGTTCGCCTACCGGGGGACGCTCGTCGGCAAGTACGCTGAACTCCAAGAACTCGTCGCGCTCGTCGACCGCGGCGACGTCGAACTGCGAACCGAACGCCACGACTTAGGTGAGATCAACACAGTCGCCGAGCGCCTCGAGCACAACGAAATCGAAGGTCGGGCGGTCATCCTCCCGCCCTGAGCCAGTCAGCGGACGCGAGCCGCCAACTCGTTTCGAGCCGACAGCCGCGAAGCCGACCGGCACTACACTCTTGCCTGGTCACGTGATACGGCCTGCATGGCTACGCTCGAGGATCCGATCGAAATCGGCGACATGGCGGTCCCCAATCGGCTCTATCGTGCGCCCCTACTCGAGTGTGCGGGCAACGGCCCCGACGCGACCGACACGCTGATCGACGATCTCGAACCGGCCGCCGAATCGGGCGTCGGGCTCATCTGCCAGGGCGCGACGATCGTCTGCGGTGAGGGCGGCTGTGCTGCGCCGGGGATGACCCGCGTCCACGATCCCGACTTCGTCGCCCGACTCTCTCGGCTGACCGATCGGATTCACGACCACGGGAGCCGGATTTTTATCCAGCTCGAGCACGGCGGGCTGCGGAGTATGGAGACCTGGCACGCCGAGTACCGAGCGGAGCATCCGGGCCTCGAGCAGCTCGCGGTGTCGGAGCCGCCGTGGCAGTTGCGGCTGCTGGACCGGATCGGGTTTCTCGAGTACGATCCCCACGTCCTCACGACCGCGGAGGTGTACGACCTCGCCGCCGATTTCGGCCGCGCAGCGGCTCGCGCCGTCGACGCGGGCTACGACGGAATTCACCTCGCCGGAGCAAACATGGGTATCATCCAGCAGTTCCTCTCGCCGTTTTACAATCGCCGAGACGACGAGTTCGGCGGCTCACCCGAAGCTCGCCTCGCGTTTCTCGCGGTCGTCCACGACGAGATCCGCGAGCGGGCAGGCGATGTGCCGCTGGTGACCAAGGTCCCCGCCGAGACGCCCGCCCCGCCCGCACCCGTCGTCCGCCGGAAACTCTCGCTGTCCGACGGCGTCGAAATCGCTCGCCGACTCGAGAAAATCGGTTACGATGCGGTCGTCCCGGTCCAGACGTCGGTCACCTGGGACATGAGCATCGTCCGCGGAGCGTATCCCGGGCGAGCGTGGGACAACGAGGCACTGCAGGACGCGTACGACGCGGCCTTCGGCGGCGCGACCCGACGACGGCTCGTCGCGCTGGCGAATCGCGTCCAATCGTTTCAGTACGACTTCGAGCCCGCGTGGAACGAGGAGTTCTGCCGGCGCGTCCGTGAGCAGGTGTCGATCCCCGTCCTCGCGGAGGGCGGGATCCGGGAGCGCGAAGAGATGGATCGCTTGCTCGGCTCGAGCGCAGGAACAGAGCCCGCTTGCGACATGGTCGGCATGGCCCGGCCCTTCTATGCCGAGCCGCGGCTGGGTGCGCGGCTGCTCGAGTCCGGACGGGAAGACGAGAACCCGCGTGTCGTCTGCGAGAGTTGTAACAACTGTACGGTCCCGCAGGTGACGGGTGCGCCGGGGATCTGTCGGACGCCCAGTGTGCTGCGAAAACGGGGCGAACTCGAGCGAGCGGGGGCCTACGAGCGAACGGTCGGGTCAGACCGTGACGGGCGCACTCGTTAGCTCTGCAAGCGTCCCCACAGTCGAGCTCCCGTCGACTTCGACTCTGAATCGGTCGTCGCTCGAGCCCGCGTAGTGGAGTTGCAGAGTGAACGAGCCGTCGGCAGCGATCGGCGCCGCTTCGCGGCGGTCGACGCCGACTTGCTCGAGCGTGACCATCCCGCTGGTATCGCCACGCGTCCGTCCGTGAATCTCGTAGCGCTGATAGTCAACTTGAACGTCCGAGGTCGCCTCCGAGGCGGACGCGCTGTCGTTGCTCTCGTTCTGTTGCGTTTCAACGACCGTGCCGGCCATCGGATAGCCGCGAGTGATCCATGCGCCGAATCCCTCGTCGATCGCGTACGTATGCTCGTATCCTGCAGCGATCAGCGACGCTGCACGCTGTGTCGAGAGGTGATGTGGACAGCGACAGTAGGTGACGATCTGCGTGTCGGTCGACCACTCTTCGACAGGGTCGTTTTCGGTGCCGTCGGGTGCGGGAGAGAAGACGGCATCCGCGACCCGAAGTTCCTCGTACTGGGCGCGGCCGCGCGCGTCGGCAAACCGTGCGTCGTCGTTTTCGTACCATTCGTAGACATCGTCGACCGGAGCGAGCGGCACAGCAACGCCGTTCGTCGTCGTCGTCTTGTATTCGTACTCGTTCGCCGCACTGTTGCCGCCGAGACAGCCGGCGAGCCCGCCGAGAGCAACCGTCCCACCAACCGCGAGGAACGTCCGTCGATTCATACCAGTTAGCTACCGACGGTGATTAAATATGGTTTCTGGTGACTCGAGTGTTATCGGCAGACCCCTTCGTTTCGACTGGAGACCGGAGGCAGAGGCTAAGAAGGTGCTCGAGTTGAAAGAACGGAAAGAGTAGTCCCCACAGGATTCGAACCTGTGTCGAAGCCCCCAGAAGGCTTCAGGATTGGCCACTACCCCAGGGGACTGCGCTGCGATAGATCGTTGGCTGTGGCCCTATTTATGATTGTCGGGTTGGAGTCGTGCCGGCTCGCAGTCAGGTGGATCAGCGTGCTCGAGACGATGACAATTTGCACAGAGAACGATACATCGCTCGATCTCTTCGCGAATGCTTGCCTTCGAGTGGCCATTGACGACCATGGTTGCGATGCTGTGTTCTTTCTCGCCGGGATGGTGAAAATCGAGACACGGTGGCCTGTCCTCGTCACAGCGAGCACACTCGCAGTGTCGGTCCTTGTACGCGAAGAGCCATCGCCGGATTTCCGCCCGGCGGCGGTCCTTTCGCTCGATTCGCTCCTCCCGGTTCTTGTAGTACCAGCGCTGTTGTCCTGTGAGGTCTGCCCACTCGAGGTCGCCAGGAATATCAACCCACTCCGGTTTCGGCTGGACAGGCTGGTCTCCGGTTGCACCGCGATCGAACGTTTCCAATTCTGCGCGTTCTTTCGCTGCATTCCAGCCGCCCAGTTGCTCCATAATCGTTGCAGAGGCAGGCCGTAATCCCAACTCCTCGTACTGTGCCTTTGTCGGCGACTCGTCTAGTCGCTTGGCTGCTTCCTGAAGGGCCTCGAGACACTCCTCGTCCGTCGTCACACAACCAGTGGCCGCGTTATCGGGTATAAACGCTCGCCTGATACTGGCGAGTTCGGTCGCTCGAGCGCGAACCGACATTCCTTTTTCCTGCTCCCGCACACCTGCGAGTATGTACGTCGGACGATTCGTCGTCGTCGGCCCCGAGGTCGGCGCCTACCGCGTCTCTTCACGCTCGTTCCCCAACCGCGAGATCACCGCTCGAGAGGAAGCACTCACCGTCGGCCCGACCGACGACGCACCGGAGACGGACAACCCGTACGTCTCCTACAACTGCCTGCGCGTCGTCGAGACGCCGACCGGCGAGACCGCTGCCTTCGGCAACGGCTCGCACGTCGATCCGATCGCGGAGAAACTCGAGCTCGGCTACCCCGCCCGCGACGCGCTCGCGGAGAGCCTGCTGGCGCTCGATTACGAAAAGGACGACTACGACACGCCCCGGATCGCGGCAACGATCGGCGACGACGGCAAGGCACTGATCGGCACGGTTCGAAAGGACGCACTGCTCGTCGAGACCGTCGACGAGCCGACGCTGGTCGCGACCTACGAGAACGACGCCCCCGAAGCGTTCGACCTCGAGGCCAACAGCGCCGACGCAGCCGCGAGCGAGGTCTACGACCACGAGTTCGAGCACGCCGTCTGTGCAGCCGGTGTCGCACTGACTGACGACGGGTTCGAGACGGCGATCGAAAACGGCAACTGAGCGGCACAGCTCGTTTTGCTCGCTGAAATCACCAGCCCAGCGTAGCTATCGCTCCCGAACGAGTATCGACGGGCGCTGGGTCGCCGACCGCCCACCGCTCTGCCCACCTGCTGGATAACGTACAAATCACTGGCACCTGTTAGCTGTGATCGTGAAAGTCGGACTCATCTCGGACATCCATGGGAACCGGGTCGCACTCGAGGCCGTCCTCGAAGACATGCCGCCGGTCGACGAACTGTGCTGTGCGGGGGACGTAGTCGGCTACAACCCCTGGCCGGCCGACTGCGTCGACACGCTTCGAGAGCGGGACGTGCCGACAGTGATGGGCAACCACGACGCCGCCGTCGCCGCGGAGACCCCCTTCCGGTTCAACGGGATGGCACAGGCGGGCGTCGAGCACGCGGAAAAGCAGCTCTCGGACGGTCAGCTCGAGTGGCTGGCCGCGCTGCCCGACGAACGTCGCGTCTGCGACGGGCGGGTGAAACTCGTCCACGGGCATCCGGACGACCCGGATCGGTACACCCGGTATACCTACCCACGGGAGTTCACGCCACGGCTGCTCGACGACGAGGACGTCCTGGTGCTCGGCCACACCCACGTGCAAGGCGTCGAGCGATTCGCGGAGGGGAGCGTCGTCAACCCCGGCAGTGTGGGCCAGCCCCGTGACGGAGACCCGCAGGCGGGGTATGCAGTGGTCGATCTCGAGGCGCTGACTGTCGAGACCGACCGCGTTGAATACGACATCGAGGCGGTGCAGACAGCCGTCGACGAGGCCGGGCTCCCAGACCGTATCGGCACGCGGCTGGCTCGCGGCGAGTGAGCCGGCACGCGACCACAGAAATGGTGCCTTTTACACTCTCCCCACGGCTACGCTCTACTATGGTATCCACCGGCCCGACTGTCTGTACCGATCGGAACCAGCCACGGCACATCGTGGGCCAGTGGTGTCGCGCGCGTCCGTCTCCATCGTGCCGACGGAAGCGCCGCCTCGAGACCGGATCGACAGCGGTGACGATCGGGACCGATGTTTAGGCGCATCTACGAGGACGTGCAGGCAATGCGCAAGCGCGACCCTGCGGCGAAAGGCTGGCTCGAGGTACTGTGTTGCTATCCGGGGCTGCACGCGGTCTGGGCCCACCGGATCGCACACCGCTTGTGGACCGGCAGCGGGACCGGCGAGCGATTCGTGGCGCGACTGCTTTCGCAGCTCGTGCGACTGTTGACTGGCGTCGAGATCCACCCGGGTGCGGACCTCGGTCGACGAGTGACGATCGATCACGGGATGGGCGTCGTCATCGGCGAGACCGCCGAGATCGGCGACGATGTCCACATGTACCACGGCGTCACGCTCGGCGGGGCCACGAACGAACCGGTCAAGCGCCATCCAACGGTCGAAGCAGGCGCACAACTGGGAGCCAACGCGACGCTGCTCGGCGACATCACGATCGGTGCAGAGGCAGCCGTCGGTGCCGGGTCAGTCGTCACGCAGGATGTCGAGCCCGGCGCGACCGTCGTCGGCGTCCCGGCGGAGCGAGTCGACTAAAGAAGGACTCAGATCAGCGGCTCGAGCAGCTCTCGACCCGCCTCGAGCAACTCGTCCACTCGCGTTTCGTCCGCGGCCTCGGCATAGACCCGCAACACTGGCTCCGTACCACTGGGGCGAACGAGCAGCCACGAGCCATCGGCCAGCAGGAGTTTGAACCCATCGGCGGTGTTGACGTCCTCGACTTCGGTATCCGCGACGGTCTCTGGGATTTCGGCCTCGAGATCGTCGAGCACCCGTGCCTTCTCGTCGTCGGGGCAGTCGACGCTGAGCTTGTCCTGGACGACCGTCCCGTGTGCTGCGAGCAGTCGGTCGACTCGCTCGTCGAGCGGTTCGGCGGCGTGCATCGCGGCCGCGAGTAGCGCCATCAACACGCCGTCTTTCTCGCGGACGTGGCCCCGAACGGTAAAGCCCCCCGACTCCTCGCCGCCGACGAGCGCCTCGCCGTCTGTCATCGCGTCGGCGACCCACTTGAAGCCGACCGGGACCTCCCGGACGGTCTCGCCGTGGGCCTCCGCGACGCGGTCGATCAGGTACGTCGTCGAGACGGTCCGGACCGCGGATCCGGAGGCGTCCTCGAGCAGGAAGTCATAGAGTGCGGCGAAAAACAGGTTCTCGTCGAGATACCCCCGCTCTGGTGTGACAACGGCGATGCGATCGGCGTCGCCGTCGTTGGCAATCCCGAGGTCGACGCCGCTATCGTTGTCGGTGACGGTTGCGATCAGCGTCTCGAGATTTTCGGCGGCGGGTTCGGGTGAGCCGCCGCCGAAGTCGGGGTCGCGCTCGCAGCGATAGCGTTCGAGGTCGGCCCCGGCGCGCTCGAGGACGGCGTCGGTGGTCCCGCGACCGCTGCCGTGTATGGCGTCGTAGGCGACGGACAGCGCCGAGAGGTCGGTACTGCCGGTGATCGATTCGACCAGATCGAAGACGGCATCCGCGTGGGTCTCGGCGAAGTCGACCTCGCGGACGGTGCCGTGCTCGGCTTCGGGCAGCGACTCGGGTTCGGCGAGGCGATCCGCGATGGCGTCGGTGACGGCGGGTAGCGCCGGTGCGCCATCTTCGGGGATGAACTTCACGCCGTTGTATTCGGGCGGGTTGTGCGAGGCCGTGATGACGAGCGCACCCGCGAGGTCGCGGTCGACGATCGCGTGGGCGACCAGCGGCGTCGGTCGGTCCCGATCGGAGAGCAGTACGTCGAACCCGTTCGCACACAGCACCCGCGACAGTTCCTCGGCGAACCCGCGCGAGGTTTCGCGGGCGTCGTACCCGATCGCGACCGGCCCCTCGAGTCCTTCGTCCGTGAGATACGTCGCCACCGCCTGTCCGACCATCCGGACGCGTGGCGTCGTAAACTCCTCGAGCGTCGCCCGCCAGCCGTCGGTACCGAAACTGATCGTCTCCATGGTGCGGTGGTCGCGGGCCGATGCGAAAAAAGCGACGGGCAACTGCGACCACAGAAATGTGGCACGTCACACCACAGCAGGCCAGTTCAGGCGTCGGCGTTTGCCAGGCGCTGCTCGAAGAGCCGTTCACCCGTCTCCTCGCAGGTGACCGCGACGACCTCGTGGGAGTGACAGCAGGATTCGACGACCTCCTCGCCCATCCGGACGTCGCCGCCGGAAGGACAGGTCTCGAGGAACATCCGGAGGCCGTTGAGCACCACGCCTTTCGTCTCGGGATCGAAGGTATCCCAGTCGGGCAGCCACGACTCGAGGGTATGGCTGGCGGCGACATCGGCGAGCAGTGCGGCACGAGAGGGCCACCGACCCGCAACGCCGGCGGCGGAGCGAAGCGTGCAGGCCTCGCCGCGATCGTCGAGGTCGAATTCAGCGGGGTCGGCGTCGAACCCGAAGGCGTCGGCGGCCGCCGTAGCGTCGAGGCCGGACTCCTCGACAGCGTCGATCGCGTCGAACCAGTCGGCCTCGAAGGCATCGGTCAGACAGAGGTCATCCCGGTCGTCACAGGGCTCGAGTACGTCGTGGTCGAGAAACAGCGTCTCGAGGTCGAGCGCCTCGGTGGCTTCGACAGCAGCCTCGGCATCGGGTTCGGACGCGTCGGCTTCGCCGACAGTCGTCACGTCGCCAGCGCTGGCCGGCTCGACACCGGGTTCACCACGGCCTGCGTCGGTAGTCGCCGTGGTATCGCCGCCGAGGCCGCTCGCCACGTCAGGGTCGGGGTCCTTGCCGAACCAGCGCAGGACTGCCGGTGGGAGATACCGTTTGGTCAGCGTCGGCGTCCCGGGGACGAGATATCCCCGTAAGTAGATCAGTGCGATCGAAATCCCGACGGCAAGCAGGCCGCCGAGACGGGATTTCCGTGCGATGAGGGAGCCGGCCACCGCCGCGATGATGAGGTTCAGGACGGTACAGGGTTCACAGCGGTTCTCGCCAGTGTAGTCGGGCTGTCTGAGATCGTCGACGACGTCGAGTTGCATCTCGAGCCGACTGTCATCACCATCATACATCTATTTGTTGGACGGCCAGGTCGGGATACGACCAGTCACCGGCGAACTGCTGGGCTGCGAGCGCGAGCACAGGGCATCACTCGAGTCCGACGAGTCGCTCTTTTGCCGCTCGAGACAGTTGCTTGATCTCGTACTCGCGGGACATGGCGGCCGACTTCGAGTCGAACCGTTCGTGATAGCGGAGTTCGACCGGCGTTCGTCCACGGGTGTACTTTGCGCCATCGCCGGCGTCGTGTTCGGCGACGCGTCGCTCGAGATCGGTCGTATAGCCGGTATAAAGGGAGCCATCGGCACACTCGAGGACGTAGACGACGTGATCAGCCTCGGCCATCGACTGTCGAACGGGACGGAGCCGTAAAAAGTCTCACGTCCGTAGGGGTCCCTGGTCGGTCGTCGCGATACGTTCAGGCGCCGCGAGCGCGTTCTTTCGCGGCTTCAGCGATTCCAGCGTTCGCCGAACAGCTGACACACGCGTGGATCTCACCGCGTTCGTTGGCGAAAACGCGTGCGAACCGTTCGGAGACGTGGGCGCCGCAGTGGTTACACTTGGGCATTGGACACACCGGCCGAAGCCGGTATCCGAATATATCGGGTGGATGGTTAAATAGGCTTCTCCAAACACTGTTTGGCTTTTCCCATATAGAAAATATTTTTCCCCATAGATGCATGCGAGCTATTCGCGAGCAGCGGCGATCGCTCGTGCGACCAGCGTCGCCTGTGCGCCGGCGACAAACCCTGCATCGACGTTGACGACCGAGAGAACGGTACAGGACTGGAGCATCCCGGCAAGTGCTGCCTCGCCGTCGCCGCCGTAGCCGTAGCCGCTCGAGACGGGGACGCCGATGACCGGCGTATCGACGAGGCCAGCGATCACGGTTGGCAGTGCCCCTTCCCGGCCGGCAGCGACGATCATCACGTCGGCCTCACGAAAGCGATCGAGCTGGTCGAGCGTTCGAGAGAGCGCCGCGACGCCGACGTCGTCGACCCGGTCGACCGTCGCACCGGCGTCCAGGCAGACCGCTTCGGCTTCGTCGGCGACCTCCTTATCGACCGTTCCGCCGGTGGCGATACCGACAGTCGCCTCGAGCGACGGTGGCTCGTAGTCGGCGGTCGTCACCCGAACCGCACCGCTGTGACGGTGGATCGTCGCGTCCGGAGCCGTCTCCGCGACGTAGTCCTCGAGAGCCGCGAACTGCTGGTCGGAGACGCGGGTGAGCAGCGCCCGGCCCGTCGTCTCGAGGGCGGTTTCGGCCAGTGCGACGACCTGTGGGATCGATTTTCCCTCCGCGAAGATCGCCTCCGGAACGCCACGGCGCTGGTCGCGGGCCGCGTCGAACCGGCCTGCCTCGCCGGTGGCATACCCTCTGAGTTCGGCTTCGGCCGCCGCTGGCGAGACGGTGCCGTCGGCGACGGCGTCGAGGAGTTCGCGCATACACGGTCTCTGCGGTCGAGACACACGAATCCGTCGACCCAGGATCGAGAACGATCGAGCGAGCGACGGCGCTGGCCAGGTGCTGAACGTGCGCTCGAGCCCCGGAGGACCGCGCGCGAGCCGGATCCGGTGGGTAACCAGCCGCAAAATCGAACGCGGCTGCTCATTAGACATATACTTTCCGGTGATTCTGGCCATCGAAACAGGCGAATTAACCGCTGCAACCCCCGTATTTCCGGTAGTAAGCACAATCCTTATATAGGGTAACGGGAAAGAAATAGATCGTATGGCAGATCTTATCGTCAAAGCCGCCGTAAAGGAAGCGCTCGATGACAAAAACGTCGCCTCGGATTTCTACGACGCCCTCGACGAGGAGGTCTCCGAGCTGCTCGACGACGCTGCCCGACGCGCAGAGGCCAACGACCGGAAGACGGTCCAGCCCCGCGACCTGTAAGGTCGACCCGCTTCGTTTTTTATCGACGCCACGCCGGATAGCCGTGCGTGTCGGTCGCGTCGCTGCTCACCGATAGTCAACGAGTCAAAAAGGACGGAACGAACCAGCGCTCAGCGCTGGCGCTGAGTCACGTACTCGTTCGTTCGACCGAGCAGCACGTAGTCTGTCTCGCGTAGCTCCGGGACCGACGCTGACCCGGTGACGAACATCGCCGTCCGCAACTCGAGGGCGAGCGTCTCGATCAGGTCGACGACCGCATCGGTTCCCTGGCCTGCCGGCGCGAGAAACGGCTTGGCAAGCCCGCCAGCGCGCGCGCCGAGGGCGATCGCCTTCGCGATGTCCAGCCCGGAGCGAACGCCGCCGCTTGCGATCACGCAGTCGTGGACGGACGCCGCCTCGAGCGTACTCACTGCAGTTGGGACACCCCAGGCCCGGAACAGCTGTCCGATCGCTTCTTGCCGGTCGGCACCGACCGCGGCCGCGCGATGGGACTCGATTCCCGACCATGTCGTGCCGCCTTGCCCGGCGACGTCGACGGCGTCGACACCGGCGTCGGCGAGCCGGGTCGCTGTTTCCCGTGAGATACCGTTGCCCGTCTCCTTGACGATCACCGGTACCGAGAGGTCGGCGGCGACGGCCTCGATCGCGTCGAGACAGCCGCGCGCGTCGACATCGCCTTCGGGCTGGACGGCTTCCTGTAAGAAGTTCAGGTGGACCGCCATTGCGTCGGCGTCGATCATCTCGACGGCGCGCTCGACGTCGTCGACATCGTACTCGAGCAACTGGGCCGCGCCGACGTTGCCATAGAGGAAGGCGTCGGGTGCGACCTCGCGGACGACCGTGTAGGACTCGAGCAAGTCCTCGTCGTCGAGTTCGAGGCCGGCACGCTGACTGCCGACGCCCATGGCGATATTCGTCTCCTGGGCGGCTTCGGCCAGCGCCCGGTTGATCTTCGTCGTATTGGGGTGGCCGCCGGTCATGCTCTCGATGACGATGGGGGCGGCAAGGTCGTGGCCGAACAGCGAGGTGGTCGTGTCGATCTCGTCGCGGTGGACATCCGGCAGTGCCTCGTGGACGAGGTCGATATCGGCGAACCCCGCGCCGTCCGTCTCGATGTCTTCTTCTTCGATGATGCGGATGTGATCGTCTTTCCTGTCGGATGTCTCGGGCATCGAATCGTCTCCATCGGAGGGTGGCGTGACGGTATTGAAAAGGTGTCCATTCGTCGTCCCGGTCGCTGCACGAACTGCGAGGGCGACTCGCGTTTTTTGCTCCTCGCCGCGGTATCGTGTTCCATGCTACGTACACTCCTGCTCGGCTTCGGGCTCGTCGAGATCGTCACGCCGCGACCGGTGATCGAGGCCTGCGAGCGGATCGGCCTGCAAAACCCCGAGGCGGCCCGGCGACGACCGCTCGCGCTGACCGGCGCACGGCTCGAGGGACTGGTCTTCGTCTGGCTACTCGCCCGCGGTCGCGAGGGATCGACGCTCGTCAGCGCGCTGCTCGGACTCGCCGGGCTGGTACTCGTCTTGGTTCCGCGCCCAATCATCACGTTCAGCCAGCACCTGGTGTATGCCAACACCGACGACCTCGAGTTACGGCTGTGGGTGGTGCCCGCGGCTCGGCTGCTGGGCGTGCTCTACCTGACGGTGCTCCTGCTGGCGCGCTCGACGGAGGGCGAGCGGACGGTCGACACCGACGCCAACACGACGACCACGTGAATCAGTACTCCTGGCGCTCGACGCCGTCCTCGCGGCCGACGTAGGTCACGTCGGCCAGCCCGACGAACAGGCCGTGTTCGACGACGCCGGGGATCGCCGACAGTCGCGTCGCGAGCGCGTCGGGATCGTCGATCCGACCGAACGCACAATCCAGCACCAGATTGCCGTTGTCGGTCACGACCGGGCCGTCCTTGCGCTCGGCGTCCCGGAGCGTCGGCTCGCCGCCCAATTCCTGAATTCGGTCTGCCGCGACGGTGTGAGCATCGGGAAGGACTTCGACCGGCACCGACCGCTCGAGGCGCTCGGTCAGCTTCGAGGGGTCAGCGACGACGATGAACCGATCGGCAGCCGAATCGACGAGTTTCTCGCGTGCGTGGGCCGCGCCGCCGCCTTTGATGAGCGCGCCGTGAGCGGGCGCATCGGGATCGTCGACGACCTGATCCGCGCCGTCGATCGCGATGTCGACACCGCCGACCGCGTCGAGGTCGGTCAGCGGGATGCCGACCTCGAGGGCCAGTCGACGGGACTGAAACGAGGTCGCGATTCCGCGAATCTCGAGGCCGTCGTCGACGGCCCGGCCAAGCGCCCGGATCGCGTGGGCGGTCGTCGAGCCGGTGCCGAGGCCGACGACGTCGCCGTCCGCGACTGCCTCGGCCGCGCGTTCGCCGGCGCGTCGTTTCGCTTCGTCTGAGCCACCGTCCGTCTTCATGCGTGTGCAAGCGAGCGGCGACGGGAAAAGCGTTGTAACTTCATTGCGGCGGCGAGCAATGCAACCGAATCGCCGGACACCACTGTTGCGCAGAACTTTTTTCAGACCGTCCGTCGTCGAACGGACATGGCGAGTTCGGACACGGCCGTCTCTCTTTCGAATGTCCGCAAAACATATCGTATCGGCGAGCCGGTCCACGCACTCGACGGCGTCTCCCTCGAGGTAGCCCGTGGCTCCTACACCGCGATCATGGGGCCGAGTGGGTCGGGCAAGTCGACGCTGATGAACCTGGTGGGCTGTCTGGACACGCCGACCGAGGGAACGGTGGTCGTCGGTGGGAAAGAAGTCGGAACGCTTGGCGACCGCGAACGGACGCAACTCCGGGGAACGGAGGTCGGCTTCGTGTTTCAGACGTTCAACCTCATGCCGCGGTTGAACGCCGTCGAAAACGTCGCGCTGCCGCAGCTGTTTCAGGATGTCGAACGGGCAGAACGCCGCGAGCGGGCACGCGAGTTGCTCGAGCGCGTCGGACTCGGGGATCGAGCGGATCATCTGCCGAACGAACTGTCGGGCGGCCAGCGCCAGCGGGTCGCGCTCGCCCGCGCGCTAGTCAACGACCCAGCAATCGTGCTGGCCGACGAGCCCTCGGGGAACCTCGATACGGACACCGAAGCCGACATTCTGGATCTTTTTGATGAGTTCCACGAGGGCGGGACGACGATGCTCGTCGTCACCCACGAGCGCCACGTCGCCGAGCGGGCCGACCGGATCGTCCACCTCCTCGATGGAAAGATCGAGCGAATCGAGGAACTCGAGGAGCGCGACGAGTCGCGGACGGGGTCGCCGGCAGGCCAGGAACCCGGAGGGAGCAACGAATGAATCCGCTCGAAAGTCTGCGCCTCGCGTGGCGGTCGATCCGCGGCCACCGGCTCCGATCGGCGCTGACGACGCTCGGGATCGTGATCGGCATCGCGGCGGTGATCGCCTTCGTCACGCTGGGTGCGAGCCTCCAGGCCGGCGTAATCGGCGACATCAGCCCTGACGACCAGCGAAACCTCTATGGCTGGGCTGCCGAGCCCGACACCGAAGGCGGCCCGCTTGCCGGTGCCCAGCCGGTCTTCACACAGGACGATCTTGAGGCAGTCGAAGAACTCGAAGACGTCGACGCGGCCTACGGCTACGCGACGCTCCAGACGCAGGCGATCTCGAACGGCGAGGAAACGGTAGCGCAAGGCAGCGGGTTGATCGCCTCGGGGCCGTCGTACATCCGCGAGGAGCGCATCGCCGAGGGCAGACAGTTCGAGATGGGAGCAGACGAAGCGGTGCTCAACCCGGCGGCTGCAAACCAGTTCGAGGAGAACGTCAGCCTCAACGACACCCTCACCGTGGCGATGCTCGGCGGGCAGCAAACCGAAGTCAAGGTCGTCGGCATCACCGACAACAGCGAGGGACTGAGTCCGTTCGAAGGGTTCGAGTCCTCGCCGCGGATCTACGTGCCGACGGACCCCTACTACACGGAGCAGGCATCAATGTTGGGGATCAGCGCTGGCGCTAACACTGGCAACCAGAGTGGGGCTAGCGGTGACGCTGGCGCTGGCAACCAGAGTATCACCGGCGGCGAAGCCCGCTTTCTCGCGATTATCGTCGAGGCTGAATCGGCCGATCAGGCCGACATCGACGCCGCCCGCGAGAGCGCGACCGACTACCTCGAGAGCGACGCCTCCGACGCCAGCGAGTTGTTAGGCGACGACCTCGCGGTGCAGTTCCAGACGAGTACGGAACTGCTCAGCCAGCTCGAGGACGTGTTGAACCTCCTGCAGAACTTCATCGTGGGAATCGCGGCTATCTCCTTGCTGGTCGGCTCGATCGGCATCGCGAACATCATGCTCGTCAGCGTCACCGAGCGGACCCG
Source organism: Natrinema sp. HArc-T2 (assembly GCF_041821085.1). Classification (NCBI taxonomy): domain Archaea; kingdom Methanobacteriati; phylum Methanobacteriota; class Halobacteria; order Halobacteriales; family Natrialbaceae; genus Natrinema; species Natrinema sp. HArc-T2. The sequence continues at coordinate 453,766 of NZ_JBGUAZ010000002.1, read as the reverse complement.
CGAGATCGGTATCATGAAAGCCGTCGGCGCGCAAAATCGCGACATCCTCGGACTGTTCTTGACCGAATCGGTGATCTTGGGCGTCATCGGCGCGATTTTGGGGACCGGACTGGGCCTCGCCGCGGGCTATCTCGGGGTGCAGTACATCGATCTGCCGCTGGTCTACCCGCTCGAGTACGTCGCGCTCGCGATCGTCGTCGGGATGGTCGTGGGAATCCTTGCCGGGCTGTATCCGGCCTGGCGAGCCGCGCGGACGGACCCGATCGACGCACTCAGATACGAGTGAGTGTGCTCATCGCTCTCGATCGGAATCCCGATCGCGCTCACGCTGTGTGTCTCGGTCGTCAGCGCGATCGCTCGAGTCCCCGAACTCGGTTTCGAACGCGGACGCCTCGTCGTCTCGCGTCGACGGCGTGTCGGAACGGCGATCGGTCTCCGCCGAACTCGTGTCGAAGCTGACCGTCTCCCGGGTTCGCCGGTGGCGATCGGGGTACTCCCGTGCGAGGTACGCGCCGAGGTAGCCACCGAGCAGCGAGAAGCCGACGGTGTAGAGCAGCAGGAAGAAGCCGGCGCTAAAGAGCACGAACGTGAACAGGACCACCCCTTCGATCGGGAAGCCGCCGATCAGTCCGAGACTGAGAAATCCGGCGACGAAAACCCCGAGAATCAAGAAGGGAATGAGCGTGATCGCCCCGGCCAGCGCACCCGCGATCGCGCCCGCTCGCTCGTCTGGCCCCTCGAGAAAGCCCGCGACAGCCCCGCCGAGGACGGTCGAGCCCGGGATAAACGAGGCGACGACGCTGATGGCAGCGCCGATAATCGCGTTGACGACCGTTCGCGTCCGAACCATACCCAACGAAGGGTCGGGAGGGAGAAAAGTGTCGGTGGTCCAAGACGGTGTGTCGGCAGCGCCCAGTCGCCGATCAGGGCTGGCGTTCGATCAGTCGTCAGCGACCTTCGAATCCGGCTCCTCGAACGTCGTCTCCGTTTCGTCGGGGCCGCTTTCGGGGTCCTCGTGGCCGTCTTCGACCAACTCTGTGAACGTGGCGTCGCCGTTGACCTCGTCTGCGAGCAAGTCGACGGCCTCGACGAACACCGCGACGAGCAGCGGGCCGACGACGACGCCGATCGCACCGAGGGTAAAGAGGCCGCCAGTGAATCCGACGAAGTAGAGGCTGCCAGGGAGACCCGCCGAGCGTCTGGCCAGCCGTGGTCGGACGGCGACGTCTGGCAACCAGGCGATCAGGACGAGCCCGAGCGTGCCGAGCAGCGTGGCCGCGACGAGGTCACCGACGGCAACGTGGTAGAGCGTGATCGGCACGACGAGCATGCTCGGGCCGATGATCGGGACGAACTGCAAGACTGCAGCGGCGATCGCGAGCGTCAGCGCCGCCTCGTAGCCAAGCATCCAGAACAGCGGGTAGGCGGCGGCAAACGTCCCAATCGACGTTGCGACCTGCAGCACGTAGATCGCATACAGCGTCTCGCGGGCCCGCCGAGCCAGCGCGTGGACGACATCTCGATACGCGTAGGGCACCGGTGCGATGGCCGCCCGGCCCGCTGCGTCACCTTTGAGCAGAAGGCCGAACAGGAGGACAACGAACAGCGCGAATTTGATCGCGAGTACCGGCAGCGCCAGCGCGAACGAGGTCGCAGCTCCCTGGACGAACTCGAGCGCGGTAGCCTGAACCTGCCCGGTTTCGATCGCGTAGGTCATCCCGAACGCCGACACCGACAGTTCCCGCGGCAGCGCAGCGAGGGTGTCGACGACATCCTCGAGCCGAAAGTACAGCGCGACGACCAGCGGCGCACTGACCGCGAGCGCGCTCACAAAGCCGACCAGCGTCGCGGCCAGCGCACCGGTCCACTCGGTGAGTCCGCGCCTGACGAACCAGCGCTGGACCGGAACGAGGACGTACGCGACGGTCAGCGAGAGCAGGATCGTCCCGAGCACCTCGAGTAAGATCGCGCCGGTCACGACGCCGAGCGCGACGACGACGCTCGCGAGGACATACCGTCGCTGGCGGCTCGAGCCAGTCGCTCCGTTCGCGAGATCGGTCACAGACGGGACTCTCACCGGAGGATTAAAGTCTTTGTCTGGCAGCGGGACTGGATTGGACAGGGTATCCTTTTTCGACGGAGGAGTAGTAGAGCACCACATGAAAGTAGTCCGTCGGCTTCGAATCGGCGTCGACCGGCAAACGGTGGCTGTCGGGACCGAGATCACCGTTTACGTCCGCGACGATCGGCGACACCCCGTCGAGGGAGCGATCGTCGACGCGCAGACGAAATCCGTACGGACGAACGAGCGCGGTCGCTGTCGGTTGCAATTCGATTCGCCCGGGTTCTGGAAGCTCGTCGCGGCGAAGTCACCGACCGGGCGCGAGGCGTACGAACCGACGTCGACGCTCGTTCGAGTCGTGCCGAACGAGACCGCGCTTCGCCCGCTCGGCTGGGTCGAATCGCGATAACAGCTATCGTAGCCACTGACCGTCACTGCACACCCGATCGCACGACGGGAGCGCGGTTCTCGCTCGCAGTTCTCGCTCCGAACCACGGACGATGCGATCGATGTGTCACTCGGTTCAGTCGTTACTATAGTGGCAACGAGCGGGCACAGTGTTATGCCACTCACTGGTGTAGGCCACGAGTATGGGAGACACGAAAGAAGGACGAGACAAGCAAGCCGACGACGCGGAGAAACACCAGCGAGAGCGAGAACTCACCGAGGAACTCGAGCGCGGTGACGAAGCCGAACCGGCGCTCGAGGACGACGAGGAGTCGGGTGAGGAGGAGTCGGACGAGGAAGACGACACAGCGGACGGGTAGTTACTGCATCGGGACCGAGTTACAGCCCCCAAAAAAAGGCGATGCCGAAGGTAGTCACGACGGAGAGTAGCAACTGCAGCGGTGCGCCGACCCGGACGAAGTCCGAGAACTTGTAGCCGCCGGGGCCGTAGACGAAGAGGTTCGTCTGGTAGCCCACCGGCGTGAGAAACGCGGTCGAGGCAGCGAAGGTGACCGCGAGCACGAACGCAAACGGGTTCGCGCCGATCTGGGACGCAGTCTCGACGGCCACCGGCAGCATCAACACGACGCTCGCGTTGTTGGAGATGACACCAGTAATCAGGCCCGTCGCGATGTAGAACACCCACAGGACGCCGAGTACCGGTAGATACGTACCGGTTTCGGCGACGAGACTTCCCAGCAGGTCAGCGCCACCGGTCTGCTCTAAGGCCATTCCCAGCGGGATGATGCCGGCCAGCAGGAAGATCACGTCCCACTCGACGGCGTCGTAGATCTCCGTCGGCTTGAGGACGCCAGTCGCGACCATCGCGACGACGCCCGCGAGGGCGGTCACGAGAATCGGCAGGGATAGTGCGGACAGCGCTTCGAACGCGGCGACACCGGTCACGCTGGCGACCGTCGCGCCGATCGTTCCCCACGGCATCGCGACGACGCCGACAACACCCGCCATGATCGCCGCCGCGTGGGGGATCTTCTCGGTCCGGTAGTCGGGTTCGTCGGGTTCGTGGGCAACGATGAAGTCGTCGTTCCGCGAGAGTCGATCGATGCTGTCCGGGGCCGCCTGCACCAACAGCGTGTCGCCGACGCGGATCCGACGCTCGTCGATGTTGGACCGAACCGTCTCGCCCCGGCTGCGGAAGGCCAGCACGGTCGCGTCGTAGCGCTGGCGAAACGTCGAGCTCTCGAGCGACTTGCCCGCGAGAAACGACCCTTGCGGGATGACGACTTCGACGAGCGTCTGCTCGGGGACTGCCTCGGGCTCGAGTTCGTCCGCAGTCTCGGGGTTGCCAGCGAACGTCAGCGTCTCTCTGTCGACGAGTTGCTGGACAGTCGGACGGTCGGCCCGCAATCGAAGCAAGTCGCCGGCCCGGAGCGTCTTCTGGCCGATCGGTTCGATGAACTCCTCGCCGTCACGGACGACCTGCAGGATGTCGGCGTCGAACGCGACGTGGTCGATGGCGTCGTCGACGGTCGACCCGATCAGCGGGGAGTCGTCGTCGACGACGACGTCGGTCAGGTACTCCTCGATGGCGTACTCCTGGACGTAGTCTTCGTCGACGGGGACGCGCTCGGGCAACAGTCGGTGACCGATGGTCATGAGATAGATGCTGCCAACGACGAGGACGATGAGTCCCAGTTGGGTGAACTCGAACATCGAGAAGGGCCGATCGAGCAGGCGAGCGGAGACGTCGCTCGCGAGGATGTTCGTCGAGGTGCCGATGAGCGTGAGCATCCCGCCGAACATCGAGGCATACGAGAGCGGAATCAGCAGTTTGGAGGGCGAAGTCTTCCCCTTGTGGGCGATATCGGAGATGACGGGAACGAGGATGGCGACGACCGGCGTGTTGTTGATAAAGCCCGAGATCGGGCCGCTGACGCCGATCGTCGCAAGCAACTGTTTATCGAGGTCGTCACCGGCGAACGCGGACAGTTTCCGACCGAGTATCTGGACGACCCCCGTCTGACTGATCCCGGAACTGAGAATGAGCATCGCCAAGACGGTGATCGTCGCCGAGTTCGAAAACCCAGACGTGCCTTCGCCCGTCGAGATCTCGGTGAAGTTCACCACACCGTCGGTTCCAAGCACCATCAACAACACCATCACGAGGATGGCAGTCACGTCGATCGGGAGCCACTCGGTCACGAACAACACCAGTGCGACGACGATGATCCCGAAGACGACCACCATCTCGGGGGTCACTGCCAACCCACCGGGATCGGTCGCCAGCGCAGTCGCTCCGATACGACAGGGAAAGAATCCGGACACGATTGATAGTCAGGGATCGGTGATGGTCACGTTTGAAGGGCCCGGTTCGGTATCGTCTCGAGGTGGTCACGCCGACCGATACGGGCTGCTGTCACTGGTCCCAACGGATCGCGGGCTCGCCGGGTCTGACTGAGCGGACTCCGGACGACGACTCGAGGCTGGCCGGGAGACCGCGCTCACTGTGAGGAGAGCCGCGAGCGGAACCGCTCGAGGCCGACATCTAACATGTCGGGACTGACGGGTTGGAACTCGCCGTCTGCGGGCAGATACGGTCGCACCGAGTCCCAGCTGTCGCGAGCGTAGCGTTCGTCTAGCAAGACACGTACGCCGACGTCGTCGGGACTGCGGATGACGCGACCGATCGCCTGCCGAGCCTTTCGCACCGCGGGAATCGTCAGCGCGTAGGTGAAGCCGTCGCCGAAGGTGTCGTCGTAGGCCCGGCGGACGGCTTTCGTCCGCGGGCTCGAGGTGTTGACGATCGGAACGCCACAGACGACCGCCGCGGCCAACCGGTCACCGCTGTAGTCGACGCCCTCGGTCAGCGTCCCCCGCAGACTCGTGACGAGCACCTTGCCCTCGCCCGCGAAGAAGTCGGCTTTGAGCGACTGGGTCGTCTCGTCGTCGCTCGCGGCGTCGCGCAGGACCGACTTGTCGACGCGTTGCTCGAGGACGCCGGCAGCCCACTCGGCTTCGGCGTAGCTGGGCATCCCGACGAGGACGTTGCCAGGAAGCCGAGCGATTTTCGCGATGGCGTTTGCGTAGTGGGACCGGGTCTGATTGTCTGCATCTGGTTGGCCGCGGTTATCGTAGGTGAACTTCGGCGCGGCGACCGCGAAACTCTCGCGGTTTTCCGCGGGGAAGTGCAGGCCGTATCGACGTTCGACCACCGGTCGGTCGTCCTCGCGTTCGAGATACTGGAGACCCGTCACCTCGGTGAACGCATCCATCGGCTCGAGAGTCGCGCTCATCAGGATGCCACCACCGAACATCCCAAGTCGATCACCGATCGCATCGCTGGGGACGCAGTTGTGCAACGCGAGTCGGGCGTTGTAGGCCCGCCGCCACGAGCCAGCAGGCTCGGTGTCGTCCCAGGTACGCTCGAGTTCGATTTCCCGGAAGTAGTCGGTGTGGTCCTGCCGGTACCACTCGCCGAGGACGCGACCGACCGCGGGGGCGGCGCGGGTTCGATCTTCGTCTTCGGCCTCGTTCAATATGCGGGCGACGACCGCGCCGACGGTTTCGGCACGGACCCAGTCTGCGTCGCCGTATCCGGCTTCGCTTGCCCACTCGGAGAGTTCGTCTTCGACCGGTTCGGCGGGATCGCGGAGGGGGATCTCCTCGTCGTTTAGGTCGGTCAGATTCGACTGCCAACCCCGATAGTTCCGGTCGAGAGAGGCAGTCACGCGGCGGTCGAGTTCGGCTCGGAGGTCACGGACGAACTCGAGGGTTCGGTTGAGTTCCTCGAACGAGACGTCGCTCTCCTTGAGCTCCCCGCGTACGAGATCGGCGTCGGCGGTCTTGGAGCCGCCTTCGGCCTGTCGACCCTCACGCTCGAACTTGATCGGCTGGATAACTCTCGAGAGTTCGGTTTCGGCGTCCCGGAGCGTCGCATCGGCGACGCCTTCGCTGACCAGATCGCGTACGCGCGGCTCTAACATGTGGGCCTCGTCGCAGACGACGAAGGTGGAGTCGTCGAGCAGTGTGCCAGTAAAGGAGCCGACCGTCCGGGGATCGAACGCGTGGTAGTAGTTTCCAATGACGACTTCGACCTCGCCGAGGGCAGCCCCCATCACGGAGTGGGGGCAGGTGCCGTGTGTCACCGAGCGGGCGACCAGGTCCTCGGGTGTGACCATGCCGGCATCGGTGAAATCGTAGGGGACTGCTTCCGCCACAGCGCCGTCTTCGTCATCCGGAAGGTCCGCGAGGTACTGCGCGTAGAACGGGCAGTACTCGGTTTCGGCCCCGACGGGACCGCCCTCGCCATACTCGGGCAGGTCGGGTGGATAGGGCGTCGGTTCGCCCGCGGTCTCGAGGAACGTGCTCGTGGCCTGACTACCGCTGTCGGCCAGGCCGATCTGCTGGCTGCGGGCGCGAGCGGCCAGATTCTTTGCGGTCGTGTCGCCACCCTCGCCGGTGAGATCGCGGGTACGATCCCGCAGCGTCTCACAGCGGTCGTAGACGTTGCCGTCGTCGATGCCCGCCGCGCCTTCGCGGTTGTACGGACAGACGTCGGCCTTGCCGACGAGTGTGAGTCCCGAAACCGGGTCCCAGTCGGCCGGCAGGTTCGCGTTGATCGTCTCGAGGTCGGCTTCGAACTGGCGCAGTTGCTGTTTGACGCTCGTCAGGACGAGGACACGCTCGTAATCGGTGTCGGGGTCGCGCACGAGGTCGATCCCCGCGGTGAGCGCGATCATCGTCTTCCCGGTGCCACAGGCCCCTTCGATGACGGTGTAGCCGCCCTTCCGTCCGGTGTCGATGGCGGTTTCGATGCCGTCGACCTGCGGGTCGTAGGGACTGTCGTGGCCGAAGATCGCGCGCCAGTTCGTCATGCTTCGCGTACTCGGAGATAGTCAGTCATAGAGTTGACGGACCACAATAGATCCAGCATTGTACGTAAACCTGCAGTTCTCGAAGATGTGAGTTTTGGCTCATTTCGTGGCACTGCTGTTTCAGAAATATACAGGAGTGATCACACGGATTGGGGCCTGCGAATAGAGGACTATTTGATTTTAAACTCGATACAGGAACAAATACCTGACGTTTTCAGAGAAGAGATTAAATGGACCTATGTTGATTGGTTTTCAATAAATAGTTTTAAGTGATGACGAATCTCGTATCATTAGAAGAGAATGATTGGGAAGGACGATAGCGACTCCGATAGAGCGCGTTCTGTCGTTGTCATTGCAGCGCTCGTAGCGATGCTTCTCGTGGGGGCGGTGGCGGCACCTGTCGCTGCCCAGACAAGCGTATCGACTGAGAACGAGACGACAACAGACGATCACTCCACAGGTGACGTGTGTGAGCCTGGAGAAGACGAACCAGAGATGGAACAGGCACGTTTGCATGCAAGCGATACGACCGTCGAGACTGACAGTCCTGGGCGGCTCTCAGGTGGGTTTCAGGTCAGTCCCACCGCGGACTGTCCTGTCGTCGTCCATATCACGATGAGCGTTCCCAGCGGCGTCTCGATCTCCGGCGGGTCCGACTTCACCTCTAGCGGTGCTGGGATGGTTACTAGCCGCTTTACCGTCGATCCCGGCGCGAATATCAAGGATATCGCTGCCGAGGTGTACAGTGACGAAACCGGCGAGAAAACCGTCACTGCGGATATCCAGTACTGGCCCGAAGGCCACGAGGATCAGGCACGCGAGATCGATGGCTTGAGTTTTGCCTTCGATGTCGAAGAACCAACGTCCCCGCCAAACGAGTCCGACGAGGGAGATAACGCCACCGCGCTCGCTGGCGGGTTCACGATGACGGCACTTCTCGGCGTCCTTGTCGCAGTGATCGCAGCGGCGGTCGGTCGCTCATCCAAGTGAGGACGACAGCAGTAATAGTTCAGTAAGCAACATATCCGGCTGATCCATCGTTCGTCGGGTTACGTTGAGATATCAATGAAATCCAATAGAGACAGATTCAATGAATAGACAGACGCTTTTCGTCGCCGGTCTCCTGCTGCTTGCGATACCGGTAGCGGTCGGGGCCGCCGACAGCGGACGAATAGCGACGGAACCAGTACACGCAAGCATCGCCAGCAGCGACTCGCCGCCATCAGCAGCGTTCACTTACTCGCCATCAACGCCCAATCCGGATGAGACGATTACGCTCGACGCCAGTGACTCAAGCGACAACGGTTCGATCGTCTCGTACGAGTGGGATACTGACGGCGACGGCTACTACGACGACTACGATGACGCTCCCAGCGGGGAGACGACCACCGTGTCCTACGACAGCGGTGGCACGTACACTGTTGGTCTCAAGATCACCGATGATACCGGCAACACCGAGACGGTGACAAAGCAGGTCACAGTCGACAATCCGGAGCCAACGGCAGCGTTCGAGTTCACACCGTCCGTTCCGAACCCCGACGATAGTATTACGCTCGATGCCAGCGACTCGAGCGATTCTGATGGCTCGATTACCACCTACGAGTGGGATACCGATGGTGACGGCTACTACGACGATTACGACGATGCACCCAATGGGGAAACGACTACTGTAACCTACGGCAGTGGCGGCACGTACACTGTTGGTCTCCGGGTCGAGGACAACGGCGGCGCAGTTACGACAGTCAGAAAACAGATAACCGTCGACAATCCGGAGCCAACAGCGACGTTCGAGTTTTCGCCATCGGTTCCGAACCCGGACGATAGTATTACGCTCGATGCCAGCGACTCGAGCGATCCCGACGGATCGATCACCTCCTACGAGTGGGATACCGACGGCGACGGCTACTACGACGACTACGATGACGCTCCCAGCGGGGAGACGACTACCGAGTCCTACGATAGCGGTGGCACGTACACTGTTGGCCTGCGCGTCGAAGACAATGGCGGGAAAACCGTAACCAAGCGGAAGGAGATCACCGTCGAGAACCCAGCACCGACTGCGTCGTTTACGGTCTCACCGTCGACGCCGAATCCGGACGATACCATTACGCTCGACGCCAGTGACTCAAGTGACCCTGACGGGACGATCACGTCCTACGAATGGGATACCGACGGCGACGGCTACTACGACGACTACGATGACGCTCCCAGCGGGGAGACGACTACCGAGTCCTACGACAGCGGTGGCACGTACACCATCGGCCTTCGCGTCACGGATAACGGTGGCAAAACCGTAACCAAACGGAAAGAGATCACTGTTGAGAACCCAGCACCGACTGCATCGTTTACCGCCTCACCCTCGACCCCGAATCCCGACGACGCAGTCACTCTCGATGCCAGCGACTCGAGCGATCCTGACGGGACGATCACCTCCTACGAGTGGGATACCGATGGTGACGGCTACTACGACGATTACGACGATGCTGACAACGGCCGAACGACAAGGGGGACGTTCGAGTCCGGCGGCACCTATACTGTCGGCCTCAAAGTGACCGACAACGGCGGTAAGACCGACACCGTCACCAAACAGATCACGGTCGAAAACCCACCACCATCGGTGAACATCACGTTCTCACCGACAGCACCGACACCAGGCGAGGCGATCACTCTCGATGCCAGTGGCTCGAGCGATCCTGACGGAACGATCATGTCCTACGAGTGGGACACCGATGGTGACGGCGATTACGACGATTACACCGACGCCAGCGCCGGTCAAACGACGACAATCACCTACAACTCCGCGGGCAGTCACAGGGTCAGTCTCAGAGTGACAGACAACGGTGGCGTCAGTTCGACGACTACGACAACGGTTCCGGTAAGTCTACCACCAGAACCTGAATTGGATATCTCTACCAGCACCGCCGGCCAAAACCGTCCCGTCACCTTCGATGCGGGCAGTTCAACCGATGCAGACGGCACGATAACTAATTATATCTGGCAGTTCAGTGACGGCAAAACTAAACGGGGCAAGTCGATCGAACGGTCGTTCTCGAACCTCGGTCGCCACGAGGTGACGCTGATTGTCGTCGACGATACGGGCCATCGTGTCGAACGGTCGGAGACGGTCACCGTGTACCCGACGCCATCAGCAGAGATCACTGCCGACCCTGCAGAACCAATTGCAGGGTCGTCCGTCCGGCTCAAGGCACATTCCACTGACAATATTGACCAGTACGAGTGGGACGTTGATGGTGACGGCATCACCGACAAGAAAGGGGCAGAAATCACACACATCTTCGAGAATTCCGGCGAGCATAGGGTAACAGTAACCGCGACCAACACAGATGGTATCACGAGTGAGACATCGCGCGTGGTCACAGTCGATCCCGACGCCTCGTTCGAACTGACATCGAATCTCGAAACAGTCAAAGCAGGAGAGACGGCTGTCGTTACCTATAGCGTGACGAACAACATTCCGGATCGGTCTGTCGACGCACGCTTACAACTGGATCTGCCGTCGACCGGCGTGTCGATCGCCAGCGTCGAAGGCGGGAGTGTAGAAAGTCGGAGCTCGACCGGCTTCGTCACCGTCTCCGGCGGCGAACAAAAGTCGCTACGAGTCCGAATGCGGTTCAACGAACCCGGTGACTACGATATCAGCGCACAGTCGGCCTACTACTACGGCAATCAGTCGAATATCCAGCAGACATCGATCGAACCGATCTCGGTGACGGTGACTGACGACGAAACGAGCGAAAGCACACCCGGATTCGGTCCCGTCAGCGTGCTCATCGCAATCGCTCTCGGCGCAAGTAGCGTCGCCGTACGCAAGATGTGTCGCTAATCCCACTGGGAAACGCAATTGCTCCCATTGTCGAGTCAAACAGGTTTTCTGAGCGGTTCGCCGATAAAGTCGCGTGTTTCGACATCGAGCGGCCCGGTATCTGTCTCAAGCTGACGACCGCAATCCGTCGACCAGCGTCTGATACAACGCCTCGGTCGACAGCGACTCGGAGTCTGATAGCACGGCGGTATCGGAGGAATCGCCGTCGAGGAACGCGGTCAGATGCGTCAACGCATCGTCGAACGCGGCCATGTTGTGCGTCGAGACGACGACGCCACCGCCGGCACTCGCGTACAGATCAAGCAGCGAGACGACCCGTTGGACGGACACGTCGTCGATGTCGGTCAACGGTTCGTCCAGCCACAGATACGGCGGCGCATCCAACATCGCGATGGCCAGGTCCAGTTTCTTCTTGAAACCGCCGGACAGTTCCGAAGCGGCCTGCTGGTCGACCTGCGTCAGCCGAAGCGTCGAGAGGATCGCCGTGACCCACTCGCTCTCGGGGGAGACGGCTGCCGTCTCGCAGAACACCGCGACGTTTTCCCGTACCGTAAGGTCCGGGTAAAATCGCGGGTCCTGAAACCCGAACCCGACCGACTGCTCCGGAAGGATCGCCTCCCCGCTCGTCGGTCGTGTCAGTCCCGCCGCGATCTTTCCCAGAGTCGTCTTTCCCGAGCCGTTCGGCCCTGCCAGACAGTGAAATTCGCCGGGCGCTACCTCGAACGTCACGTCACGAAGCGCGTCCAGCGCGCCGTATCGTTTCGTCACGTCGTGGAGCGTCAGCGGGGCGACATCGTCCGGGAGTTTCTCCGCGAGGAGCGCCGGGTCGATGTCGTGGCTGTAGTAGTCGCTGGCTCCACCGTCGTCGCTGTCCGATCGGCCCCGTTGAGATGTCATACTGTGATTATTTCGCTCGTCGATAGTAGTTGATGCTCGCTCGTAAGAGTACCCCCATCACGACGGTGAAGCCGACGAGGAGTTCGAACCGCGGACTGAACAGGGCAAGTGACACCCCCTTCATCATCGTACTGCGTACCATCACCATCGAGTGATAGGTTGGCAACGTCAGCGCGATCGTCTTGCGAACCGAGGAGAAAAAGCCGACCGGGAAGACGAAACTCGAGAGCGCGAGGATGCCGGTCATGACCCCGATATTGAGGTAGATCCCAGTCCGCCGCAGTTTCGACAGGAACATGATCAGGCCCCCGATCGACGTGAGATAGACGAAAGTCACGGCGATCACCGCGATCGTGTAGGGGTTGAAATGTGACAGTCGGTACCCGGCAGAGAGACTGACCAGTTGGAACACGGTCAGCGGGATGATGAGCAAAAGCGAGTGAAACGCGATTTTCGCGAGAACGGCAGTCTCGATCCGGGACTGGAGTTCGACACGTTCGAACACGTCCCGCTCCCGGTACAGTTCGAACGGGAAGTAAACGAACGCGTACAGGACCACCACGAGCAACAGTGCCGTCGGGATGAGATACTCCGACAGCGAGTGTTGGACGCCGATCCGTTCGTGAGTGACGGTCACGTCGGATGGCAGCTGCTCATCCAACTGATAGTCCAACACGCTGGCCGTGTAGTTCGACGCTTCGCGGAACGGTGCCAGACGCTGATCGGAGATCATCGTGATGTTTGCATCTGCCCTCTCTTCGAACGTGTCGTTCGGGACCAAAAGCACCAGATACACGTCCTCGCGTTCGAGTGCCTTCTCGGCTGCCGCTCGAGAATCGTATCGGCTCGGCGACGCGTACAGTGCCGTCCCGGCCTGAATCGTCGCCATGTCCGTCTCGGCAACAGTCTCGTCTTGGGCTGCGATACCGATCGGAACGTCTTCGGGGATCGTCTGTTGAAACGCCGCAGTCCCCATCGCGGCCGCCCCCGGTAGCAGAACAAGCACGATCAAGATGACGCCGATGTTTCGGCGAAACTGGAACCACTCCTTCTTGAAAAACGCCCCCAGATCCATTGCTGCAGGTATTAGTTCACGGATATATTGATTTTGCGACTCGATCGGCGACCATCGAAGACGGCGTGGCAGGTCCGGCGGTCAGCATCCGGCACTCGTGTCGTGTCATACTGACTCCCGTCAGTGGATTCCGGCGCACTCGAAACTTGAGGCCATAGACTACTTGTAGCTCCAATAGACATGACACGATATGGTTGAAGGAACTGAAAGTCAGAGTAGCGAAGATAATAGCGGAACTGAACAACGGTACGAGTCGCGGGAGACGACCCAATCGAAGCGGGGACAGGCACCCGCGCCGGGTGCCGAGGAGTCGATCACGGACGCCGTCCAGCGACCGGGTCCACAACAGTTCATTCGAGGGATCGCCGGTCTGATGGGTGCGATGGGGGCTCTCCTCGGACTTGGCGTGTATCTGGTTGCACAGATCGGCGGTCGATCGCTGCTGCCTGGAATCGTCAGCGAGTTCTCGGGAACGAGCGGCGTCGAGGAAACCCTCGCGGCAACGCACCAGCTGACGATTGCCTACATGGCAAACGAGCTGGCAATCTTCCTGGCGTTTCTGATGGCACCGCTGTTCGGTTTTCTCGTCGCCTTCAAAATGGACGACACGAAACAGGCGAAAATGGGAGCCGCCGGTGTCGGGGTAGCTGTTGGGACGGTCGCGTTTACGTTCATCGTCGTCATCATCGCGTCGATGGTTACGCCGTCTGCCGGTGACGTGATGTCAGCTGCCAACTCGCTTGACGGTGCGTCCGGTGCGAGTACCGAAGCCGAAATGGTCCAGGGGATGGATCTCGGCTCGATCAACATCGGGAACACCGTGGTGAACTCGGCCCTCGTCGGCATTCCAGCCGGCATCGCTGCCGCTGCAGTGATCTACTTCGACGAAGAGTTCTTCTAACACATCGCACGGGGACGGATCCGCACGCGATCCACCGATCTGCGTCGTCGCGTGTACGCGACGACAAACACAACCCATTCCTACCGCGCACTCGAATCGGATGTATGGACGATGTCGATCGCTGGCGCGCGGAACTCGAGTCGAAACGTGCCGAGAAAGACGACTTCTTTGCGACCCATCCACAGTCGCCGATCCCGCCCGAGGAACGCGACGAGTTCGACGGCCTCGAGTACTTCGACCCTGATCCGACCTACCGCGTGACGGCGACCGCGACGGTCCACGACGACCCCGAGGTGGTCTTGATGGAGTCCACCGCAGGGAGAGAGGTGCGCTATCTTCGCGTCGCGACGCTCGAGTTCGACCTCGACCGTGAAGCTGAGGATCTCGAGGACGGCACGTTCGAACTCGCGGCCTACCAGCAGGAGAGTCCGAACGCGGAGCCGCTGTTCGTCCCGTTCCGGGACAAAACCACGGGCCAGCAGACCTATCAGGGCGGTCGCTACATGGAACTCGAGGCGGAGCGCGACCTCGAAGACGGTGACGAACTCGTCGTCGACTTCAACCTCGCGTACTCGCCGTTCTGTGCCTACAGCGAGACGTTCGACTGTCCGCTGCCGCCAGAAGAGAACTGGCTCGAGATCACGATTCCGGCAGGCGAACGGTACGAATAGTACGCTCGAAAGTTGCGGTCCGTATCGTCCCCTGCGCTCGAGAGCGATCCGGATGTGAGAGGTTCTCTCAAGAGGGGTGTTTCGACTCGAGTCACCGACCGTGTTTGGGGCTGTACGACAGGAATCAGAGACTCGAGTGGAAATGAGGGGGTTCGGAGCGGTCAGGGAGCAACACCGACGGTCAACAGTGTGCCGAACTCGCGGTAGCGCTCAACCATCGCCTCGCGGGTGTCCCAGTCCTCGAGTGGGAACTCGTCGTTGTCGGGGATCGTGATCTCGCGATCGGGAACGTTGTCCTGTTCGGCGACGTGCAGGCCCGCCTCGCGGAAGGCCGCGCGGTACTCGTCGCGATCCCAGCGAGTCATCTCGATGTCGATGAACTCTTGCCACTCGTGGGAGTGGACGTTCTCCTCGTAGTAATTGACCGCACAGTAGAAGGTGCCGCCGGGACGGAGGATTCGAGCGAGTTCCTCGAGGGTGTGGTGTGGGTCCGCGGCGTAGTAGAAGGCCTCCATCGACCAGACGTGATCGATCGAGTCGTCGGCGAAGGGCAGCGCGTCGAAGTCACCGACGAGGAAGCCGACGTTCGCGTCGTCAGTGTAACTGGCCGCGTTGCGGGCCATTTCGGGTGCGCCATCGAGGCCGTAGACGCGACCAGCGCCCTTGGTATCGCGGAGTGCGCGACCGGCGTAGCCGCTCCCGCAGCCGAGATCGAGGACGGTCTCACCCGGTTCGACGGGCATCCGCGCGAGCGCATGTTTTGCGGTGTGCCAGTGTCTCTCTTCCATTCCTTTGTCACGACCGCTCGTTGCCCAGTCGTCGAACTCCTCGCGTACGCTCATATCGGGGCGATGGGAGACGCAGGGATAAACGCGTTCGCATGACGATCCGGGACGCTGTGGCGTCGCTCGGGGTCGCGGTCGGCAGCCGGTATGCAACGAGACCTTGTGAGGCGCGCTCACTGCTATGGGAACCATCGACAGATACTTTAGGCTGGCCTAAATCCTAGAGAGTGAAGGGTCGTCGGTGATCGAACTCCGTGGGCATCTGGAGTTCGCGATCCTCGGTGAGCCACACTGTCCCACCACTCGCCAGTTTTGGACCCTTCCTCCGATTTCCGGAGTCGAGTTTCATCCCGAGAGACATCCGCACGCTTAAGGGAGTGCCGAAAGTTGTTCACGCCAGTATGGATTACACGCTCGAGATAAACGGGACACCGGAGACGGTACCGGGTGGGACCGGCGTCCTCCTCTTGCATCCAAGCACCGGCGAAACTGACCGTATCGATACCGACTTCCTCAAAGCCGACACCGACCACTTCCTCGTCGTTTCGACGCGAACCACTGCTCGCGAAGTTAGACAGAAACTCGAGTACTACGACGTCGACGAGGAGTGTGCCGAAATTCTCGATACGCTGAGCATCGAACGTGGCTACTCCCGGCGCTCGTCCGACACCGTCCACTACGTGGCCGCCCCGGACGACATCGACGGCATCGTCGCTCAGATCGACGCCTTCCTCGACAACCACGAGGGGAAAGTCCGCATCAGCTTCGATTCCGTTACCGAACTCGCCTACTACGCCGGCGACGAGCGGGCCCTCGAGGCCGTCGAACGAATCCTCGCACTGCTCGAAGACCACGACGCAGTCGGTCTCTTCCATCTCTCGGAGGAACCACACGACGACGCGGTCGTCGACGAGTTCCGCGGGCTGTTCGACGGCATCATCGACTTAGACGAGGACGGCAGCATCGACGCCGAGTTCTAACCGCGAGGTACAGTCGCGTCCGATATCACGCACGCTCGAGAGACGGCTTGGTATCGCGACACTCGAACCGAGGGGAAATGCTACTCGTCTGCGAGCGAGTCGAACGTCTTCTCGGCCCACCGGATCGCGTACGCCGGGCCGTGGTCTCGGTAGGCGTCCGTATCGAGTGCGGCAAAGGGGGCCGGCAGTTCGATCGCGTGCTTGATCGCGGCACATGCCAGCTCGGTCGCGTCCGCGAAATCCGTCTCGCCGCGAGCGACCGCCCGCGGCAGCCCCGCGACCCGATCCTCAAGTCGCGTCCCCGCATCCTGCCAGGCGTCGGCGAGAGCCGGATGGTCGTCATGCCAGTCCGCAAAGACCTCCCGAGTCTGGAGGCCGACCCAGCCGTCGTACAGCGCGGCGGCGACCTGATAGGTGCCGTTCGGGTCGAGTGGCACCGCGCGATCGAGGTCGCGATACGAGTCCTCGAAGAAGCCGATGAAGTGTTCGGGCACCTCGAGCCCGAGCTGGACGAACGCCTCGGCGAGCAAAAAGTCGACGAACGATTCGGGCGAGCCCTCGACTCTGGGTTTGACCACCACGACCGGCGGCTCCGTCTGCCGGGTCCAGGCGACGCTGCCGTCGCCCGGCATTCCGACCGTGAAATCCGAACTCGCGTAGCGAGCGAGCAGCGTCGGTGCGTCCTCGGGTAGCCAGGCGGCTGGATAACTAGCCGGCTCAAGGCTGTCGACGAGTAAGCCCAGATCCTCAGCGAGCGCTGGTGGAAGGGTTTCGAAGTCACGCTCGCAGTCGAGAACTCGAACGCCCGGTGCGTGAGCGTCACGGACCGACGCGAGCCGATCCGGGAGCGCACGAGCCTCGAACATCAGGCGAGCGCCGTCTGGAAAACGAGCAGAATCGACAGCAGTGCCGATGCGGCGACCGTGGAAAGAACAACCTTGGTTGCAGTGCTCATATGTGCCGTCTCGTATCGCCATTGCTTAAATCCATCTGTCTCCGTCCGCCATCTCGACCGGCTCGTCCCCGCGTTCTGGTCGAATTGCCGTGACTCGAGCAGCCGCATCACACCATCGCCACCGGTTTAGAGCTATCGTAGCCACTGACCGTCAGTGCACACCTGCTCACACGATGGCTGTGCGATCAGTGTGTTACCAGTTTCAGTTGGTACTATAGGTGAGAGCGGCTCAGAGGGCTCGAGTATGAGGACTGTCGCCGACGGTCGATGACCGACGGCGGTCCCGAACACCGGCGTTTCTCCGCGTCGATCACTCGTCGCTGTCGCCACCGTCGCGCCAGGAATCAGGGACATCGATGACGTATCGGCCATCCTCCTGAAGGGAGATAATGTACTCCTCGCGGTTGTAGAGTTCCATCAAGTTGAGTTCGTACTGGCCCGGTCGAACGATCTTGATGCTCTCGAACTGTTCGTTGAGTTCCTCTCGAAGGTCTTCGATCGAGGGACGATCCCCACTCGGTTCGCTGACGACGCGACCGTGTTCTGGCGGTTGATCGCCTCCGGCTGCCGGGGAATCGGACAGCTCGCCAGTATCGGCACGACGGTGAGGTTCGGAGACAGCGGCCCCATCGTGAGCGGGCAAGTCATCTTCCGGAACGACTTCGCTGCGGGCGTCGGCCTGTGCCGAATTCTCGCCGTCCGCAAGCGTCGTCGTCGGCCCGACCGAGCGCTGGCGCGAGCGCTCGCTGTCATCGTCATCGTCATTGGATCCATCACTCGTCGCGGTCGCTGTGCCAGTTCGGTTTTCGGGTCGCCGCGCCGTCTCGGGCCACTCGGCGAACTCCTCGTCGGTTACGTCATCAGCCTCGGTCGTAGCCTCCCCGCTCGAGGGCCACGAGCGCTCCGAGTGCATCGCTGTGCTCGAGTCGTCGGGACTGGACTGGGCGGCAGGTTCGGCGGGCGGTCGGTCCCGACCGTCCGCCGGATCGTCGCCTCCGGTGATCCACTCGCGGACGGTCTCTGTGGCACGGCTCGCGACACTGTCCGAGTCTGTCGATCCCCTGTCGGCAGATTCTGCGTCACCAGCTCCGTCGGACGAGTCAGGTGTGGCTGCAGTCTTGGGGGCGAACTGAAACTTGTTCCCGCCACAGTCGGGACAGCCCGAGAGCATCTCCTTGGAGCCGTCAGCGAACGTTCGGCCACAATTCGTACACTGATGAGGCATTAGTTACGGGACACGAGTGCACTGATGAGCGTTTCGTCCTTGTGGAGCGTCTCGATCTGATTGGCCGGTCCGATCACGGTGAGCTTCGTCTCCACCTTGTCGTTACCCATGATGCGGCCGAGTAGCGACGAGTCGCTGGCCTCGGACTTGGGATAGGTCTCGATCTCGATCCCGTTGAACTCGTCGGGGCTGATTTCGGCCATCGTCACCTCGATGAGTCGGCTCTCCTCGTCCGGGGTCAGCCCCTCTTCTAAGATGACGATGTTCCCGTCGTGGACGCCATCCAAGATCATTCTGATCTTTTCCATCGTGGCCATCCCATCCATGCGTTCGCCGCTGATCAGATCGATCTGGACGCCGTCGGACGGTTCCGAATCGTCTGCATTGGTTGCCTTCGGCATTGGTATCACCCGAAGAACTCCGCGATCTTGTCGTACACTTCGTCCATGTTGTCGCCTTCTTTCGCAGAGAGCGGCACGGTCGTGTGCTGTGGGAAGGCGTCCTCGATCCGCTTGACACTCGAGTCCTCGAGGTCAGTCTTGTTCGCGAAGATGAGAACCGGGAGATCGCGGGACTCGATGATGCCGATCAACATCGTGTTGACCTGCGTGATCGGGTCTTCGGCGCTGTCCAGCACGTAGATAACGCCGTCGACGTCTTCGCGCAGCCAGTGCATCGCCTCGGCGACGCCTTCGGTCGCTTCACGGGAGCGACGAATCGCATCCTCCTCCCCGAGCTCGTCCGTGAACTCCTCGTAGTCGACCTTGGTCGTCACACCGGGCGTGTCGACGATGTCGATCGTCACCGTCTTGCCGTTGCGTTCGATTTCGACGTTTTCTTTCCGACGTGCGCGACGCGTCTCGTGGGGGATGTGACTCTCCGCACCGATGGCATCACCCGTCCAATCGCGTGCAATTCGGTTTGCGAGCGTGGTCTTGCCGGCGTTCGGCGGACCGTAGATACCGATTCGTTTGGGCTCCTGTTCCGAAAACAGGCGATCCGTCACCCGAGAGATACTATCTTTGAGTTCTGTGAACAGTCCCATCTATTGGGCCCTCCAGCACCGCGGGGTGCATCTGCGCGTACTACTAAGCGAACTCACTTAAGCCTACGTCAGACGTGTTGACACTCCGAACAGGAAGAGAGTCGATTACGAGTGAATTAGTACCACAACTGACGTTGTCGTTCCAGCATTGCTGACGATCAATGCGAACGGATCACAAGCCTCCGAGAGAAATCTACAGATACTCTCGATCGATCTCAGCGAGAGTGAGTGTGACTGGTGTAGCGATAGCCCCCCACCCCTTCGTTTCGACTGGAGACTGACGAGAGCGTGGACCGATGAACGACCGAGTGAAAGGAAGCTGCCCCTCATTTCCACTCGAGACAGGTTTTACACCGGAGAAACGGACGAATTGGCTGCTTAGATTCGTTCTAGTAACTGATCTGCTCATCTACTAGCATCAACAGTCCCAAGAAAAGATTCTAGTGAAGACTAGTAAGAAAGAACAGCTTCCTAGTACTATTCTCTGTTCTGCTAGTTCTACGGTTACTATTTCTGACTGGTCAATATAAAACTTCCTCTTATAGAATCCTCTCTCACCCCCTCCCCTCCTTTGAGCCGTTCCACCTGAAACGAAGGGGTGGGGGGTGGCGTGTAGTGAATGCTAGCTATACTCACTCTAGTCTGATCATCAGAGGTTAGCCACATTCCACCTACATTATCACATACTACTCCAGAACCATCGACTTACCAAATACACCTGCAATCATTTGCTATCTTTCAGTCCAATGCCAGTTCACGTCCGTTCGCGCGTAACACTAGAACGACACACGGAGACAACAGCTTGAGTCTTCCCTTGCTGTTCGTCGGTGAGCTCCCTCGAGAGCACGCCCAAAGCACCCGGTCTGTCGCATCTGTAGACGAGCCAATGAACCACGTCTCTCGGACAATACAATCCTCCAATCGGCAGGTAACAATTCACTGCGCTCTCAGAATCGTTGACCCGACACGCAGCGATCTCGCTCAGCACGCAGGTCGTTTTCCCTGTCGTTCAAACCGAATCAGACGTCGCCGATCGTCGTTCCAGCACGAGATGAAGGGAAAGGAAGAATTTATTACCGTGGTTTTCCTCTGTTTCGTTTGCATCAACTGGACCCGAATCGGGTATCTGGAATCGTGGATCTTCCGATGGAGACCATCAGACCATGAGTTTCCTGATTCCCGGCTCGACACTCCACACGAAATAAGGGGGCCTGTGTACGACGGATGTCAGACGACTCAGAAACCGCGGATTCAGACGAGGTTGAAATCGACGGAACGAGGGGATTCTCGACAAACTTCGAGAACACTGACCTCGGTGACGAGGAGTCGAACCAGGGGTTGTTCGACGATCTCCTCAGCGGTGAACCTATCTTCGAGAACAAGGAAGTGCTCCGTCCATCCTATACGCCACACGAACTTCCCCATCGAAGCGACCAGATCAACAAGATGGCGACCATTCTCGTGGCCGCCCTTCGGGGTGAAACGCCGTCAAACATCCTCATCTACGGCAAAACTGGCACCGGCAAGACCGCGAGCGCGAAGTTCGTCAGCAAGGAACTCGAGAGCACTTCCCAGAAGTACAGCGTCCCGTGTGACGTCGAGTACATCAACTGCGAGGTGACCGACACCCAGTATCGCGTGCTCGCACAGCTGGCGAACAAGTTCATCGAAAAGAACGAAGAACGGATCGACGAGCAACTTTCGACCCTCGAGTCGCTGCTAGACGCCCTCGACGAGTACGAGGCGACCCTCGACGCTCGCGATACCCACGGAGCAAACACGACTGATCGGTCCGACGACCAAACGGCATCCGATCCGTTCGAGTTCGCACTCGAGGACGCAACGGCGTCGGAGGCCACCGATTCGTCTGGAAACAAGATCGAGCCTGAGTCGGGCGAATCTGCTGAGTTAGGTAGTTCTCCACCTGAAGCAGAGGGGTACTCAGATCCGTCCGAATCGAAACCAGACTCTCCTTCCACCGAACCCGATCCGATGTCCGTCGACGACACCGGAAACTCGGCGGCTGCCGACCCGACCGCGATTTCGCCGGACCATCCCCTCGAGTCGACGCCGTTCGAGAGCCGTGAGGCGGTCGAAGCCCGCATCGAGGAACTCGAGGACGACCGAGACTCGTTCGAGGAGGTCCCGATGACCGGGTGGCCGACCGACCGCGTCTACAGCGTCTTCTTCGACGCCGTCGACTACGACGAGCGGGTCGTCGTCATCATGTTAGACGAGATCGACAAACTCGTCGAGAAAAGCGGTGACGATACGCTCTACAATCTCTCGCGGATGAACTCCGAACTCGAGAACTCGCGTGTCTCGATCATCGGCATCTCGAACGACCTCAAATTCACCGATTTCCTCGACCCGCGCGTCAAATCTTCTCTCGGTGAAGAGGAGATCGTCTTCCCGCCGTACGACGCGAATCAGTTACGCGACATCCTCGAGCATCGCTCGAACGTCGCGTTCAAGGATAGTGCCCTCTCCGAGGACGTAATCCCGCTGTGTGCAGCGTTTGCCGCACAGGAACACGGCGACGCACGCCGTGCGCTGGATCTGCTTCGCACCGCCGGCGAACTGGCCGAACGGTCTCAGGCCGAGACGATCGTCGAGGAACACGTCCGGCAGGCCCAGGACAAGATCGAACTCGACCGCGTCGTCGAAGTCGTCCGGACGCTGCCGACTCAGAGCAAACTCGTGCTCTTTGCGATCATCTTGCTCGAGAAAAACGGCGTCCACAGCATCAACACGGGCGAGGTGTTCAACATCTACAAGCGACTCTGTGAGGAGATCGACGCCGATGTCCTGACCCAGCGTCGGGTGACGGATCTCATCAGCGAACTCGACATGCTCGGCATCGTCAACGCCGTCGTCGTCTCGAAAGGTCGGTATGGCCGGACCAAAGAGATCAGTCTCTCCGTTCCACTCGAAGAGACGGAGGCCGTGTTACTGAGCGACTCCCGGTTGAGCGATATCGACGACGTTCAGCCGTTTATTCAGGCCCGGTTCGAGAACTGACGAGTAGCGTGGCCGCCGACACCGCGGTCGCGTTCGTGTTTGGTGTCGCCCGCTCAGTCGCGTCGGTCTCGAGGACCCGTTCCGTCCGGCCCGTGATCACACCGTTCGCTGCCGTCGTCCGTACCCCTCTGTTTCCACTCGAGAATCCGGAAGACGACGGATAACGTCGCTGACAACAGGAGTGAGTCGGCCTCGCAACTCAGGATCGATACCGACCTGCGGCCAGTGCGATACTGCCGCCAGCGATGCCGGCGACGCCGGCGAGTTTGTCGTTCGACTCGAGGCTGGACACGGGACCAGCGGGTGTCGTCGTCGCTGACTCCGGCTGTGTGTCTGCCAGCTGGCTCGAGGCTGACGGCGGAACGATCATGCCCCCGAGAAGGTTGTCGACGGCCAGCCTGACGTGGCCGAGCCACGGGATCCGGTACTGTGCTTTGCCGGTGACCCACTCGGGTTTGACGACGGTGGTGTCGGCACCGCCACCGGTCTGATCGTAGCCGGGATTGTCGTCACCTTTCGTGACGAAGCCGGCGTGTGGAGCGGGGCAGTTGGGGACTTCTTCACAGGTCGCGTCGCCGACGAGGCGCTCACTGGCTTTCGTCTCGACCCAGCGTTCGCCGCCGTCGACCCAGAAGTGTGCCCGATGGATCACTGGTGTCGCCACGGGGTTGCCGTTCGGCCTGAAGACGATGACGTCGCCGGGATTGCCGAACTTGGTGTAGTCTGCCTCCTGGCCGCGCTCGAGGGTGACGACGCCGGTGTCCTCGATCGCGTTATCGCCGGCGAACCGTCCTTCCTCGACGACGAAGATGAGATCTCCCCTGTGCATATTGGGTTCCATACTGCCGCTCTCGACGGCGACGAGTGGCGGCCAGATCCCACTGACGCCAAACAGGAGGAGCGCAACGGCAGCGACGATCGCGACGCTGCTCAAGATATCCCGTGTCACCATGACGGTCTCGTCGTTCGTCTCGAGGAACCAGCGGATGACTCCGTCGTCTTCGATCGTCACGTCGTTGGAATCAGACGCGGTCGGTGAGGGGTCCGGTGACGGCGTCTGGGGACTGCCGGCGTGTTCATCCGACCGGTCGCGGTCGTCATCGCCGGAATCGCCAGGTGATGTCCCGGAGTTAGAGCCGCTCATCGTCACCCGTTTCACCGGGCGCGAAAATCAACCTTCTGTTCGCACAGGCTATGGATTACGTGTCTCGCCGGCCGTCCCATACCAGATGAGCGCGAACACGCTGGCGACGGTGGCGACGATGATCGGACCGGTGCCGACGACCGAACGGATCGAATCGACTGCCAGTCGAAGCTCGCCGATCCACGGGACCCGAACCACCGCCTTGCCGGTGACCCACTCGGCGCTGACGACGGTCGTCTTCGCACCCGACCGCGGGAGCTGATCGTAGGCCGGATTGGCGTCGCCTTTCGTGATAAAACCATCGTGGGGCGCTGGACACGACGCGAGGTCGGCACAGGTTGCGCCGTTTAAATACGCGGGATCGGCCTTCGTTTTGACCCATCGTTCACCCTGTTCGACCCGAAACTGGGCGCGGTGGATCGTCGGCGTCTTCGTCGGATCGCCGTTCGGCAGGAAGATGATGACGTCACCTGGTTTCCCGAACCGTTGGTAGCCGCTGTCGTGGCCGTGCTGGGCGGTGACGATGTTCGTTTCCGCGACGGCACTATCGCCGGCGAACCGCTCCTCGTCGACGATGAAAACGAGATCTCCTTGCTCGATGTTGGGTTCCATACTGCCACTCTCGACGGCGACGAGCGGCGGCCAGGCACCGCCGATCCCGACCAGTAGGCTGCCACTGATCGCCACGATCGCGACGATCGTCACGACGTCTCGAACCGCGGTGCCAACTCGAGTGTCCGTCTCGAGCAGCCAGCGGCCGAGCCCAACGTCTGCGATCGTCTCCGCATCGCTGCGTGTTCGAGATCGTGCATCGGCATCCTGTTCGCGGTCGTCCGACTCCAGTGTCGGGTCTCTATCCCGTCTCGAGGTAGCTCCGAGACGGTCGGACCGATCGGGGTCAGACTCACCGGTGTCGGAACCGTCCATTGGCGTTCGATTTCGCCGACCTCGGTATCAACTTTCCGGCACTCTCGTTACGTCTCTCTGCCATGTGACCTGGGTTCGAGTGTGCGTGGCAATGCGCTCGCTGATTCGCTATCCTTTTTGTGCCCCTCGAGAATGCGAGATGTGTGCCACTCGAGGCCGCCGCCCGACTCGTGAGCGAACTCACGAGCCGTGGCTACAACGCCGAGCGCGAGGCGGTCACGCGGCTCACGGCGACCGACGACCCACATGCGGCGCTCGAGCGTGTCCTCGAGGACGTTCCGGATGACGCGCTAGTCGTCCGGGCCGAACACGTGGAGACAGCGCTTGCGACCGACGCTGGCGGGGTGACTCGATCCGACGATCCCGCGACGGGTACACCGACCGAGTCGCCCCCCTCTGTTTCAAGTGGAACTAACTCGACACGAGAACGCAATTCTTCCGATCGATCTCCAGTCGAAACGGAGGGGTCTGTACCCGCCGAGCGATCCGCCGATCCCGCGATGCGCTCGATCGAGATCGCCGGCGATATGACCGGCGAGAGCACGGGGACCGGTGAGTACAGCGACTTCGTCTCCGTCTTTCGGGATCGGCTCGATCGACTCGGCGCGAAACTTCGGAGTCGGGTCAATCACCGCCCGGCGACGGCCATTCAGTCGATGCCCGGCGGCAGCGAGGCCGCGATGGTCGGACTGGTCAACGACATCCGCTCGACTGCCAGCGGCCACTGGCTGATCGAACTCGAGGATGCGACTGGGACTTTCCCGTGGCTCGTGATGAAAGACCGCGAGTACGTCGACCTCGTCGACGAGTTGCTCCACGACGAGGTGTTGGCGATGGAAGGAACCTTAGCGGACGACTCGGGGATCGCGTTCGTCGACTCGATGTACTTCCCCGATGTGCCCCGAACCTACGAGCCCTCGACTGCGGATCGCCACGTGCAGGCGGCGCTGATCAGCGACGTCCACGTCGGCAGCCAGGAGTTCATGGAAGACGCCTGGAATGCGTTTGCCGACTGGCTGCACACCGATCAGGCCCAGCACGTCGAGTACATGCTGTTAGCTGGCGATATGGTCGAAGGCGTCGGTGTCTACCCCGATCAGGACGAGGAACTCGACATCGTCGACATCTACGAGCAGTACGAAGCGTTCAGCGAACACCTGAAGAAAGTGCCCGGCGACATCGAGATCGTCATGATCCCCGGCAACCACGACGCGGTCCGCCTCGCGGAACCTCAGCCGGGATTCGACGAGGAACTCCGGGAGATCATGGCCGCCCACGACCCCCAGATCGTGAGTAATCCGTCGACAGTGACGCTCGAGGGCGTCTCCGTGCTGATGTACCACGGCGTCTCGCTGGACGAAGTCATCGCGGAACTCCCTGAAGAAAAGGCCAGCTACGACGACCCGCACAAGGCGATGTACCACCTGCTCAAGAAGCGCCACGTCGCGCCCCAGTTCGGGGGCCACACGCGGCTGGCGCCCGAGGAGAAAGACTACCTCGTGATGGAGGAGGTCCCCGACATTTTCCACACCGGTCACGTCCACAAACTCGGTTTCGGGAAGTACCACAACGTCCTCGCGATCAACTCCGGCTGCTGGCAGGCCCAGACGGACTTCCAGAAGAGCGTCAACATCGATCCCGACGCCGGCTTCGCGCCGATCGTCGATCTCGATACGCTCGATGTGACCGTCCAGAAATTCAGCTAGTGTGATTGCGCTCACTGTCAGCGGTACAGCTATTGACCGCGACCGCGTTAGCGACTGACGTCCGATCGATATGTCATCTCCTGACAACAGTCTCTCCGCGGAGACCAACGAAACCGCGTTTCGACCCGCGATCGACGCCCACACACATCTGTTTCCCGAACGGCTCGCCGCCGCGATCCGACGCTCGCTCAGTGCCGAGGCTGACTGGGAGTTTTCACATCCCGTGACTCGGCCAGCGATCGAAGACGCCCTTCAGGCTGCAGGCGTCGCTGCTCACGTCGCGCTTCCCTACGCCCACGAGGCCGACCTCGCACGGGAACTCAATACGTGGCTCTGCGAGCAGGCTGCCTCGTCGGATATGTTGATCCCGTTCGCAACCGTTCATCCCGACGACGAAGATGTCGCGGCCATCGTCCGTGACGCGTTCGAGGCGGGCGCTCGCGGCCTGAAAATTCACTGCCCGGTCCAGAAGTGCCGCCCCGCGGATTCGCGCCTCGAGCCCGCCCTCGAGGTCGTCGCGGAGTACGACCGCCCGGTCACCTACCACGGGGGGACGGCACCGATGTTCGAGGACAACGCCTACGTCGGCTTCGACGCTTTCGCCGAACTGGTGGGTTCCTATCCGGACCTTCGGGTCTGCTGTGCGCACATGGGGGCCTACGAGGTCGAGGCGTTTGTCGACCTCGCACGTGACCACGACTCGGTCTATCTCGATACGACGTTCGCGATGTCGACATCGGCCCCGGAGACGATGGGGTTCGATCCGTCTTCGATCGCCGATGAGACGTTCGTCGAACTCTCCGAGTCGATCATGTACGGCTCGGACTTCCCGAACATTCCGTATCCCTATCGCAACGAGCGGGCCGGCCTCCTCGCTCGTGACCTGCCACAGGAGACGATGCGGGATCTCTTCTCTCGGACGGCGATCGACTATCTCAGGCTCGAGTCTGACCCGGCGCTCGGAGATGTATCGGAGCCGGTAGACGATGGCTGACGTGGGTCAGTTGGGACTGTAGCTTGCGGGCTCGAGTCGAAATCGGACGGTCGGCGCGCCGTCGAACCGCGGGCCACGACCGCGGCGTTCGAAGCCGAGTTCGTCGGCAGCGCGCTCGATCGCGGTGGCGTCCTGTGCTGCGAGCACTTCGACGGCCATCGACTCGCGTTCGGCAAAGCGCACCGGTTCGGCCAGTAGCCGCTTGCAGGCGTCGCCCGTACCGTCGAGTTGCGTGACATGGACGGTGTCTTCGCGCGCGTCGAAGCTAATGAAGCCAAGCAGGTCCTCTGGATCCGAGCCGTCGTACTGTGTGTTCGAGATATCCGCGTTCGGATCGTGACTGCCGTCCTCTGCGACGCGCACCGTGCGGTCGTGGACGAGATTTCGCATCACGTCCGTCGGTGAGTCGGCAATCGACGCGAGCGCGTCAGCATCGGCCTCGAGTGCGTCACGTACGTTCATCGACGTATGGTAATGCTGCGCACAACAGTGAATGTTACCCCGCCCAATTGACGACGACATGCCGGCTTTCGTCTCACATTTTGGCAGCGGACGGACCGTGACCGGGGTGGCAATCGGCGGTTTCGAGACTCGATCGTCGACAATTGGACGGATGGTAAAAACGGGCGCGATGGGACACAGTTATCTGCCCGCTCTGGTAACGACTCGAGTATGAGTCACAGCATCGCAATGTGGGCCGTCTGTGAGGTGGCAGCATGCGCGTCGTAGCCAAGTTCGGCGGAACGAGTCTCGGCAGCGGGGATCGGATCAACCGCGCCGCGGACTCGGTTGCTGCTGCCGTCGAAGACGGCCACGAGATCGCTGTCGTCGCCAGCGCGATGGGGTCGACGACCGACGAACTGCTCGACGAGATCACCTTCGAGACCGACGATGCCGACCGCGCCCAGATCGTCAGTATGGGCGAGCGGACGTCGGTCCGGATGCTCAAGGCCGCGCTGTCGGCTCGCGGGATCGACGCGACCTTCCTCGAACCCGGCAGCGAGGAGTGGCCGATCATCACCGACGAGTACGGTGAGGTCGACGTCGAGGAGACCCAACGGCGCGCCAAAGAGGTCGCCGCAGAGATGGACGGGACTGTGCCCGTCATCACTGGCTTCCTCGCAGAAGGCCCCGACGGTTCTATCACGACGCTCGGTCGCGGTGGCAGTGACACCACGGCGGTCATGATGGGCAAGTACATGGACGCCGACGAGGTTGTCATCGTCACCGACGTCGAAGGCGTCATGACCGGCGACCCGAACGTCGTCGAAGGAGCCCGCAACGTCGGCGAAATCTCCGTCGACGAACTCCGGAACCTCTCGTTCCGCGGGGCCGAAGTCGTCGCGCCGTCCGCGCTCTCGTACAAAGACGGCGGCCTCGACGTCCGCGTCGTCCACTACCAGCACGGCGATCTGCTTTCGGGTGGCACAAGCATCGAAGGCGAGTTCAAGAACCTCGTCGACCTGCGCGAGCGACCGCTGGCCTGTCTGACCGTCGCCGGTCGCGCGATCCGCAACCAGCCCGGGATCTTCAACCACCTCTCGAACTCGCTCGCCGAAAGCGAGATCAACATCGACGCCGTCGCCAGCGGGATGGACACCGTCACGTTCTATCTCGACGAGGAGGAGGCCGAACGCGCCGAGAACATCCTCCACCGCGAAGTCATCGCGCGTGACGAACTCTCGAGTGTCACCGTCGACTCGCCGGTCGCCGTCGTCCGCGTCACCGGCGGCGAACTCCCCAACCAGCCGGGAATCATCAGCGAGATCGTCAACCCCCTCGCCGAGGCTCGGATCCAGCTCAACGACATCATCACCAGCGCGACCAGCGTCGCGCTCTTCGTCGACTGGGACGACCGCGAGGAGACCCTCGAGCTCACTCAGGACCTGTTCTAAGCGGGCCGTTTGCGGTTGGCCCGCGGTTCTCGATTACTGATCGATTTCTCGATGTGATGGTCATATCGACGAACGTATTCACCCCGTAATCCAGCGGTAGCGCGTTCGTAACGAAGGGTAGATGTGGTAACACTGCAGCCATGAGTACCGAACCGACAGTAACGGAGGTCTTCGCGGAGATCGACCCCGATCCGGACGCGATCCTTGCAGCCCACGACGCGGACGATCCCGACGCGCTGCTCGCGAGTGGCGGCGAGCACGATCCGAGCACCGACGAGGCGGTCGACGCCGACGACGTGACGGCGGCGGTCGTCTTCGCGGACCTGCAGGCGGCCGCACGCGAGGTGACGGGAGACGCGACCGACCGGTGTGACGACTGCGCTCGCGATGACGGATCTGACCTCGAACTCGTCGGCCCAGGGCCGACCGAGACGAGAATCCCGTCGGACGCGTTCGGAGTCGAGTCCGACACCGACGATGCGACGGCCGACTTCTGCTGGATCGGGACCGAGACTGCCGACAGGCGACGCTGACCCGGTCGGCTCGCCCGCCCGAGCCGTACAACTGCCAAACCCGCCCACTAGCGGACGGAGTTGCACCCCAGCCGTCGAGTTGGTCCGACGGCACCCGGTTTTTCTCACTCGATTTGAACTGGTCTGCCGTCGTGGGGATCGATATGGTCGCGTACAAATCGAAGATGGTCGAACGGATCACCCTCCCCTCGCGAGACCAGCGAGAACAGGCCCTCGAGGCGGCCGGCTACAACGTCTTCAATCTCGACGCCGAGGCGGTGTTCATCGACCTGCTCACCGACAGCGGGACGGGCGCGATGAGCGACGCTCAGTGGGCCGCGCTGATCAGGGGTGACGAGGCCTACGCGGGGTCGCGCAGTTTCGACAGGCTCGAGTCGGCCGTCGCGGACGTGATGGGGTTCGACCACGTCGTGCCGGCCCACCAGGGACGCGGCGCCGAGAACGTCCTCTACGGCACCGTGCTCTCGGCGGGTGACGTCGCGCTCAACAACACGCACTTCGATACGACCCGCGCTCACGTCGCGAATCAGGACGCCGATCCGGTCGACTGCCCAGTGCCGGACGCACACGACCCCGACGCGGACGCGCCGTTCAAGGGGAACTTCTCGCTCGAGCGGGCCCGGTCGGTCGTCGACGAGGTCGGCGCCGAGCGGGTGCCACTCGTGATCCAGACGATCACGAACAACTCCGCGGCGGGTCAGCCAGTCAGCGTCGCGAACACCCGTCGCGTTCGCGAGTTCGCCGACGAGATCGGCGCGACGTTCGTGATCGACGCCTGCCGGTTCGCGGAGAACGCCTACTTCGTCACACAGCGGGAAGCCGAGTTCGCGTCGGCGACGGTCGCCGAGGTGGCTCGCGAGCAACTCGGCTACGCTGACGCGGTCGTCATGAGCGGCAAGAAAGACGGGCTGGCGAACGTCGGCGGCTTCGTCGCGACCGACGACGAGTCGCTGTTCGAGCAGTGCAAACAGCGGGCGATCCTCTACGAGGGGTTTCCCACCTACGGTGGGATGGCCGGCCGCGACGTCGCCGCGCTGGCCGTCGGCCTGCGCGAGGCCGTCGAGGAGTCGTACCTCGAGGACCGGATCGCGAGCGTTCGCGACCTCGGCTCGCGGCTCGCCGAGGTCGGCATCCCGGTCTACACGCCGACGAGCGGCCACGCGGTCTATCTCGACGCCGGGGCCGCGTTCCCACACGTGCCCGACGACGAGTTTCCGGGGCAGGCGCTGGTCTGCGAACTCTACCGCGAAGGTGGGGTCCGGGGGGTCGAACTCGGAAGCTTCGCCTTCCCCGAAACCGACCGGCCCGAACTCGTCCGGCTCGCGGTTCCGCGTCGCACCTACCACCGCGAGCACTTCGACCACGTCGTCGAGACTGCCGCAGCCGTCCTCGAAGATCGCCGCGACGTGGCCGGATTCGAGATCGTCTCCAATCCCTCGATGCCGGAACTTCGGCACTTCACGGCGCGCCTCGAGCCGTGTCCGGCCTAAGCCGAACGCCGAATTACAGGCTCGCGAGAACGCCGCGGGCGCGGTCTCGCAGCGTCGGTTCCGGTTCGGGCTCCGACTGGCTGAGTTGCCGTTTTGCGACCGAGCGCACTCCACGTCGTGCGGACTCCGAACGCATCGCAGCTGCCGCCCAGTCGGGGAGCTGTGACTCGAGTTCCTGTCGTTTCTGGGCTTTCAGCTTGCCGAACTGACGTAGTGCCAGGCCGATGCCCAGAAACAGGCCAGCGTCGAGCAATTCACGGCGGAACCGTTTTCGATCGTTGCGGACCGCGATCGCTTTCACCAGCGAGAGCGCACCGATCGCCAGATAGACCTTTGAACTCTTCGACGGGTCGCCGCTGAGAATCCCTTGGAGCGCCATGCGGCGGTGGCTACCACGTTCTTGCTGATAAAGGTCTGCCGGCAGGGGACGGGACCCTGTCGCGGTCGTAGTTAGGCGCGGTCGATCGTGACGAGACCCCGGTAACGTTGCTCGTCGATCGGCTCGATCGAAAACCCAAGGCGCTCGTAGAACGGGCGGACGCCGTCGTCGAACCGTGCCGTGAGCCGCCCTTCGCGCTCGAGGGCGGTCTCGATCAGTGCCCGACCGAGACCCTGGTCTCGATGGCGACGCCGGACGCCGATCGCACCGACGTGCGCCCCGCGCTCGTCCGCAAGCGGCTCGAGGACGACCGTGCCGAGGATTCGTTCGGCGCTGCTCTCACGCGCCGGCATCCCGTGGTGATCACCCGCGACGAAGATGTCGCCGGCATCGATCCGACCCTCGATGTCGCCGGGCTCGAGCATCGCGGCGTCGAGGATGCGCCGGATCTCGAGGGCGTCGTCGGGCGTAGCGGTGCGGACGAACACGGATTACCCACCCTTGATCAAGCGCAACACCGTTACGTGCTCGCTCTCGACCGGCTGGTCCTCGGGGACTGGACGACCGTCGACGAGGACGCTCACCTCGTGAGGGCTCAGCTCGACTGCCCGAAGGAGATCGGCGTACGTCGGCGTCGCCTCCGCAGCGCGGTCGTCGGGCCGATCGGACGCGTCGGCGGCCACCGCCTCGAGCTCGAGTTCGTAGGTGTCCTCGCCTTTGACGTCGACGGTGACGTGCATACGCCGCGTTACGACGCGACGGCCTTGAGCACGTCGCTCCGGTGGTGTGGTATCAGTCCGCCCTCGACTCGGCTGGGCCGGTGTTGGCTCGTCGGTGGCCGTACAGCGCTCGTGTGATCGCGCCGAGTCCGAGCAGGAGGACGAGCAGGGTGACCAGATCACCGACGATCGGCACCAGGGTGAGTGCAGCGCCGACCAAGAGGCCGACGATGAGTGCAAGCCAGCGGTTGCCGAGGCCGACCAGCGAGAGGATCCACGAGGCGACGGCGAAGAACCCATAGACGGTCCCGATCCACAGCAGCAAGGCGAAGACCAGGATGCCGATGACCGACAGCGGAATGCCAATGATGGTGATCGCAAGCGCAATCAGCAGGATCGGGACGCCGACGAACACCCCCAGTCCGACCAGGCCGGAGCGCAGCGGCCCCGTCGCGACGCGGTCGGCGACGCGACCGGAAAATCGCGGGAACAGCGCGAGCAGTATCGCACCGAGTACGAGGTTCACCGCGAAGGCGTAGGCAGCGAACAGCCACGACGCGAACGGCTGGACTGCCGGCGCGACATCGACCCCAAGCGAGGGGTCTTCCTCGATGTTGCCCGCAACCGCGTCGGTGTTCCCCTCGAGGTCGCCGCCGTAGCGGAGATCGCCCGTGATCGTCGCGGTCTCGCCCAGTCGGATCGTCTCGGCCCCGATCTCGGCGTCGTCCTCGATGGCCCCGTCGATGACGACGGTGCCGGCACCGGCGGTGAACGTGCCGTTGACAGTCCCGTTTTCGGCTACCGTCACGCTCCCTGCGCCGACATCGACGTCGCCGGCGACGGTGCCGGCGATCGTGACACTTCCCGCGCCGCCCTCGAGGTTCCCGTCGACCTGGCCGGTCTCCTCGATTCGAATGTCGCCACCCGCGGCACTGACGTCGCCGGTGACGGTCCCGCGAACGACGACGGTGCCGCCGACGGCCTGTAGCTCGTCGACCGTCTCCCCTTCCTCGACGACGACCGTCCCGCCGGCCTGGGGGGCGGACTGGGCGGCGACCGTCGCCGGGACGGTGCCGATGACGACGACGGCAATCAGCAACGCGACGACGAACTGTGGCCTTCGGTTCTCCCCTCGTCCCATGTCGTCTCGTTCGACGAGCACAACCAAAAACATGTTATGCAGATATCAAGATCGATGTCGGTTTCGGAGCCAGTGACGGTCGACAGCCCCCGTTGGCGCTGGCGCGCTCGAGGGACAGTCGTGTCAACAATCGGATCGATCGCCTCCGTTGGGCGGTTCGCGACGCGAGACTGGCCTTCGGGCGATTTATTTTCCGTCCCGCTCTGTTGCCGGTATGAGCGAGGCCGAGGCCGACGCCGAGGCGGCGGGGCCCACCCCCGGGAAGACGGAAGTCTGGATCGAGAAGTACCGGCCGGAGCGACTCGACGAGATCAAAGGCCACGAGAACATCGTCCCACGGCTCAAACGCTACGTCGAGCAGGACGACCTCCCGCATCTCATGTTCGCGGGACCCGCCGGCACCGGCAAGACCACCGCAGCGCAGGCCATCGCCCGCGAGGTCTACGACGACGACTGGCGCGAGAACTTCCTCGAACTCAACGCCTCCGACCAGCGAGGGATCGACGTCGTCCGCGACCGCATCAAGGACTTCGCGCGCTCGAGTTTCGGCGGCTACGACCACCGCATCATCTTCTTAGACGAGGCCGACGCACTCACCTCCGACGCCCAGTCGGCCCTGCGCCGGACGATGGAGCAGTTCTCGAGCAATACCCGGTTTATCCTCTCGTGTAACTACTCGAGTCAGATCATCGACCCCATCCAGTCGCGGTGTGCGGTCTTCCGATTCACCGAACTCGGTGAAGGCGCTATCGAGGCGCAGGTTCGCGAGATCGCCGCCACCGAAGACATCGCGGTGACCGACGACGGTGTCGACGCGCTGGTCTATGCGGCCGACGGCGACATGCGCAAGGCGATCAATGCACTACAAGCTGCAGCCGTCATGGGCGAAACCGTCGACGAGGAGACCGTCTTCGCGATCACCGCCACCGCCCGCCCCGAGGAGGTCGAGGCGATGGTCGAGTACGCCATCGACGGCGACTTCACCGCCGCCCGTGCCGCCCTGGAGGACCTGCTGACCGACCGCGGACTCGCCGGCGGCGACGTCATCGACCAACTGCACCGCTCCGCGTGGGAGTTCGATATCCCCGAGCAGGCGACTGTCCGGCTGCTCGAGCGCCTGGGCGAAGTCGACTACCGGATCACCGAGGGTGCCAACGAGCGCCTGCAACTCGAGGCGATGCTGGCGTCGCTGGCGCTCGAGGACGAGGCCTAAATTTCGTCGAGCGCCCGCTCGCCGTCGGCGACACCGCGACACACGACGGCGATTCGTCCCTCGTTTTCGACGACATCGACGCGCCAGCCGTGCGCGTCGGCAATGCGCTCGACCGTCTCGAGGTCGCCGTCGGCCCCGTCGAGCACAGCCGAGTGGCTGGCGACCGGTTCCGCCGCGTCTGGCTCCGTCTCGAGAGCGGCAGTTGCCTCGGTGTCCGCGTCCCGATCGTACTGTGTGAGATAGAAGCCATCGTCAGTCACGTCGACGATGACGGCCGGGACTGGGCCGTCGGCAGCGACGACGAGCCGAAACAGACACTCGAACAACTCCCGCAACCGGACCTTGTCGGCCGCGAGGACGCGATCGGTCGCGTTCTGCGTGACGAGCCGTGTGTCGCCGGTGTCGACGCCGATCCAGGCCCGCCGTGCGATGTCGTGGACGCCGACGGGCTCGCGCTCGACGAGTGCGTCTCGCTCGGCGATCGCGGCCACTCGCTCGAGTCGCTCCGTGACGCGCTCCTGTGCGTCCGCGACGGTCGCGACGTGGTCGTCGGCACCGGTGTCGACAGCGAGGTCGAGATAGCTGCGTGCGACGTTCAGCGGCGGCCACACCTCGTCGTCGAGTAGGTCCCTGATCGCCTCGAGTCGCGCGTCGGCAGCGGCCCGCGCTCGTCTGCTGCGGTGCAGTTCGGTCACGTCGTGGTAGACGAACACTCCGGCTGCGTCGTCGTCCGTGGCAGTCTCACCGGTCGCGGTCGCCTCGAGCGGGACCAGCGTCACCCGGAACTCGCGGACGCCGTCGCCGGTGTCGTGGCGGCGGTCGAACTGGCGGCGTTCGCCAGCCTGTAACGCCTCGCGCAGCGTCGTCCGTCGGTGCTCGAGGTCGGACGGGACGAGCCACTCGTCGACCGGGTCGCCGACGAGCTCGTCGGGATCCGTGCCGAAGATGTCGGCGACGGCGTCGGTGGCCGCTCGCACGACGGGCTCGCCGTCCTCGCGTTCGTACCACAGGGCAGGGACCGGGAGCGCCGCGACGGTCGTTTGGAGCCGGTCGTGGTCCGGTTGACAGCGCGTTTCGTCACGACAGACCCACTCGATCTCGTCCGCGAGGTGGACCATGGCGTCGTCGGTGTCCCGACGGACGTAGCCATCGATGCCGTCGGTCGACCGCGCGGCCCCCGGCGTGAACGAGCCGTCGGCAAAGAGGACGACCGGCGTCGACCCACAGGCCGCGACGACCTCGAGCAGGTTCGCGCCCGCTGCCGTCGTCGGCGTCTCGGCGAAGACGACGCAGTCGACCGCGGGCGCCCAGTTTTCGACCCGCTCGATCGTCGTCGCTGGGCGGACGGACCGACCGGGACCTGGCCCAGCTTCGACGGTCTCGAGGCGCTCGGCGCCGTCGCTGGCCGTCGCCTCGCTGGCGGCGACGTAGAGGATCGGTCGCGGTCGCGTGGTCGCGGTCGGCTGTGTCATGCGGTGGGCCAGTCGATACTCCATACGCGTTCCCGATCTCCCTTAAAAATTTACTGGCCGACTCGAGGCCGATACCGGGCCGCCACTGTGGCTGTCGGATGACAGTTCGTGCTGGCGCTCGCGGTTCGACCCCTTCGCCTCCAACGGCGCCTCACGTTCGATCGCTGCCCGTCCCGTGGTCACTGCGAGTCTGACTGTCGTCGGCGGGATGGCGACCGGTTTCGGCTCGGCCACGGTTGCGGAACTGTTTTACGCGCTGCACGGGCAATAGACGCGTAATGAGCGAACTAGAGGAGGAGTACCGCCTCGAGTACTTCGAGGAGGAAGGATTCGAGCGCAAGGAGTGCCCGAAATGTGGCGCTCACTTCTGGACGCGCGACCACGACAGGGAGACCTGTGGTGAGCCGCCGTGCGAGGAGTACGGCTTCATCGACAACTCGGGGTTCGACGACGAGTACAGCCTCGAGGAGATGCGCGAGACCTTTCTCTCCTACTTCGAGGATCACGAGCACGAACGCATCGATCCCTACCCGGTCGCGGCGAACCGCTGGCGCGACGACGTCCTGTTGACCCAGGCGTCGATCTACGACTTCCAGCCGCTGGTCACAAGCGGCGAGACGCCACCGCCGGCGAACCCACTGACGGTCTCCCAGCCGTGCATCCGGATGCAGGACATCGACAACGTTGGCAAGACGGGCCGGCACACGATGGCCTTCGAGATGATGGCCCACCACGCGTTCAACACGCGCGAGGACGTCGACGAAGACGAGTACGCATACCACGGCGAGGTCTACTGGAAGGACCGGACCGTCGAACTCTGTGACGGCTTCTTCGACTCGCTGGGTGTCGATCTCGAGGAGGTCATCTACATCGAGGACCCGTGGGTCGGCGGCGGCAACGCCGGGCCCGCCATCGAGGTCATCTATCGGGGCGTCGAACTCGCGACGCTCGTCTTCATGTCGATGGAGCAAGACCCTGACGGCGAGTACGAGATGAAAGACGGCAACCGCTACAGCCCGATGGATACCTACATCGTCGACACCGGCTACGGGCTCGAGCGGTGGACCTGGGTCTCCCAGGGGACGCCGACCGTCTACGAGGCGGTCTACCCCGACATGATCGCCTTCCTCAAAGAGAACGCCGACCTCGAACACACCGACGAGGAGGAGGACCTGATCTATCGCGCAGCGAAGCTCGCGGGCCACATGGACATCGACGAGGCCGAGGACATGGAGACCGCCCGCGGCGAGATCGCGGCCGAACTCGACGTCGACCCCGCAGAACTCGAGGCGCTGATGGAGCCTCTCGAGGACATCTACGCGATCGCCGACCACTGCCGGACACTGGCCTATATGCTGGGCGACGGCATCGTCCCTTCGAACGTCGGGACTGGCTATCTCACGCGGATGGTCCTCCGACGTACGAAACGGCTCTGTGACACCGCCGGCGTCGACGCGCCGCTGGACGAACTCGTCGACATGCAGGCCGAACGCCTCGAGTACGAGAACCGCGATACGATCCGCGACATCGTCCGTACCGAGGTCGAAAAGTATCGCGAGACGCTCGAGCGCGGCGGTCGACGGGTCGAGACGATGGCCGAGGAGTACGCCGACAAGGGCGAACCGATCCCGACCGAGGAGCTAATCGAACTCTACGACTCACACGGGCTCCAGCCCGATATGGTCGAAGAGATCGCCGCAGAAGCGGGTGCCGAGGTCGACGTGCCCGACGACTTCTACAGTCTCGTCGCGAAGCGCCACGACACGCCCGAAGCTGTCACCGGGGCCGACGAGGGCGAAGACAAACGCTTCGAGGACCTGCCGGAGACGGAAAAACTCTACTACGACGACCAGCAGCGCACGCAGTTCGAGGCGGTCGTCCTCGACGTCTTCGAGCGTGAGGAGGGCTACGATGTCGTCCTCGATCAGACGATGTTCTACCCCGAAGGCGGTGGCCAGCCTGCTGACACGGGGACGCTCTCGACCGACGACACGAGCGTCGAAGTCGAAGACGTCCAGATCGAGGACGGCGTCATCCTCCACCGGACCGACGAGAACCCCGGCAAGGGCGAACTGGTCAACGGCCAGATCGATGGCGGCCGTCGCCGGCAGCTGATGCGCCATCACACGGCGACCCACATCGTCATCCACGCCACACGGCAGGTGCTCGGTGAGCACATCCGCCAGGCCGGTGCCCAGAAAGGCGTCGAGAGCTCCCGGATCGACGTCCGCCACTATGACCGCATCAGCCGCGAGGACGTCAAGCGAATCGAGGACCGCGCCAACGAGATCGTCATGGACAACACGTCGGTCACCCAGGAGTGGCCCGACCGCCACGACGCCGAAGCCGAACACGGCTTCGACCTCTACCAGGGAGGCATCCCGCCGGGCGAGCAGATCCGGCTGATCCACGTCGACGAGGACACGCAGGCCTGCGGTGGCACCCACGTCGCCCGCACCGGCGACATCGGCGCGATCAAGATTCTCAACACCGAACGCGTCCAGGACGGCGTCGAACGGATCACCTTCGCCGCCGGCGAGGCCGCCATTGAGGCGACCCAGGCAAAAGAGGACGCCCTCTACGAGGCCGCCGAGATCCTCGACGTTTCGCCCGAGGCGGTCCCCGACACCGCCGAACGGTTCTTCGAGGAGTGGAAGGACCGCGGCAAACAGATCGATGACCTGAAAGAACAGCTCGCCGAAGCCCGCGCCGGTGGCGGTGGCAGCGGCGAGGAAGTCGACGTCGGCGACGCGACGGCTGTCATCGACCGGATCGACGCCGACATGGACGAACTGCGTGCGACCGCCAACGCCCTCGCCGAAGACGGCAAGATCGCCGTCCTCGGCAGCGGTGCCAGCGGTGCCCAGTTCGTCGTCGCCGTCCCCGACGACGTCGGCGTCAACGCCGGCGAAGTCGTCGGCGAAC
Source organism: Natrinema sp. HArc-T2 (assembly GCF_041821085.1). NCBI lineage: Archaea > Methanobacteriati > Methanobacteriota > Halobacteria > Halobacteriales > Natrialbaceae > Natrinema > Natrinema sp. HArc-T2. The sequence goes on along the minus strand of NZ_JBGUAZ010000002.1, from coordinate 414,485 downwards.
TCGCTTCGAAGGTCGGCGGCGGCGGCGGTGGCCCGGCGGACTTCGCACAGGGCGGCGGCCCCAACGTCGACGATCTCGACGGGGCGCTCGAGGACGCCCCTGAGGTCCTGCGTCAGATCCTGAACGCCTGAGCGGGCGTGATCCGGCGCACGACCGTCGCTCGAGTCGAAACCCACCCCTTCTTTCGGACCCCGTCCCGACGATTCATCCATGCCGACTGCATCGAACGGATCAGTCTCACTGTACTACGACCGCGCGGGCGAGGGCGAGCCCGTCGTTTTCGTCCCCGAGGCCGGCCTCGGCGGCTGGCTGTGGGGCTGGCAACACGCCGCCATCGCCGGCCCCTACGAGGCCGTCGTCTGGGATCTTCGGGGAACCGGCCGGTCGGACGCGCCGTCAGGGCCCTACAGCCTCGAGACCCTCGTTGCCGACCTCGAGGCAGTGCTCGCCGACTGCGACCTCCGCAACGCCCACCTCGTGGGCTGTGGTCTCGGCGGCGCGATCGCACTCGAGGCGGCCCGGACATCGAGTCGCGTCGCGACGCTGACGCTGTTTGGCACTGCCGCGCGCGGGGACGCGTTCGACCTCGAGCCGTTGTTCGCGCCGCCGGACGACCCCGACGCGCTTCGCCGGTCGCTCGAGGCGGGGCTCTCCGACGACTTTCTGAAGGCCCAGCCCGACGTGCGCGACGGCATCGTCGACTGGCGGGCCGACGGTGACGCGGACCGCGCGGGCTGGGAGGCACAGGTCGCAGCGCTCGCGGACTTCGACGCGAGCGACTGGCTCGTCGAGGTAACCCAGCCGACGCGGGTGTTCTACGGCGAGGCTGACGAACTGGTGTCGCCTGCAGCCGGACAGGAGCTAGCCCAGGGGCTTCCCCGCGGCGAGTTCCGCGAACTCGAGGGAACGGGCCATCTCTGCTTTATCGAGCGCTCGCGGACGGTCAACGATCTGTTGCTCGGGTTTCTCGAGGAACACACCGACGACGAGTAACGACGGCTCGAACAGCAGTCACTGGTCGCTCGCCGTTTCGTCTCGTGTCGTCAGGGGTCGTGCTTGCGACAGCCCTCCACCCCACCCTACTACGTACTCGAACGTGGGAGTCTCTGACGTGACACTCTCGCTGGCTCGATGGGCCGAGCAGTTCCCGAATCGGACGGCGGTCGTCGACATCTCCGAGCGGCGGCTCCACGTTCCTGCGGAGACAATCAACGAGGATCGGGTCTCCTACGAAGAGCTCTCGACGATCGCAATGCGGACGACAGAGCGACTTTCGGCGCTGGATGTCGGCCCCGGGGAGACGGTCTGTCTCGTCACGCGAAACCGAATCGTCTCACTTGCGCTGTTTTTCGCCTGCCGGCGACTCGGCGCCACGTTCGCACCGATCTCACACCTGTTGACGCCGGCCTCGGTCACGCGACCGTTCGAGACGCTCGAGCCCGACCTCGTCGTGTTCGAGGCGGCCCAGCGCGATCTCGTGCGATCGATTCCCTTCGACCGGTCGGTGACGCTCGAGGAACTGGCCGGCACGGACCGCGAGTCTTTCGACGCCGACGAGCAGGGAACGGCGGCGACGCCAGCGCTTGCTCTCCACGGTGGGGCGGGACAGCCCGTCGCCGGCTACACCGCCGAGACGATCGAACGAAACTGCACCACGAGCGTCTCGGTCTGGGGGCTCGCTGCGAACGATGTCGTCCCGCTCACCACGCCGCTATCGACCCCCGAGAGCCTCGTTCGCGTCGCGCTGTCGGTGCTGTCCGTCGGTGGGACGCTCTTGCTCGACCGAGCGTTCACCCCTGATGACGTCGTCACCGCGATCGACGACGAAGGCGCGACGCTGTTGCCCGGTCGAGAAGCAGTGCTTCGCGATATCGCGGCTGAACCCGGTTTCGATGCCGCCGCTGAGTCGCTCGAGCGTGTGCTCTGTGACGCGCCGGTCGCTGCGGATGTCGTCGCGGCCTACCGCGACCGTGATGTTCCGGTCGCGCGAGTCTACGGTCGTCTCGAGTGTCCGACTGCCCTCAGCCAGCGGTTCGATGTCGATCGTGCCGGGGCTGACGGCGACGGGACAGGTGTCGGTCGTCCGGTACCGAACTGTCGGGCTCGGCTGGTCGACCGCGAGGGGTCGGTCCTCGAGGGTGACGCGACCGGTCGACTCGAACTTGCGGGGCCGGTAGTCTCCGACGGCTACGTGACTGAATCCGCAGCATTCGACCGCGACGAGTCCGCTGATACCGACGATCACAGTCGGTTCGTCGATGGCTGGTTCCACACCGGCGATCGAGTCCATCGCGACGCGAACGGCACCTATCATCTGCGATGAGTTACAGCGAACCGATCGTGATCGGCGGTCGCTCGCTCGACTCGAGGACGGTCTCCAGTCGGACTGTCGTCGATCACGGCAACGCCGGCACTGGACACAAGACCTATTTTCACCGCGTTGCCACTAGACGGTAATGGGAAACCCCCGAATCGTCGTTCTGAACGCTGCACATCAGGACGAGAACACGACACGAAACTTCCGGCGTGAACTCGATGCCTCGCTTTCTGAGTTCGACGCCACTGACGGCACGGTTCCCACCGGGTTTGATTACGACGGTGCTGTGGTCACCGGTTCCCGGTCGTCGGTCTACTGGGACGAGGAGTGGATACAGTCCGTCAAGGAGTGGGTCGACGAGGCGATCGAGCATGGTGTCCCCTTCCTCGGGGTCTGCTGGGGCCATCAGCTATTAGCTGATGTCCTCGGGGGAACCGTCGACGACATGGGCGTCTACGAGGTCGGCTACAGCGAGATCGAACACACCGGCGACTCGCGGCTGTTCGCGGGCATCGACGAGACCTTTACCGCCTTCACGAGCCACTCCGATGCAGTCACGACACTCCCGCCCGGTGCCGTGCCCCTCGCTGAAAACGAGTACTCGAACCACGGCTTCCGCAAGGACCGGGTCTTCGGCGTCCAGTTCCACCCCGAGTACGACAGCAAGACCGCCAGGGACCTCGTCCTCCGGAAAGACCTCTCCGAGGACCGCCGCGAGTCGATCCTCGCCGAGATCACCGAAGAGAACTATCAGCAGTCGTGCGAGGCGAAACTCGTCTTCGAGAACTTCCTCGAGTTCGTCCGCGAAGTGCAGACCGGAAACGCTGCATCCGAGGCCGAAAGTCACGCCGCGGCGACTCGAGCCAGCGGCTCTGACTGAATCGTTCGACACCTCACGCATCGATCACGCTCGAATCACGCCCTGAAAACGGAGTTGGAGCGACGACCGCGAAAACCGAGTCGTAGTTAGTCCGCGGCGACGTCGACCGTCGCTTCGTCGGTCTTGCCGATCGCTTCGACAATGAGTTCAGCGACATCGACGATTTCGATCTCGTCCTCGTAGCCGCCAGTCTTGCGACCGTCTTCGTACATCGTCATGCACATCGGGCAGGCGACGACGAACTTCTCGACGCCGCTGCCGGCGTCGGTGTCCTCGAGTGCCTCGCGAATGCGTTCCTCGCTGGGTTTGGGCTCTTCCTCGAAGTCCATCCAGAGGCCGCCACCGCCGCCGCCACAGCAGAACGAATTGGCGCGGTTGCGCGGCATCTCGTCAAGTGTACAACCCGTTGCCTTGATGAGTTCGCGGGGAGCTTCGTACTCGTCGTTGTACCGGCCGAGGTGACAGGGGTCGTGGTAGGTGACCGTGTAGTCGAGTTCCGTCCCCGACAGCTCGAGGTGGCCCTCGGAGACGAGTTCTTCGACGGCTTGGGTCCAGTGGAGGACATCGATCTCGCCGTCGGCGTTCCACTGCTCGTCGTACTCGAAGGGCATCATCGGGTCGTCGGCGAACTCCTCGAAGTCGACCTCGGGATACTCGTTTTTGAAGGTGTTGTAGGAGTGGGGGTCCGTACAGACGATTTTGTCGAACTCGCAGTCCTCCCAGGTCTCGACGTGATGGCCGGCGAGTTCGATGTAGAGGAACTCCTCGCCGACGCGGCGGATGTCGTTGCCGTCGAATTTCTCGTCGTCGAAGAGGATGCCGAAGCTGACGTCGGCTTCCTTGAGAATGGTCGCCAGCGAGCGCGCGACCTGCTTGTTACGCTCGTCGTAGCTCGGGAAGTCACCGACGTACCAGAGGTAGTCGACTTCTTCCTCGCGAGCGTCGGCCACGTCGAACTCGAGTTCCTCGGTCCAGTCGCCGCGATTGCGGGGTGAGTCACCGAAGGTGTTGCCGTTTTGCATGACGTTCTGGAAGACGTCCTGCATGCTCGAGTCGATGTCACCCTGGTCGGTGAGCTGGCGGTTGAGCCGGGTAAAGCTCTTGAGATGTTCGATTTCGACGGGACAGGCGTCCATACAGGCCATACAGGCCATACAGGACTCCATCGTCTCGGCGTTGATCACCGAAGTGCCGCCGTCGGCGACGATCGGCTGTTCCTCGCCGCCGGCGTCGAGATCCTCGCGATAGGATTTCAGGTCGAGGATGACGTTACGCGGATCCAGCGGGCGGTCAGAGGCTTTGGCGGGACAGACCGACGAACACCGGCCACACTTGGTACAGGCGTCCTGGTCCAGCAACTCTTTCCAGGTGAAGTCGTCGATGGATTCGGCGTTGGTCGCGTCCAGATCCGAGGGGACGTTGGGAAGACGCTTACCCGCCTTCTCGTCACGGGTGACGACGTTGGCGAACGACGAGAGCATGTGGAACGGCTTGGCGTAGGGGATCCACGCGATGAAGAAGAAGGCGATCAACGAGTGGGTCCACCACGCAAGCCAGTGGAGGTTCTCGACGTTGAATCCGGCCCCGTTGAGCCCGGCCTGGGCGGGGCCCAGCGTCGGGAGGCCGAGTGCGTCGAAGCCAAGCGCCATCCCGTAGGCGACGAAGCTGACGACCTCGTGGTCGGGAATCCCGGCGCTGTAGACGCGCAGTCCCTCCAGCAGGAAGCCACCGATGCCGAGGGCGAACAGCGTCCAGATGAACAGATCGTCCTCAGCGGAGGTGTGGCGATCCCAGAGACGGTGGTTGCGGACCCAGTAGCGGCGATAGAGGGCCATGCCGATGCCGACGACGAACAACAGCCCCATGGCGTCGACGATGAACTGGTAGGCGAGATAGAAGTCACCGTTCCAGAACGAGAGACCGAGGAGTTTCTGTGCGCCGTACTCTTCGACCATCAGGATCGAGGTCGCGATAAACAGCGTCAGAAAGCCCCAGAGAATAAACGAGTGCATCAACCCGCCGTAGAGGTCTCTGTTGAACTGCTTCTCGTTCGAGAGGACGATCTTCGCCGCGTTCGCGACGCGACGTTGCAGCTCGTCGAGCCGAGAGAACGAATCACCGTCACCCTGCGTGTACCGAGCGAACCGCTGGTAGACACCGTAGGTGAAGACGGCAACCGTAACGAACGCAAGGAGGTAAAACACCGCGTACTCGACGCTGGTAATCCCCCAGTACGTCTCCCTTGCAACGTCTGCCTGTGCTAACGTATTCATGCACAATGAGGTGGTGGGCTGTGACTTAATTCTTGTCACACTGCACCGAGGTACACCCCGATGCAGTCTTGCGAAAATTATACCATTATTTTTAGTTTATAATTGTGGTTCGCATTCGAACGCCTTCGCTCGACGCTATCTGGCAACAGGCTTAAATAGGCTCCCGTCGGGAGTGTCCACCCATGAACGAGAAAACCGAGGAACTCCGTGATATCTTCACCGACGTGACCGACGGTGAGGCAACCGTCACCGAATCGCAGGAGGATACCCGCGGCTCCCTCGAGCGAGACGAACGCTCGGACGAGGAACGCCTCCGGAGCGTCGTCCAGCAGATGCGCGAGCGCTACGCGTTCGAGACGCCGCTGTCCGACGACGAGCTGATCACGGTCGCCAGAGGCTTCTACGACGGGCAAAGCGACGCCGACCTCGCTGCCGAACTCGGGGTCGACGAAGCCGTGGTTTTCGACGCGCGGCTGTCCTTGCACCTCATCGACGAGGCCGACGCCGACGACTTCGACCTTGCGGCGATCCGCGATCGCGAGGAAGACGACGCAACGCTGGCCGACGAGTACGACGTCACCGAGGCCCAGATCCGTCGCGCTCGCCGCGTCGCCGAGGCACAGACCCAATCCCGAACGGCGAACGACCGCTACCGCGACGAGTTCGACAGCATCCTCGCCGACGCCGACCTCACCGAACGCATGACAACCGACGTTCGCGAAGACGGCCTCGAGGACGCGACGGAGGGGATGGAGACGGACGTGGACTTCTAGAACCAACCTTTTACGCTGTCGTTCGAGAGAGCTTCGCGCTCTCGTGACTGAGCGAATCGAAGATTCGCAATGTCCGCGAAACCTTCGGTTTCGCTTGATGACGAGACGCCGAAGGCGTCTCGAACCACGCTCTCTCCCGTTGGTCGGTCGCTCGGTAAAATCTCGAGAGAGCGAAGCTCTCTCGGACCTCGCGGGAGCGAAGCTCCCGCTTAGGGTTGATCAAAAGCACTCCTCCTTCCCCTCCAGCCGCGCATCGCGCGGCTTCCGGGTCAGTCGTCGGCCCGCTCGCTCACCCTGCGGGTTCGCTCGCGGGTGCAACGGTGTGACCATTCTGCCATCCGTGCGAGACTTCTTATAGGAAGCCGCGGCCAGACGACCCATGACTCACACCCACGTCTCGTTCAGCGATCTCCGGACTGCTGCCTACTGCGCGCGGAAGTGTTACTATCAGCGCGCGCTGCCGGCCGAAGAGCGCGAGCCACCGCCGGAAGTCACGTCGATCCGTGACCTCGAGCCCCGCTACGAAACGCTGCTCGAGACCCCACTGGATACCCTCGAGTCTGAGCCCATCGCCGTTTCACCCAGTCGCTACCGCGAGCGGCTGGCGGCGACGAAACGGCGTCTCGAGGACACAGGCGACTGGGAACGGCTTCGTAACCCCACCGATAGGGACGTGTTCGCGACTGGCCGCCACTGTCGTGGGATCGTCCACAAGGTGCTCGCCGATCCGCTCGAGCCGGCGCTGATTTCGTCGGGTGCGCCGCCCGAAACCGGCGTCTGGCAATCGCAGTCGGTTCATGCGGTCGCGGCCGCGAAGGCGCTCGCCTGGGAGCACCAAGAATCGGTCGAGCGGGTCTGGCTCGAGTATCCGGCCTACGGCGTGATCCGGTCGGTCGGTATGACGACCAGAAGAAAAGCCCAGTATCGCAGCGCGCTCAGGACGGTTCGCGAGTTGGACGGGCCACCACCGCGAACGAAGGCTCGGTCGAAATGTGATGCCTGTGAGTTCGCCACCGAATGTGGGGTCAAAACGCGGACCTTGCGGTCGCTACTGGGGCTTGGCTGACGGTGTATCAGTGCGTCTCGAGCCAGCCCTCGATCTCGTCGGCTTGCGCGCCCCGGCGGTGGATCGTCGCCGATGAAACGTCGACGACGGTACTCTCGGTCCCGTCCGTTTTGCCGCCGTCGAGAACCACTGCGGCACCCTCGCGGATCTCGGGATCGAGGTCGGCGAGTTCGCGGACGCTCGGCTGGCCGCTGACGTTTGCACTCGTCGCCGTGATCGGCGTGCCGGCCCGTTCACAGAGTCTGAGTGCGAGAGGATGATCCGGCACGCGGACGCCGACGCGGTCGCGATCCGCCGTGAGTTCGTCGGGGACAGCCTCGCGTCGCCGACAGAGGACCGTCACGGGCCCGGGCAGAAACGTCGCCATGAACCGCCGCTCTCGTTCGGTCGCGCGGACGTACTGCAGCGCCGACGGCACCGACGGCACTGCAAACGACAGCGGCTTCGATCGATCGCGTCCTTTCACCTCGAAGACCCGCTCGACGGCGTCGGGCTCGAGTGCCGCCGCGCCGAGGCCGTAGACGGTCTCGGTGGGGTAGACGACGAGCTCCCCGTCGTCGATCGCCTCGGCTGCACGGTCGAATTCGCTCATTCGATTCGAACTCGACCGATCTCGAGCAAAAAGCTGTCGCTCGGACCTGTGTTACTCGAGGCCGAGGTCGGTCTCGAGATCGTCGTAGTCGGGGAACTCGGGCCAGTCGGTGGCGACCCACGCGCTCTCGACGGTGCGATCCGCGTCGATCGCGAAGAACGCAACGCGGGGTTCGCTGATGCCGGTCATCCCGTCGAGGTCGTGTGCGATGCCGTAGGACTCGGCGACCTCGTTGCTCGGATCGGCGAAGAATCGGAACGGGTAGTCGTTGTCCTCGATAAACCGCGTGACTTCATAGGGAGTCGAGGCCGTGAGACCGACGACTTGGCCCGCACGCTCGTCCCAGTCGCGGGCCGTGAGTTCGTCCCAGACGTACTTCGCGAGGAACGAACCGGTCATCGGCGTGAACACGAGGATAGTTGGGCCGTCACACTCGTCGACGAGCGCCGACAGCGACCGGTCTTCCCAGAACTCGTCGGTAACCAGCGGGCGGGTGAACGCGGGCGCTGTCTCGCCGGGGTCGGGATAGTCCGCTGGACCGAGGTCGACGACGTCGAAGCCGAGCATCAGTCTTCACCTCCCGCGCTCGCCGCTGCTGCGCCGGGATGGTCGGTGCCACCGTCGCCGTAGGTCGTCTCGAGGTAGCCGACGATGTTTTCGCTCTCGGCCATCGTGACGCCGGTGGTGTCGTCGACGATGACGGGAACGGTTCGGACGCCGGCGACGCGTTTGACGACGTTTCGGTCCGAGTGCATCGGTTCGACGAACCGCGATCGGTAGTCGAGGTCGTACTCGTTCAACAGCCGGGCGACCCGCTCGCAGAACGGACAGCCCTGCAGTCGGTAAAACGTGATCGGTGACTCGGCGGTCTCACTCATGGACGACTGTAGCGCAAACGACCGGGTAAACGTGTCGTCGGCGGCGGCGATGGCCGTCATTGATCGTCAAATAGGAAACTGTTAACCGATTCAGGCATAAGGCTGTATATCAATGGCGTTGTCTCCGCCCTTCGAGACCGTGTTGGCTGTGTACGAGCTCCCAGTGGTGGGACTCGAGATCGATCAGTCGGTGGTGACGATCCTCGGAGCGCTCGCCCTCGTCGGACTCGTTGGTCTCTCTGCGTTCTTCTCGTCATCCGAAATCGCGCTGTTTTCGATCCCGAAACACCGCGTGGAAGGGATGGCCGAAGACGGGATTCCTGGCGCAGAGCGTGTCAAGGCGCTCAAGGAGGACCCACACCGGCTACTCGTGACGATTCTCGTCGGGAACAATATCGTCAACATCGCGATGTCGTCGATCGCGACGGCGCTCCTCGGACTGTATCTCGGTGGTCTGACGGCCGTCACGGTCGCCACGCTTGGGATCACCGCCGTCGTCCTCCTCTTTGGTGAGAGCGCACCCAAGTCCTACGCGGTCGAGAACACCGAATCCTGGTCGATTCGCGTCGCCCGACCGCTGAAAGTCGCCGAGAAGCTGATGTTCCCGCTCGTCATCCTCTTTGACTACCTCACCCGGCAGCTTAACCGTCTCACGGGGTCGACGACGGGTGCGATCGAGACGCCCTACGTCACCCGCGACGAGATTCAGGAGATGATCGAGTCCGGCGAGCGCGAGGGCGTCCTGGAAGAAGAAGAACACGAGATGCTCCAGCGAATTTTCCGGTTTAACAACACGATCGTCAAGGAGGTTATGACGCCGCGACTGGACATGACGGCGGTGCCGAAAGACGCCGCCATCGACGAGGCGATCGAGACCTGTATTCAAAGCGGCCACGCCCGTGTGCCGGTCTACGAGGGGAGTCTCGACAACGTCTTGGGAGTTGTTCACATCCGCGATCTCGTCCGCGATCTCAACTACGGCGAGTCCGGCACCGACGACCTCGAGCTCGCCGATCTCATCCAGCCGACGCTGCACGTCCCCGAGTCGAAAAACGTCGACGAGTTGCTCTCGGAGATGCGCGAAAACCGGATGCACATGGCGATCGTCATCGACGAGTTCGGCACCACCGAGGGGCTGGTGACCATGGAGGACATGATCGAGGAGATCGTTGGCGAGATCTTAGAGGGTGGAGAGGAACAGCCGATCGAGGCGATCGACGACGACACCGTCCTCGTCCGTGGCGAGGTCAACATCGAGGACGTCAACGAAACCCTCGAGATCGATCTCCCCGAGGGTCAGGAGTTCGAGACCATCGCCGGCTTCATTTTCAACCGCGCGGGTCGACTCGTCGAGGAGGGCGAGGAGATCACCTACGACGGTGTCCGCATTACCGTCGAGACCGTCGAGAACACGCGGATCATGAAAGCGCGACTCAAGAAACTCGCAGTACGCGACGACGACGAAGCGGAGAGCGACGGCGAGGCTGCCGCGCTCGAGGTCGAGGAAAACGAGAGCGAGCGGTAGACGAGCGTTAGTGCTCTCCGTTGACGATCGCTGCGACATCGCGTGCGACGGCGGGCGGGACGACGAGTCGACGCGGCCCTTGAACGTACTGTCCCCCTGGCTGGGCGTAGCTGAGCGACAGCACGGCGGTATCGCCGATCGGGCGGACTGTGACATCCTCGATCACAGCGAGATCAATCGCCTGTTTCGGCTCGTAGAGGTAGATCGTCTGTGCGTCGCGGTCGAACGTGCCGACCGACTGCAGAAACGAAGCTAGCACGAGTGCGACGAGTGCAAGCGGGAGCAACAGTGTGACCAGCGCGGTGAAGGGGCTGGCACCGACGGCCAGCAATTCGTTCTGTGAGATGTACCGGCCGACACCCAGCAGCGAGCCGATAACGACTCCCATCACGACCGTGCCGACGGCAGCGTCCATCGCTCGATCCAGACGTGCCCCCGACGGGGCGTCGATCGGGAGCCGCTCGAGATACCGCTCGGTGTCGTCCGTGGCGGCGAGCGCGAGAACCGTTGCGGCCAGCGCCGCGAGAAGGGCAATAATGACGATACCAGCGCCGACCCCGCTGGCCATTCTGTACAGTCGCCAGCTGACGACGATAATGATCGCAGCGAAGAATGTACCGACGCCGAAGGTCCAGAGCAGCCGAACGGTACGCGAGGTGCTCGCGTCGCGTCGCCACTGGACCGCATCGTCGGGGAGCTCGGTGCCGTCGACGGCGTCCTCGTCCATACTCGATCTCACAACCCGTCGTGTAAAGACCGTTCGATGTCGCTCGACAGACGTGATCAGGCGGGCGGCTCGGCACTTGCCCGGCTCACAGCAGGAGCGTCTCGACAGCGGTGTAGCCGATGTAGCCGACGGTGATCGAGCCGGCGAGCGAGCCGACCCACGCAAGGACGGTGACGCCCATCTTGCGAGCGCTGACGCCACCGCCAGCGCCGGCTGCCGCGTAGCCGCTGCCGATGATCGCGCTGACGATGATCTCGTTGAACGAGACCGGAATGCCGAAGAACACGGCGGCCTGGGCGATAATAAACGATGGGATCAGCGCCGCGATCGATCGGCGCGGCCCAAGCGAGGAGTAGTCCTGTGAGATCGCCTTGATCATCCGCGGCGCACCGGTCCACGAGCCGAGCAACAGGCCAAAGCCGCCGCCGACGAGCATCGCGAGCAGCGGTAACTCGATCTCGTTCGAGAGCGGGATCAGCGGGCCGATCGCGAGCCCGACCTGACTGCCGCCGGCCGAGAAGGCGACGAGGCCGCCGAGGATGAGCAGGAAATGTCGCTCGCCGCGTTCGGTTCCCTTGCCGAGATCGAACGCGATCACACCTGCCCAGATCGCTGCGATGACCAGCGTGGCCACAGCGGTGCCCGCGACTGCGGGGCCGGGAAGCGAGCGTCCTGTCACCTGTGCGACCGACGCGCCGCCAGCGCCCGAGCCGAGGACCGCGAATTCGATGTTGGCGACGATCGCGCCGACGACGGCGGCCAGCCCGATGACGAGGTGTTCCTCTGCGATCGCGTCGGCCCGGAGTGCTCGAGCGACCGCGTACGCAATAGAGCCGCCGACGAACGGTGTGAGCACCCAGAGGGTGGCGATCTCGGTGTATTTCGCCCACGCTGGGTCGCCGCCCATGGCGAGGCCGGTGCCGATGACCGCGCCGGTGACGGTAAACGCCGTCGCGATCGGATAGCCGGTGAAGATGCCGATCGCCACCAGTGCGGCCGCGATGAGCAAGGCGAGCGTGGCGGCGGTCGACGACAGCGTCACGCCGCCGATAAGTTCGGTCCCGACCGCCTCGGAGACGTTCGCACCCTGTAATACCGCGCCAGAAAAGCCAAGCAGCCCGACGAGAAAGCCGGCTCGCATCACCGAAATCGCGTTTGCGCCGACTGCTGGAGCGAACGGGGTGGAGCCACTCGAGCCGGCACCGATCGCCCAGGCCATGAACAGACTCGCGACCGCGGCCACGGCGAAGGCTCCGACTGTGGCGATGTCGACCATCTACTCCCTTCCTATTGGGTGATCCTACAAGTGTGTGCCGACCTTCGGCTGAGACGGTCTGCTGTCACGAGTTCCCGGTGGGCCCGCAGGACGGTCGCGGGTGCACCGACACTGACTGACAGGAGCCCACTGACAGCAGCGCTGCCGGTCGTCCCACGGCTGACGCGTCCGTTCGCCTCAGTTCGTCGTCGACTTGGAGTTGTCGTCGGGTTCGGGTGGTGGCTCCACGCCTTCGATAGCCTCGGCAGCGTCGGTATCCTTCTCGATTTCGACGTGCCAGCGGTCGATCTCGTCTTCGTACTCGGCGAGGCGGTCGGAGACGACCTCTTTGAGTTCGTCGTCGTTGACGTTGATCTCGAAGACGAACCGCTCGCCGTTGTCGCCGTTGCGCGTCGACTGCTGGATGTTGGCGCTGACGAGTTCGTTGTCGAAGTAGTACGGCGCGAGCTGGGTCATCACGTTCTGATAGACCGTGTCCTCGACCCGGCGCAAGGCCTTGTGCCCCGCGGAGTCGGCCGCTCGCGCGACGTAATCGATCGACTCCTTCCAGGTGCCGACCGCCGCCTCGGCGTCGTCGTCCTCGAGCCGTTCGTACGACTCCGAGAGTTTCTCACCAGCGGTTTTGATGTCTTCGTCGGGTCCTTTCCCGGCCTTTTCTCCTTTGCCCTCCTCGACGCTGGCCTGATCGGCCGTCTTCTCGCTGACGTCCGAATCGAGGGTCTCGTGGGCTTTGGGACGCCATTCGTCCCACTCCTCGAAGGCGGCGGTGTAGTCCGCGTCGGCGGCCTCTTCGGAGTCGTGGACGTCTACCTCTCGAAGCGCGCGCGTGATGCGCTCGCCGTGTTCGACGATGTCGCCCCAGTCACCGCGAACTTTGAATCCCGAGATGCTCTCTTCCATTCGACTGGCCGACTGATAACGTGCGAACGAGTATAAACTTCTCTGCCGGCACTCGTCAGGGCGACGACCGCGTCTCGCTGCCTGTCACACGGCATCGGTACGCCACGCACGTGTGTTGTGCCCGCCGTCCACGGGTCTCAGTGTGTGGATCGGCGCTGATCGATACTGTGAACTACCCGGCGAGTGGCTGTTGGGATATGCCGATTGAAGACCGCGATACCGCTTATCTCATCACGCACGCATTGGCGAAGGATACACTCTCGCGCCTGCGCGACGTCGAGACCGAGCAGGTCAGCTTCCGGAAGGGGCTGGTCAAACTCGGTCGGATCTGTGGTTACGAGATCATCGATGGGCGGATGGAAACCGAGTACGTCGAGATCGAGACGCCGCTCGAGCCGACGATGGGCGAGCGTGTCAAGGGACTGGACGACGTGGTCATCATCAACGTCTTGCGCGCCGCGACGCCGTTCGTCGAGGGACTGCTGAAAGCGTTCCCGCGGGCGCGACAGGGTGTCATCAGCGCGAGCCGTGACGAGGAAGCGGGCCGCGACGAGGATGGTTCGTTCCCGATCACGGTCGACTACGTCAAACTGCCCGAAATCACCGAGGAGGACACGGTCATCATCGCTGACCCCATGCTCGCGACGGGGAGTACGATGTGTACCGTTCTGGATCACGTCATCGAGAACTCACCCGAACCCGAGAACCTGATCGTCCTCTCGGCGGTGTCGGCACCGGAAGGCCTGCTCCGCGTCGGTGAGACGTTCGACGAGGCCGATCTGCTGACGGTCTCGATCGACGACCGACTCGACGACGACGGGTTCATCGTCCCCGGTCTCGGCGACGCCGGCGACCGCGCGTTCCGGACGACGTGAGACGGACTCCTGTCAGTCAGTACCGGCGTACCCGCCAGTCGTGCTGGTGCGCCGGGAACCAGTGACAGCAGACCGTATGAGCCGCTTGCGCGCTGTCTCTCACTGAACGGGACAACGGACTTTTGCGGATCAACTGCTATGAGCTACAGCGTCGTCGACCCGGACGACTGCGAGTACGTCGATAACTGCCCCTGCGATCTCCGTCGACTGAGCGACGCGGCCAGGATGGACGCAGTCGCGATCGATCGCTTCGATGCAGTACCGGGCGAGCAGCTCCCGCTTGCCTACCACTACCACGAGACTCAAGCGGAGAGGCGTTCGTCGTCCTCTCGAGAACGCTGCACGTCGAGACGCCCGAGGAAGAGTTCACCGTCCCCGAGGGATCGATATTCGCGGCCGAACCCGAAGCACCCTACCGGGCGTACAACCCCGACGACGCCGACGAACCGACCTCGCTGATCGCGATCGGTGCCCCGCCGGTCGACGACGCTGTTCCGTACGAGTTCGACGAGGAGCGGAGCCGCTGACAGAATCACTGCACACCCGATCGCGCGACGGTTCTGCGTCGGTTCGATTGTTGTGCGGACGATTCGGACTCGAGTGATCCCCTTCGACGCTACGATGTCGTGTCGCAGGTGTCGATTCCGAGCAGCGTATTCACCGGACAGCGCTGGATGACCGCAGTGGCGAGGAGGTCGCTGCCGGCGACGAACGCGAGCGTGCCGAGTGTCTGCTGTCTGGTTCGATAGCCGACGACGAGGAGCCCTGTCGCGAGAAGCACACGCCCGACCCGATCGATTCCACAGACGTTCCTGTCCATGCTCGATCGAACACGCCGAAGCCGAGTATAGATTCCCTTGCCTTCGCCGGGGTCGGTCGAACCCGATCGCTGCCGACAGTTAGAATGCCAATTATATACTTATATTATGCAACACAGCTAATATAGATGAACAAACATTTGGTAGCTGTCCACAATAAGTAACAGAACTACACGCATAGGCCTTCGAAATTGATAATGCATAAATAGTCTCGCTATTATCGTGAAAGTATGTCATACGATCTCAACAGACGACGGTTCGTGGCGGCAGCAGGCGCTGCCGGGTTGACAGCGCTCGCCGGCTGTAGCGGCGAGGGCTCGAGCGGCAACACGCTCTCGTGGCACGCCGGCGGGACCGGCGGCACGTACTACCCGCTCTCGAACAATTTCAAGACGATCGTCGAGGACAACACGGACTACTCGCTGCAAGTCCAGTCGACCGGTGCGAGCCTCGAGAACGTCGGCAGCCTCAATCGCGAGGACGCCGAGTTCGCGCTGATTCAAAACGACATCGCCTACTTCGCGGTCAACGGCACGGGCCACAAGGACCTCGAGGGTAACGCGATGGAGAACATTCGCGGCGTCGCGACGCTGTACCCCGAAACGATCCACGTCATCACGCAGGCCGATTCCGGCATCGAGACGATCGCGGACCTCGATGGTGCGACGGTCAACACCGGTGACGCTGGCAGCGGGACGCAGGTCAACGCGTTGCAGATCCTCGAGACCGCCGGCATCGAGGAGGGTGACTTCACCGAGCAGAACACCGACTTCGATACGGCGACCGACCAGATTCGCGACGGCGACGTTGACGCGGCGTTCGTCGTCGGCGGCTGGCCGGTCGGTTCCGTCGAGAACCTCGCGACCAGCGCGGACATCTCGCTCGTCGAGATTGGCGGCGAGACCCGCGAGGCCGTCATGAACGACGCCGAGTGGTTCGCCGAGGATACGATTCCCGCCGACACCTACGGCGGCATCAGCGAGGCCGTCGAGACGGTCTCGGTCCAGGCGATGATCGCGACCCACGAAGGTGTCGACGAAGCGGTCGTCGAAGCCGTCACGACGGCGATCTTCGACAACGTCGACGCCGTCGACCAGAAGTCCGAGTTCATCTCCGTCGACTCGGCACAGGACGGCATGCCGATCGACCTCCACCCGGGCGCTGCGGCATACTTCGGCTAAGCCAAACAGCACAACCGTCTCCGTATTTACCGACCGTGAATCGCCCACCGTACCGCTATCTGGCCGTTATCGTGGCCGTCCTCGTACTGGTTGGAGCAACAGCAACCGTCACGTCGACCGCGTCGGCACAGCGACAGCTCGTCGTCACCGATACTGACACCAACGAACAGTTGCTTTCAGTGCCGGTTGACGATGGCGACGTCGTGACGCTCTCGTACACTCACAGCGTCGAGAAGACGACCGTCGAAGATATCTACGTCGTCGACGGGACCCAGCTCCGAATGGACCGAATGGTGTTTCATTCACACGGCGCTGGCCTGCCGTCGGATGCACCGATCGAGACGACCGACGAGGGACTCGTCCTCGAACTCGACAAATCGTACGACGAAATCGGCGTCGTTCCGGGCTCGATCGCCGGACACGAACTCATCGTCGACGGTGAGCGCTACGATCTCGTCTCGCTGTCCGACGACGCAGTCACTCTCTCGGTAACCGAGCGCACGCTCGTCGACGAACTCCGCCAGTCTGCGGCCCGAGCTGTATCGATAGACGAACCGAGAAGTTCACACATGATACCATGAGTACAGACACACAGGACGCGGAGTCTCTTTCGAACGAAGAACAGGACGAATTACTACAGGAGGTTGAGCGAAGTCGCTCCCATCAGGGTCTGTCGGCTGCACTCGTTGCGCTGATCGGGATCACGTTTTCGGCGTTCCAGATGTGGATTGCAGCCCGCAGCTATCAGTTCAGTGTGACGCTGCCGGGCGTCGGCACCGTCGAAATCGCGTCGCTCCAGCCGTTGCAGGTGTACGCGATCCACGTGACTTTCGCACTCGTCCTTGCGTTTCTGTTGTTCCCGGCAAGCACTGGCGACGGATTCGTCGCCCGCCGACTCGGCGCGATCGTTCCCGCTGTCAAAGGCCGGTTCGGTCCGGACAGCCCTGTCACACGAGCCGTCGAACGACTCCGTGACGGCGTCCGATGGGCAGCTATCGACCCGAGCCTACGTCGGATCACGCCCCTTGACGCCTGTCTTGCCGTCATCTCGCTGTTCCCAGCGTACTACATCGTCACCTCGTACGACGAGATCAAGCAGTTGGCGACATTCGGCATCCAGTCGGGCGCACCGCTCGCTGAGTCCGTTCCGCCACAACTCGAGCCACTCGCCGTCGGCCTGACCACGATCGTACCACTCGAGGGGCAGTCCGGTGCGTTCCTGCTTGGCGCACTCGGCATCCTGCTCGTGCTCGAGGCAACGCGCCGGACGCTCGGCGTCGTCCTCATGTCGCTGATCGCGTCGTTTATCGTCTACGCTCGCTGGGGGTATTTCATCCCGAGCGATTCGGCCATCGGGGCGCTGGCGATCCAGCCCGACACCTGGGCGAGCATCGTCTACGACCTCTGGTACACTACGGAGGCGGGCATCATGAGCACGCCCGTCTCCGTCAGCGTTCGCTTCATTTATATATTCATCCTCTTCGGGGCCTTCCTCGAGATGAGCGGCGCTGGCAAGTGGTTCATCGATCTCGCCTACTCGATGACCGGCACCAGAAAGGGTGGCCCGGCGAAAGCGAGCGTCGTCTCGAGTGGCTTCATGGGGATGCTGAGTGGCTCGTCGATCGCCAACACGGTGACGACGGGTGCGTTCACGATCCCGCTGATGAAGCGCTCGGGCTACTCGCCCGAGTTCTCCGGCGCGGTCGAAGCGTCAGCGTCGTCGGGCGGGCAGGTCCTCCCACCGGTGATGGGCGCGGCCGCGTTCCTCATCGTCGAGTTCACCGGGACAGCGTATTCGGACGTGATCATGGCCGCAACCCTGCCCGCGATCGCGTTCTTCTTCGGGATGTGGGTCATGGTCCATTTCGAAGCGGTCCGCGGTGGGATCGGCGGCCTCGCACGCGGTGAACTCCCCGACGGCTTCGCGAAGTTCCGCAGCGGCTGGTTCTATCTGATCCCGCTCGCGCTCCTGATTTACTTCCTCGTCATCGCTCGTCTGTCGATCAACCGCGCTGGCTGGTACACGATCATCGCCATCACCGCGTTGATCGCCGTCGTGGCCGCCTACGACGAGCGCAGCCGCGTGCCGTTACTCGGCTCGATCGCTTCGATCACGCTCGCTCACGCCGCGGCCTTCGCGACGTACGGCGTGGGCCTCGGGTCTGCGGTGCAGGTCTTACTCGGCCTCGAGTCGGCTGCCGACCCGTACGCGCTCGGTGCCGCAGCGGGCGCTGCCGTCTCGGAGCTCGGGACGATCGCGATCCTCGTCAGCGTCGCCTTCCTGCTCGCCCGACCACGGGCGGATGCACCGCTGCTTACCCTCGACGACTCGATCGACGACTCCGCCCGTCGGAGTGCGAAATCGCTCGGTTGCCCGTCGCTTGCCGACAACGCCGGCTACCGCTTCGGGACGTTCGTCCTGAAATCGATGGACTCGGGCGCACGAACCGCGACCACAGTCGTGATCGCCGTCGCAGCGGCAGGCGTCGTCCCCGGCGTGATCAGCGTCTCCGGGCTCGGCCCGAACCTCGCGGCGCTTATCGACGCCGTCAGCGGCGGGTCGATACTGCTCCTGCTCGCTTTGACCGGCGTCGCCGCGATCATCTTCGGGATGGGGATGCCCACGACCGCGATGTACATCATCCTGGTCGCGATGCTCGGCGCGCCGATGGAGGAGCTGGGCGTCTGGGTTGTCGCGGCACACCTCTTCATCCTCTATTTCGGCCTGATGGCTGACGTCACGCCGCCGGTCGCCGTCGCCGCCTTCGCCGGCGCAGGCGTCGCCAAAGCTGACGAACTCAAGACCGCGACCGCCGCGTTCCTCCTCTCGCTGAACAAGATCCTCGTCCCGTTCGCGTTCGTGTTCTCGCCGGGCATCCTGCTCGCGCGCAACGTCGATGGGACGTGGGGACTCATCGGCTGGGGAGACGTCATGGACCTCGACTTCTTCCTCCCAGAGGTCGTCGTTCCCATCCTCGGGATGTTCCTCGGCGTCTACGCACTCGGTGTCACGATCATCGGCTACCAGTACTCGTCGGTCGACGCCGGCACACGCGCGCTGTACGCGATCGCCTCGATCCTCTTGATGGTGCCCGAGATCCCACTGCTCGTCCTCGAGGGCGCACTCGCACTCGTCGGTGTATCCACCGGACTCACTGGTCTCACGGCGACGTTGCTGTTGCGACTGCTCGGGCTGGCTATCCTCGTCTCGCTGTCGCATCGCAATTACACGCGACTGTCCGGGTCCGAACTGGAGTCCGCCACACCGAACCCGGGCGAAGCGTAACACACGCGTCGCGTTTCGGTTCACGCTCGCTGTGAGCGTGGCCGATCGGATGATGGTCGCCGTTCAGACGGACTCCTGTCAGTCAGTGCCGGCGGGACCGCGACCGTCCTGCGGTTCCATCGGAAAGCGTTACAGCAGACCGTCTCACTCGAGGCCAACTCGACCGCTCGTCGCGCTGCGTAGCCGATCCCGGAGCGCCTCGGCCTCTGCGAGCGGGACACGCACGTCGAATCTCACGTCGGCCTCGTAGTCGGCGTCGAACTCGTAGCCTTCGCTTTCTAAAATCGAGCGGACCGTTCCAGAGTCGTCGTAGTCGACGGTGATCCCGACTTGCTCGTGTGGGCGCTCCTCGACGACGCCGGCTGCCTCGACGGCCTCTTTCACCGCCCGGGAGTAGGCCCGGACAAGTCCGCCGACGCCGAGGTTCGTCCCGCCGTAGTAGCGGGTCACGACGACCGCACAGTTCTCGAGCTCCTGCTGGCTGAGGACGTTCAGCGCCGGCTTGCCCGCCGAGCCGGAGGGTTCGCCCTCGTCGCTTGCATACTCCCGGAGAAAGTAGCCCTCGCCGTCGTCGTCAGTCCGGACGCGGTAGGCGGGGACGTTGTGGGTCGCGTCTGCGTACTCGTCTTTGACGGCGTCGATAAACGCCTCGGCGGCGTCGGCGGAGTCGACCGGTCGGACGTGGCCAATGAACTCCGAGCCCTGGACGACGAACTCGGCGGTGGCGGCGTCGGCGACCGTCCGATAGGCATCGCTCACTGCCGCTCACCTCTCGGGTCATATTCCCACTGTCGGCGCTCGAGACTGGCCATGACGCAATTATTCCGGCTGGTGAAAAGAGCCCGTCGGTCCCCTCGTCTAGCGGCTACAGATGGGCCGTCAGGTATGTTTCGCCCCGACCAGTACGTTATTATTTCTCTATGCGGTGTGTGGGCACATGGAACGCGAGGCGATCGATCCCCAACTCGCGGACGAGCTCCGCAGCGTTTGCCGGACGACGGTGGGCGACGAACTCCGTAGTATCACGTACTTCACTGAGGACGTCGTCGAACAGCTCTATCTCCGGTCAGATCTGGAGCAAACGGCTGATCTGGTCGGATTCGCCGACCACGAACGGCTGGGCTTTCACTCCCAGTCGGCCTACCGCAACACGCAACTCGGCGAGTATCAGGCGACGATCCGCATGTTCGAAAACGGCTACCTCTCGCGAGTTATCCGCGGTCCCCACGGCGTCTGGGTGACGGTCGACGCCATGTCGATCGATCGATTCGAGGAACTCACGAGCGCGCTCGAGGCGGTGCTCACCGACTTCGCGGACGTCGTCGACGGCGACTCCCCCGACTACTGAAGTTCAATCTTCCGGACGAACGCGAGGTCGCGGAGTTCGGTGATCACCTCGCCCGGCAGTTCCTCGTCGGTGATCAGGTAGAGCCGCGGCTCGTCGGTGAATTCGGGATCTTCGCTGATGGTCTGGCGGATCGAGATGCCGTTGTCGGCGAGTGTCCCCGTGACCTCGGCGACGATTCCCTCCTGTTCGGCGTCGTCGGGCGTGATCGTCAGCACCGTCAGATCCAGCACCGGCGCCAGGTCCATCAGGCTCGGCACCTGCGAGATGTTCTGAAAGATACGCCGGAGTTCGTCGTCCTCGAGGATGACATCGGTCGTCGAGTCGACGACCCGTCGGTCGACGCCGATCTCGCGGGCTATCCCCGTGTTCGGAATTTCGATGCCGCCAGAGACGACTCGTCCATCGTCGTTGACGGAGAACCCGCGCTCGAGCAGCAGGCGGATCACGGCCTGCTGACTCGGCGACCCCTCGAACTTCTCCATGATCTCGTCGAACATTCGTTGTCGTCCCTACGGATGCGTGGCTATAATGTCCGGCGATCGGTCGTGCCCGGTGGTGTTGCCAACGGGTTGTGTTCGCAGTCGATCCGGTGTCGAGACTGCTGTCTGACGGATGCTTTTTGCGCCCGGCCACATGAACTGCCACTATGCGAGAACTTCGGACCTGTGACTTCTGTGCTGCCGACGCCGTCGGCACGTTCGCAATCGTTCCACCCGAATTCGAGCCGACGGAGGCCGAACAGCGCCGCGTCGTCTGCTGTCCCGACTGCCGGGATCGCCTCGAGACGCTGCTCGAACCGCTGCTCGCCCGCCTCGGGGCCGACGACGCGACCGACGGTAACCACCCCGAAAGCGAGTCGGTCGTCACGACCGCCGACAGCGCGACGGCTACTCGATCTCGAACCCCGTCGTCGAACGCGACCGTCTCGGACGCTGCCGCTGACGAGCGCGCCGCTCCCGACACGTCCGACCGCGAATCCGCTGGCGACGAGTCGGATTCGGAGACGAGCGAGTCCGACGCAGACATCGCTGCGTCCGACCCAAGCACTGACGAAGCAGACGCTGACGCCGACACCACGAGCCTCGCGGGTGGCATCACGCTCGAGCGCGACGAACAACCGGACGACACCGGCTCAGAACCGGCGGACGCGGCTGACGATGCCGACGCACTACCCTCGTCGGCGAGCCCGCCGCGGGCCTATAACAAGGTTATTCGACTCCTCCGAAACCGCGAGTTCCCTATGCAGCGACGTGCCGTCGAGGAACTGGCTGCGGGAGCCTACGATCTCGAGAGCAACGAGGCCGACGCGATCGTCGACTACGCCATCGAAGACGGCGAGTTCGTCGAAAACGGCGGGAAACTGCGTCGTCCGTAGCGAACCGAGGGCTGCCTACAACGTGCCTTTCGTACTCGGCGTTCCCTCCCGGCGCTCGTCGATCCGGGTCGCATCGTCGAGGCTGCGGGCCAGCGTCTTGAACAGCGCCTCGACCTCGTGGTGGGCGTTCTCGCCGTCGACCTCGAGGTGCAGCGTCAGGCCGGCGTTCATCGCCAGCGACTCGCCGAAGTGACGCGCCATGTCGCTGGTGAACCCCCCGATCTGTTCCTGGGAGAACGCCCCGTCGAAGTAAAACCGTGGCCGACCGCTCACGTCGACGACAGCTCCGGCGACGGCTTCGTCCAGCGGCACTTTCCGGTCGGCGTATCGGACGATCCCCGAGCGATCGCCCAGCGCCTCGTCGAACGCCTCGCCGAGGACGATCGCCACGTCCTCGACCGTGTGGTGATCGTCGATCTCGAGGTCGCCGTCACACTCGACCTCGAGGTCGAACAGGCCGTGTTTGGCGAACGACGTCAGCATATGATCGAAGAAACCGATGCCGGTGTCGATCTCGGCCGTCCCGGTCCCGTCAACGGTCATCGTACACTCGATCGATGTCTCGGCCGTCTCGCGCGTGCGGGTTGCCGTTCGCTCGCTCATGCCGAACTCATACCGTCCCCGGTACAAGGCGGTTCCGCTCGCCCCCGCAGCCGTCGGTTCGGATGGCTAATTTGGCTTTCGTTTGTCGATATACTCGAGACGTCCTTAGAATCGGTTGTAAAACGTCTGGTTGGATTTGAGATGGTATGAAAACATTAGGCAATTCACAAGACGTGCGTGAAACGGACCGAAACCATCCCAATTTTCGACCCGTTATATGATCCGTGGTGTGAATGTCGTATTCGAGAAGAGGTGTTTCGTCTCGATGTCAAACTCCCCCGTTTCAAATGACGCGATCGCCCCCTCGAGCCCCGAGTCGGAGGCTAACCGCAACCGAGCCTCGTGGCTGCTGCGCTCACTCAAAGGGCCAACGCAGTTTCTTTCGTTTTGGATCGCGATCGCGCTCCCGTTCGTCCATCTCCCGTTGCTCGCACAGGGGCTTGGCGATCCCGACGTGACGCTGGTGTTTCTCCTCTTGCTCGTAGCCAACGTCTTCGCTCTCTACGTCGGCCACGGATACAAACAAGAGTGATCCGGTCGGCTATCGGTCGGTGCCGACCGGGTCAACGATCCACCCTTGGCTGGTCAGCGCTCAGACGGTCTGCTGTGACGCTTTCCGGTGGAACCGCAGGACGGTGTCCCACCGGCACTGACTGACAGGAGTCCGTATGCATCGTCTCCTCACTCCGAACCGTTATCCTGCCGGTCGTTGACACGTCGGTAGATGGCGCTTCGCGTCGACTGGCGCTCGAGTTGTAGCCTCGCCGGAACGGTCCTGAAGTGGCTCGCGATCCCGACGATCGTGCCGCTCGCGCTCGCCGTCGTCGACGGAGACGATCCGCTCCCGTTTCTCGTCACGCTCGTCGTCACCGTCGTCCTCGGAGCGGGCCTCGAGGCGCTGACCGACAAGCGCGAGATCGGCCAGCGGGAGGCGTTTTTGATGGTCGCGCTGACCTGGCTCAGCGTCGCGCTGGTCGGGGCGATTCCGTTTCTCGTCGCGGGGACGGGGGTGTTCGCACGACCGGTCAACGCCGTCTTCGAGAGTACGAGCGGCGTGACGACGACGGGTGCGACCGTGATCGCAGAGTTCGCGGTTCACTCCCGCGCGATCATGCTCTGGCGGGCGATTCTGCAGTGGCTCGGCGGTCTCGGCATCCTGATCGTCGCGATCGGCCTGTTCTCGCACCTGCTCGTTGGCGGTGCCCAGCTGATGGAGACCGAAACCCAGACCCGAAACGTCCACAGGCTCCATCCCCATCTCGACCAGACGGCTCGTCTCATCTGGGGGCTGTACGTCGGGCTGACGATCCTTACGACGGTCGTTCTGTTTACCTTCCACGTCGCCGGCTTCGCACCCGAGATGGACTTCTACAACGCCGTCGCACACGCCCTGACCAGCGTCTCGACTGCCGGCTTCTCGCCCCAGCCCGACAGCATCGGCGCGTTCTCGCCGGTCGTTCAGTGGACGCTGATCCCCGTCATGATCGTCGGCGCGACCAACTTCGTAATACTGTACGCCGTGACGCAAGGCGAATTCCGGCGCCCGCTCGAGTCCGCCGAGTTCCGGTTTTATCTCGGTGTCCTCGCGTCGATCACGACGATCGTGGTCGTCACCCTCGCGCTCGATCCCGATCTCGCGATGGGGCTCGAGCCGACGATTCGCCACGGCCTGTTCAACGTGGTGTCGATGGTGACGACGACGGGCTATGCCTCGGCGAACTTCGATCTCTGGTCGCCCGGTGCAAAGCACATGCTGTTTCTCTGTATGTTCACCGGCGGGATGGCCGGCTCGACGACGTGTTCGATCAAATCGTTTCGCTGGCTGGTGGTCCTCAAGGCGTTCCGTCGCAACCTGTTTCTGGCCGTTCATCCGGATGCCGTTCGGCCGCTTCGACTCGACGAGACCGTGGTCGACGAGGAGACCATCGGCGACGTCTTCACGTACGTCACCCTCGCGTTGGTCATCTTCTTCCTGTTGACGGTCGTCATCGTCGTCGACGCTGCCCGCGTCGGCAATCCAGTCAACGAGTTCGACGCCCTTGGCGCGGCCGCCTCGATCTTCCTCAACATCGGCCCCGCGTTCGGCGTTGCCGGCCCGTTCGACAACTATCTCGCGTTCTCACCGCTGACGCGAACCGTGATGATCGTCATGATGTGGATCGGTCGCATCGAGATCATCCCCGTGCTCGTGTTGTTGACGCCGGAATTCTGGAGGTCCTAGAACCAACCGGTTGCTCGGCGTCCGGTCGGAACCTCGGTACCGGAGATCGTATGACCCACACGGCCCCCGCGTCGTCTAGTCGTCGGATTCGACCGCAGCCTGCGCCTCGGCGAGCGTGAACGCGCTCTCGTACAGCGCGCTGCCGACGACAACCGCGGCCGCGCCGGCGCCTTCGAGCGCCCGGACGTCCTCGAGCGTCGCGACACCGCCGCTGGCGATCACTGGAATGTCCGTCGCATCGACCAGTTCGCGGACGGGTTCGGTCGCGACGCCCTCGAGTTGGCCCTCGACGTCGACGTTCGTAAAGAGGATCGCGGCGGCCCCGAGGTCGTCGTAGCGTTCGGCGGCCTCGACCGGCGAAATCCCGGCCCCTTCGGTCCAGCCTTCGACGACGACTTCGCCGTCTTTTGCGTCGAGGCTGACGACCACGCTGTCGGGGTGTTCCTCGCTAATTTCGGCGACTATCTCCGGGGTTTCGACCGCCGCGGTGCCGAGGATGACCCGGTCGACGCCGCGCTCGAGGAGATCGATAGCATCCGCAGCGGTGCGGATCCCGCCACCCAGTTGGGTCGGCACGTCGACGGCGTCGATGACCGCGTCGATGGCGTCGGCGTTCGCTCGCTCCCCCTCGAACGCGCCGTCGAGGTCGACGAGATGCAGCGTCTCGGCGCCGGCGTCGATCCACCGCCGGGCGGCCTCGACGGGCTCGCCGTAGGTCTTTTCGGTGCCGCGTTCGCCCTGGACGAGCTGGACGACCTCGCCATCTTGGATATCGACCGCCGGGATCACTTCGAACGCCCCGCTCGCGTCGTTGGCATCAGTGCGCATACTCGAGTGCGCGAGGCCGGCGCGAGTAAAAGCGACGGTTTCGCCGACCGCCATCGCCGCGGCATTGTTCCCGATCTAGACAGAATCGTTACAAGTGTGGTCGGTGTCGGTCGCCCTATGCCGGTGTCGGCGTGCGATTTTATCGCACAGACGACTGTAACTCAACCCGACCTGACGACGGACACCCTCGTCGTCTTCGGCGTCGTTGGCCTTGCGCTCGTCTTGTTCCTGACGGAACGCCTGCCGATCGACGTGACTGCGATCCTGTTAATCGTGGTGCTGGTTGTCCTCGAGCCCTGGACCGGCGTCGATCCCGCGACCGGAATTTCGGGCTTTGCGAACGAGGCGACGATCACCGTGCTGGCGATGCTCATCCTGAGCGGCGGCATCAGCCGAACCGGACTCGTCCAGGAACTCGGGCGACGGATGGCCGCGTTCGCGGGCGACAGCCTCCGCAAGCAGTTGCTCGCGACCGTCGCCGCGACCGGCCCGGTGTCGGGCTTTTTGAATAACACGCCGGTGGTCGCCCTGCTGGTACCGGTCGTCACCGACGTCGCGAACCGCGGGAACACGTCGCCGTCGAAGCTGCTCATCCCGCTGTCGTACGCCTCACAGATGGGCGGGATGCTCACGCTGATCGGTACCTCGACGAACATCCTCGCGAGCGACGTCAGCGCCCGGCTGGGGTCCCAGTATCCCGAACTCCACCGGTTCTCGATGTTCGAGTTCACGAAACTCGGCGTAATCGTCCTCCTCATCGGGTCGCTGTATCTGATCTTCGTCGGCCACTACCTGCTACCCGAGCGCGTCCCGCCGCGGGCGGACTACCTCGAGGAGTACGACGTCGAAGACTACGTCGCCGATGTCGCCGTCGTACCGGGCTCTCCGCTGGTCGGCCAGACGGTCCGCGAGGCGACTGCCCTCCTTGGGCCCGACGTCGACGTCGTCCAGGTCGTCCACGACGAGGATCGATCGGTCGCCCCGCGGCAGGCGACGCGGCTGACAGAAGGCGACGTGCTCGTCGTTCGGACCGACCGCGACGCCATCGCCACGCTCGAGGCCGTCGAAGGAGTCGAACCGGTCGGTCGTCCGGATACTGTCGACGAAATTGCGACGCCGACCGAGGCGGGCATCATTACGGAACTGGTCGTCTCGCTCGACTCGCGGCTCGTCGGCGAGCGGCTCGAGCCCGAGGCCTTCCGCGAGGAGTTCAACGCGGCCGTCCTCGGGCTTCGCCACCATGGCGAACTCGTCGGCGAGCGCATCGTCGGCACGCGCCTCGACGTCGGTGACACGTTGCTCGTCCAGGCGCCGCCGGACACGCTCGACCGGCTCGCCAGCCGCGACGACGTGATCGTCGCGCGCGAGCCGCCCCGGCCCGAGTACCGCGCGGACAAAGCCCCGATCGCCGTCGCTATCATGATTGGCGTCGTCGCCGTCGCCGCCCTCGAGCTCTACCCGATCCTCGTCGCCGCGTTGGCGGGCGTCGTTGCGATGGTCGTCACCGGCGTCTTAGAGCCGAACGAACTCTACGACGCCGTCGAGTGGGACATCATCTTCCTGCTGGCTGGCGTGATCCCGCTCGGCATCGCGCTCGAGGAGACCGGCGGCGCGACGTATCTCGCCTGGCTGGTCGTCCAGTCGGCGGGGTTCCTGCCGACGATCGTTGTGCTGTGGCTGTTCTACATCCTGACCGGGCTGCTCACAGAAGTGATCAGCAACAACGCCAGCGTCGTGCTCCTGATCCCGGTTGCGGCGGCCGCGGCGGCGGGCATCGGCGCGAACCCCTTCGCGTTCGTGCTGGCGGTGACCTTCGCCGCGAGCACCGCCTTCCTCGGCCCGATCGGCTACCAGACGAACCTCTTCGTCTACGGCCCCGGCGGCTATCGCTTCAGCGACTACGCGCGGATCGGTGCGCCGCTGCAGTTGGTGTTGTCGATCGTCACCGTGCTCGGGATCGCTACCTTCTGGGGAGTGTGAGCGCGCCTTGGGTCGGTTCGTCTCGACTCGAGCCGAGACCGTGAGTCCCGCTCTCGTTCTCGTTTCGGTTCGAACGGCTGGCGCGACGGTGGCCGCCGAGCAGGCGTCTTCTGGGTCGGTTACTCAGGTATCCGACCGATTCCAACGGATGGCTGTTTGGACCAGCAGCGCTCGAGGCTTCGGGACGTTCATATCAGTCTACAAATGTGTCAGGTGGTTCCACTAGTTATTTTACGAGCAGCGGCATACTGTCGGTCGATGGTCGAAACCGTGCTGCTGGTCGGCGTCGTCGCGTCGATTTTCGTCGGCTTCAATATCGGCGGGTCGTCGACGGGGATTACGTGGGGACCGTCTGTCGGCGCCGGGATCGTCACGAAGACGACGGCGGCGGCGGTCATGACGTTCTTCGTCTTCTTCGGGGGCTGGACCGTCGGTCGGAACGTGATGGACACGCTCAGCGGGGGGATCATCACGACGGACCTCACCCTGACAGCCGGTGTCGGCGTGCTCTTTTTCATCGGATTAGGGATGCTCATCGCCAACGTCTTCGGCGTCCCCGTCCCGACGTCGATGACGACCGTCGGCGCGATCGCCGGCCTCGGACTGGCGACCGGAACGCTCAATTACGAGACGATCGCGGGGATCGTCTCCTGGTGGATCGTCACACCGATTATCGGCCTCTGGGTCGGCGTGCTGATCGGTCGCTACATCTATCCGTGGGTCAATCAACGGGTACAAATCGAGAAGTCCGAGGGGCCGTTGCTGCGTCTCGATCGTCGTGGCACGATTCCGACGCCGACGCTGGGCCCGAACACGACGGGACAGGAGTTCGTCACGACGGCCGTCGTCCTCGTGATCGGCTGTTACATGGCGTTCAGCGCCGGCGCGAGCAACGTCCCGAACGCCGCCGCACCGCTGGTTGGGACCGCCAGCGGACTGGACGCCGACACCGCGATCATCGTCGCCACGCTCGCGATCGGACTCGGCGGCTTCACGATCGCGCGGCGAACGATGGACTCCGTTGGCGGCGAACTCAGCGACATCCCGCTGCTCGCGGCGCTGTTCGTCATGGTGACCGCGTCCACGATCACGACGCTGCTCTCGTGGGCCGGCATCCCGATCAGCCTCGTGATGGCGACGGTGATGACGATCGTCGGCATCGGCTGGGGCCGGGCGACCCGTCCGATCACGGTCCGCGAGGCGGTCACCCGCGACGTCGAGAACCCCGAGATCGAGCTGGGCGCCATCGTCGCCGAAGAGAAGGCAGGCGAGACGGCACCCGAAATCGGCGAGCCCGAGACAGAAGCCGTGCTTCGCGGCGAGGATCTCTTCAACCCCCGCGCGATCATCAAGTACGTCTCGATGTGGATCATCGGCCCGTCGATGTCGACGATCCTCGCGTACGGGTTCTTCTCGCTTCTCCCGGGTGTCGCCTGACGGGAACTTACGTCGCTCGAGACCGTAACTCCGTGCATGCTCTCGAAGATTCTGGTTCCGATGGACGACTCCGACCACGCCGGCCACGCCCTCGAGTACGCCCTCGACAACCATCCCGACGCCGAGGTCACCGTCCTACACGTCGTCGGCGTCCCGTCGATGATGATGGGCGAGGCGGTTGGCCTCTCGCTCGAGGACGACCTCGACGAGGCCGCAGCCGAGCGCGCCGAGGAAGTTTTCGAACGCGCTCGCGAGATCGCAGCCGACCGCGACCGCGAGATCGAAACGGTCGTCGGCATCGGCCATCCGGCTCGAAACGTCATCGACCGCGCCGAGGAGTACGATACGGTCATCCTCGGCAGTCACGGCAAAGACTGGACCCGTGCGACGCGCCAATTCCTGGTCGGAAACGTCGCCGAGACGGTCTCGAAGCGGTCACCGGTCCCGGTGACTCTCGTCCGCTGAGACGGTCTGCTGTCACGATATACCGATGCACCCGCAGGGCGATCGCGGTTGCACCGGCACTGACTGACAGGAGTCCGTACGCTGTCTCGAGGACGTTCGCGCCGCTACGTCTCCGATTCGTCCTCGACCGACTCCTCGATGATCTCCTCGACCTCGTCCTCTCGAGGGCGGCGGTCAACCCGATCGCTGACGGCCTCGACCTGTGTCTGGACGTCTTCGACCTGCTCCTCGATCGTTTCGCCGACGGTCTGCTCGACGGTCTCTTCGACCTGCGTTTGAACGTCTTCGACCTGTTCCTCGACCGTTTCGCCGACGGTCTGTTCGACCGCCTCCTCGACCTGCGTCTGGACGTCTTCGACCTGTTTCTCGACCGTCTCTTCGACGGCTTTGGTCATCCAATCCGGATCGAACCGGGCCATCTTCCAGACGACGTGCAGGACGTACGAGGAGAACACGCCAACGCCGAACGCGAGTCCGACGGTGGTGTCGAGCGTGGCTATCAGGCCGATCGAGAGAATGATCAACGCGCCGTACGCGAGGTCGATGACCGCGTCGACGCGAGCCGGATTCAGCATCGTCGACCGTCACCCGGCTGGGTCGGCTCGAGGCGGTCCACGCGTCGACTGATTGCAGTTCGACCCGCCCCGTCGACAGGTGTGTCTCGTCGTTCCCGTTGTAGAAGGTAGTCCTGCTCGAAGCACATGATACCGCACCGTACGGTAGGTACAGTTGAAATTCTTTGGCTGGGAATCGCGAGGATCACGGTCTCGAACTTGACCGTCCGACTTCACGGGCGAAACGGCCCGCTCGAGCGACGGCGGTGACGCGGTTGCGACCGTCGGTGATCGCGACAGACAGAGCCATTTTTACGGTCACACCGGTAGAGTTCTACGTGTGACGGAAGTACTGCTTATCGTAGGGATCCTCACCGCAATCTTCGTCGGCTACAATATCGGCGGCTCGACGACCGGCCCGGCGTTCGGCCCGGCTGTCGGCGCAAACGTGATCACCAAAGTGATGGCCGCCGGACTGATGTCGATTTTCTTCTTTCTCGGTGCCTACACCATCGGCCCGAAGGTCGTCACCACGCTCGGCGAGGAACTCGTCACCGACACCGCCATCTTTACCCTGCGGTCGAACGTCGCCGTGCTCTTTTTCATCGGCGGCGCGCTCTTCATCGGCAACTACGCGGGCGTCCCCGCCTCGACGTCGATGACCGCCGTCGGGGCGATCGCCGCGCTGGGCATGGCGACCGGCGAACTCAACTGGGACGTGCTCGGCGAGATCGTCGTCTGGTGGATCGTCGCACCGATCGTCGGCTTCTGGGTGGCCGGCGTGGTTGGGCGATACTTCTACCCCCGAATCAACGCCTGGGTCGCCATCGAGGAGAAAGAGGGCGATCGACCGATGGTCTCGATCGATCGATCGGGACTCGTGCCCCGCCTCCAGTTCGGTGTCGACGCCGATCGCCGAGAGATCGTCGGCGCGTTGACAGTCGTCGCCATCGGCTGTCTGATGGGCTTTTCCTCGGGAACGAGCAACATCGCGAACGCGATCGCGCCGATCTACGGCACCGGTGACGTCGACATGACGACGCTGATCCTGATCGGCTCTGCAGCGGTCGCGGTCGGCTGTTTCACGATCGCCCGCCGAACCCTCGACACGCTGGGCAACGACATCACGAACCTCCCGCTGACCGCGGCGATCGTCGTCGCCGTCATCAGCTCGGGGATCGTCATCGGCCTCTCGTCGATCGGCGTTCCGGCGAGTTTCGTCGTCATCGCGACCATGAGCATCGTTGGCCTGGGCTGGGGCCGGGCCACCCGGACGACGACGCTGTCCGATGCCGCTCGCGGCGAGGAGACACCGGTCTCGGTCGGCGCTCTGACCGCCGAAGCAGAGGGCGAACGCTCCCCCGAGATCGGCGAGGAAGCACCCGAAGACATTCCACAGGCGTCGGACCTGTTCGACCCCTCGACGACGGCCCGCGTCATCCTCATGCAAAACGTCGTGCCGGCCATCTCGACGGTCGGTGCCTATCTGACGTTCCGGTTCCTGCCGATCTTCGGATTCTGATCGGGGCCGGTCGGGACGTGATCGGCACTGTGCGTCCGAACCCGGCAATTGTTTCGATCAATTGGTCGTTAGTGAGATGGATTTTCATTTCTCCCTCCGTGGTTCCCACTATCGTTCACCGAACCCTGTCTGTCTTGGATTCGAATTGGTCGATCCTGACTCAAAGACGATTGAGGTCTGAACAGCAAGCTATACCAGTACGGCGCTCGAACCGGGGAGTGATGCCCACGGTAGAATACCTCAACTACGAAGTACTGGACGACCAGGGCTGGGACATGGACGACGACGACCTCTTCGAGCAGGCCGCTGACGCTGGCCTCGACGAGGAGGACTACGGCTCGCTCGATGTCGCCGAGGGCGAATACATCCTCGAGGCAGCCGAGATGCAGGGCTACGACTGGCCCTTCTCGTGCCGCGCCGGTGCCTGTGCGAACTGTGCCGCGATCGTCAAGGAAGGCGAGATCCAGATGGACATGCAGCAGATCCTCTCCGACGAGGAGGTCGAGGACAAGAACGTCCGTCTGACCTGCATCGGCTCGGCCGAGACCGACGAGGTCAAAATCGTCTACAACGCAAAGCACCTCGACTACCTGCAGAACCGCGTCATTTAAACGGCACACGCCACGTTCGACGCGTGGCCGTCGCCCCTTTGGGGCGTATTTTCGCGCCGTCGGCTGACCTGTCTCGCGTGCGTAGTGACCTCGCCGCGCCAACTGCCGTGTTCGTCAGCGGGTACTCACGTGTTTTCGTCTTCGATCGTACTGCTGTCGCTGACCTCCCATTCGTGGGTGAGCAGTTCGTGAGCCCCGACGAGGATGATCACCGCCACAGCGATGAGCATCGCGTCGACGGCTAACGGAAGGAGGCCCAGCGAGACGATCAGCGTCGTCGCACACGCCGGCGGATGGCCCGTCTCGGTCGCGAGCATCCCGCCCGAAGTCAGTGCGACCGCAACGACACCGCTCGTGACGAGCCGGAACTGATCGGTTGCGAGCATCGGCGCAGCTGCGGTTACCTCGAGCCCGGGAGCGATCGTGTGGTAGGCGAGCAGTCCGGCTACGACGCCGACGAGATGGCCGCCGATCACCCGCCGCGGCGCGGTAACGGATTCGTCGCGGCTCGTCGCCAGCAGGAACGCGGAAGGGCCGAGGCTTGGAAAGATGAGCGGCTGTCCGGTCACCCAGGCCAGCGTGCCCGGAACCGCGAGCAACACGCCGACGTACAGTGTCGCAACCGCCCCGCGGTCTCTCATGGCCGTCGCTTTGTGGGGGCACACGGATAGCACGTTCGTTCTCACGACCGACGCCAGCCGTGATGCCGAAAACGTAACGGCACCGCGCTCGAGAGTGCCGTACGTGACGCTCGCTGGCACTGTCGCGACGGGCCCGGATCTCCTTCGACTGCTCGTCGTTCCGGTCTTCGCCTGGACCGCTGTCCGCGACCTCGCGACCAGACGGATCTCGAGCAACGTCTGGATCCCACTTTCACTCCTCGGAACCGCAGTGCTGGTCTGGGACGGCTGGCTAGCCTGGAACACCGGCCAGTACGCATGGACCTACGAGTTCCTGCTCCCGACGGCGATCAGCCTCGGAGTGGTCGTCCCGATCGCCTACCTGTTCTGGTGGGTCGGCGGCTTCGGCGGGGCCGATGCGAAGGCGCTGCTCGTACTCGCTGTCTGCTTCCCGACGTTTCCCGAATATGCGCTCGGCTCGTGGACGGTCCCGCTCGAGACACCGCCACTCGGTGCGTTTTCGTTTACGATCCTGACCAACGCCGTTCTCGTCGGGGTGACACTCCCGCTCGCCCTCGCCGTTCGCAACGCCGCTGCGGGCCGGTTCGCGCCGGTAATGTTTATCGGCTGGCCGATCTCGTGGGAGCGGATTCCGGAGACGCATGGGAGTCTGCTCGAGACACCGACGGGGCGTACCCGTCGCGGGCTCGACCTCGATGCGCTGCGGATGTACCTCCGCTGGCGGGGCCTTTCCCTTGCGGATCTACGCGAGCACCCCGAGCGATACCGCGACCCGGCGACGCTACCCGCCGAGCCGAATCCGCCAACCGACGGAGCCGTAAGCGCGACCGTCTCGGTTCGTGGCGATGGCAGGACGCTCGAGTCCGACAGCGACGCCGCCTCGGCGACCGCCGCCGACGATCCGTGGGGCGCTGCGGCCTTTCTCGACGACATCGATGGCTCCGCATACGGAACGACACCGGAGACGCTCCGGGACGGACTCGAGGTGCTCGCGACCCAAGAGACCGTCTGGGTCTCGCCGGGAACGCCGTTTCTCGTGCCGGTGTTCGCCGGGCTAGTAATCGCGCTGGTCTACGGCGATCTCTTGCTGGGGACGCTACTATAGGGTACGCTCGTACAGTGGAACGACCACTGTCCAGACGAGTACGAACGCCGTTCCGACGCCGATCAGCACTACCCATGGATCGCCCCGACCGGTCGGGGGGCCACTCGCGAGAAGGAAGAACGTCCCCGCAAAGAGCAGACACGAGACGAGGACGCTGCCTAACTCGAGGGCGACGGCGACCCTGTCGGCGAGACTCATACGCGATATGCCCGGGCGGACAGTAAAAACGTCACGGCACTTGCGTGTGTGTTTTGACTCGGGTATCGAAAGCCAGTGAGCGTCGCCGGCTTAGGCGCGAGATTCGATATCGGCGGCGATGTCGTCGAGTTCGTCGTCGTCGAGGTCGGGTCGCTGGCCGAACATGGAGTGGATCGGGCCACCACCGTCGCCTTCGAAGCGCGGGACGATGTGACAGTGGACGTGTGGCACTTCTTGGCCTGCAGCTTCGCCGTTGTTGAACGCGACGGTCGTCCCGTCGGCGTCGACGGCTTCCTCGACGACCGGGACAAGGCGGTGGATGGTGTCGTACAGGTCCGCGGCGACGTCCGCGGGAACGTCGTCGAGTTGCTCGTACTCCGCTTTCGGGACGACCAGCGTGTGACCGGGCGACAGTGGATTGGCGTCCAAAAAGGCGGCTGTGGCCTCGTCTTCGTAGACGATTCGCGCTGGGATCTCTCCCTCGACGATCTGACTGAAGATCGTACTCATACGCGAGTGTGTGTCGCCTCGTCGTATGAAGGTTTCCCGAGCGCGCTCGAGACTCGCTGGCCGCTGGCGACAGGCCCGAGACGTGGTCGGGTGGTCACGGACTCGTCTCGAGCAGTCTCATACGGACACCTGTCAGTATCACCTCACACGAAACGGCATGTACCCACATGCCCGGCATTCGAACGTGTGTCGATGATTCATGAGTTTGCCCGCACATTCCGGGCAGGTGTACGTCGTTCGCGCGAACTTTTCGCTGGAAGACATGGTGCGCGATACCACGCACCACCATATTAACGCTGCCTGTCGTATGATACTATCGTGAGTGAGGACTCTAGAGACGATTATAGCCCTTATTTGGCCCAGCAACGCGAGTCACGTGGAATCGAGATCGGTGCTCGTACTCGGCCCGTGGACGATCACGCACACAGCTCGTCTAGGGTCTCGCCGATCGCCGCGCGATACGCTTCGGGCTCGTATCCCAGTCGACCGATCCAGACGTCCTGATACGATGGATGCAGGATCGGCACGAGATGAACGCCGAGCCGGTCACACCACACCGGCTCGAGGACGCTGTCGAGAAACCCCTCGAGGTCCCGATCTTCGGCTGCGAGCACGCTCGTTGTCGCGTGTTTGCCGGTCGCGAGCACCACTGTCGGCTCGATGGCCTCGAGTTCGGCCAACAGGTGCGTCCGACAGGTCGCTCGCTCCTCGTCGGTGGGCTCGCGGTTCGTGGTGGGGTCGTCGGGGTCCGCGGGAAAGCACTTGACCGCGTTCGTGTAGTAGGTGTCGTCGTAGCCGAGTTGCTCGAGCATGCGGCGGATGCGCCGTCCGGAGTGACGCGAGGTGTAGGCCTTGCCGGTCCAGTTGCCACCCTGCCAGCGCTCCGCGTCGGGGTTCCCGTAGCCCGGAGCCTCGCCGACGACCACGACATCGGCGTCGCTGTTGCCGGTCCCCCACGAGATGCACTCGCGAGCGTCGGCGAGGGCGGGACAACGCGTGCAGTCTGCCTCGAGAACGTTGCGACTGGTCGGATAGGCGGGCTCGCCGGCTGCCGAGTCAGCGTCGCCGTCGGTGTCTGGATCGGACGCGGGCACACTCGAGCGTCCGTTGTCGAGATAGTAATTCGAGTCGGTTCGGTGTGATCATAGTCGTGTGATCGCGTCGCACGCGAGGGGACAGGTTTACCTTGACTGGGTGGCTACCGGCGTGGTAATGACATCGATCGGCCCGGAACTGCTCACGGAATCACTCTCGCTGCTCGTCTACACCGTCGTCGCCGGCGTGTTGACAGTTGGCGGTGCACTCGTCGAACAGGCCAGTCTCCAGCACCTCGGTGCTGGCGAGGCGATGATCGCGCTGTGGCTGGCTGCCCTCGGCGGCGTCATGCTGTATGCGGGCGTGTATGGGCTCGGCTATCAGAAGGTCCTCGCGGAGTACATTTAAACGACCGCGACTCGATTTTGCGTACTGATACTGACCAGCGGGGCTCGGAGTAACCCGCAATATCGATTCCTCTTTACTGTCGGAGGCGATTAGGTCGGATATGAGCAGGTTCGGCGAGGTCGACGACCAGTACGACCCAGACGAACTCGAGCAACGGGTCTTCGAGTACTGGGACGACGTCGACGCCTACGAGCAGACGGTCGAGCACCGATCGGACGGTGAGTCCTTTTTCTTCGTCGACGGCCCGCCGTACACGTCGGGCTCGGCGCACATGGGAACCACCTGGAACAAGTCGCTGAAAGACGTCTACCTGCGATACCTGCGGATGCAGGGCTACGACGTCACCGATCGGCCGGGCTACGACATGCACGGGCTCCCGATCGAGACTCGCGTCGAGGAGCGGCTTGGTTTCGAGAACAAGAAAGACATCGAGGAGTTCGGCGAGGAGAACTTCATCCAGGAATGCAAGGACTACGCCAACGAGCAACTCGAGGGCCTGCAGTCGGACTTCCAGGACTTCGGCGTCTGGATGGACTGGGACAACCCCTACAAGACCCTCGAGCCCGAATACATGGAAGCAGCCTGGTGGGGCTTTTCGAACGCCGCCGACCGCGGCTTAGTCGAGAAGGGCCACCGCTCGATTTCGCAGTGTCCCCGGTGTGAGACCGCGATCGCGAACAACGAGGTCGAGTACGAGGACGTCGAGGACCCCTCGATTTACGTCAAATTCGAGCTCGAGGACCGCGAGGGCTCGATCGTCATCTGGACGACGACGCCGTGGACGGTCCCCGCGAACACCTTCGTCGCCGTCGACGAGGAGGGCGACTACGTCGGCGTGCGCGCCGAGAAAGAGGGTGAGGAAGAACTCCTCTATCTCGCCGACGCGAAACACGAGGAGGTTCTGAAGGAGGGCCGCTACGACGACTACGAGATCGTCGAGAAACTCTCCGGCGAGGAGCTACTCGGCTGGTCCTACGAGCACCCGCTCGCCGAGGAGGTGCCCGACCACGTCGACGCCGAGGGCGTCTTTGAAGTCTACGCCGCCGACTACGTCGACACCGACGGCGACGGCACTGGTCTGGTCCACTCCGCACCCGGACACGGTGAGGTCGACTTCGAGCGCGGTCGCGAACTCGGCTTCCCGATCTTCTGTCCGGTCGGCGGCGACGGCGTCTACACCGAGGAAGCTGGCAAGTACGAGGGCCAGTTCGTCAAGGACGCCGACGACGAGATCATGGCCGACCTCGAGGACAACGGCGCGCTGCTGGCCTCGGGCACCGTCCACCACAGCTACGGCCACTGCTGGCGCTGTGACACGGGCATCCTCCAGATCGTCACCGACCAGTGGTTCATCACGATCACGGATATCAAAGACGACCTGCTCGAGAACATCGAGGACAGCGAGTGGCACCCCGAGTGGGCTCGCGACAACCGCTTCCGTGACTTCGTCGAGGAAGCACCGGACTGGAACGTCTCCCGCCAGCGCTACTGGGGGATTCCGCTGCCGGTCTGGACCCCCGAAGACCGGGATGACGACGAGGATATGATCGTCATCGGCACCCGCGAGGAACTCGCCGAGCGCGTCGATCAGGACGTCGATCCCGAGGCGGTCGACCTCCACAAGGACACGGTCGACGACCTGACGATCACCGAGGATGGCACCACCTACACCCGCGTCCCCGACGTCTTCGACGTCTGGCTCGACTCCTCGGTCGCCTCGTGGGGGACCCTCGATTACCCCTCGGACGACAGCCGGTTCGACGAGCTCTGGCCCGCCGACCTGATCCTCGAGGCTCACGACCAGACCCGGGGCTGGTTCTGGTCCCAGCTGGGGATGGGCACCGCCGCACTCGGCGAGAGCCCGTACACGGAAGTGTTGATGCACGGCCACGCGCTGATGCCCGACGGTCGCGCGATGAGCAAGTCCAAGGACATCCTAGTCGATCCCCACGAGGCGATCGACCGCCACGGTCGGGACGTCATGCGGCTATTCTTGCTGTCCAACAACCCGCAGGGCGAGGACATGCGCTTCGACTGGGACGGGATGCAGACGATGGAGAACCACCTCCGGACGCTGTGGAACGTCTTCCGGTTCCCGCTGCCGTACATGCGCCTGGACGGCTTCGACCCCCAGCAGACGACGCTCGAGGAGGTCGACGACGCCCTCGAGCCCCTCGACGAGTGGGTGCTCGCCCGGCTCCAGTCGACGAAAGCCGCGATGACTGCCCACTTCGAGGACTACCGCCAGGACAAGGCCGTCGACGAACTCCTCGAGTTCGTCGTCGAGGACGTCTCGCGCTTTTACGTTCAGGCCGTCCGCGAGCGCATGTGGGACGAGGCCGACAGCGACTCGAAGCGGGCCGCCTACGCGACGCTCTACCGCGTGCTGCGGGAGACGGTCGCCCTGCTGGCTCCCTACGCGCCCTTCATCAGCGAGGAGATCTACGGCACCCTCACTGATGAGGACGCGTTCGACACCGTCCACATGGAGGACTGGCCCGAAGTCGACGAGTACTGGGTTGACGAGCAACTCGAGGAGGACGTCGAACTCCTGCGTGCGATCGAGGAAGCGGGCGCGAACGCCCGCCAGCAGGCCGGTCGCAAGCTGCGCTGGCCGGTCCCGCGCGTGGTCGTCGCTGCCGACGACGAGCGCGTCGTCGAGGCCGTCGAGCGCCACACCAGGATGCTCGAGGAGCGGCTCAACGCCCGCGAGATCGAACTCGTCTCACCGGAGGACCGGTGGGGCGAACTCCAGTACAGCGCCGAGGCGGACATGAGCGAACTCGGCCCGGCATTCGGCGACCGCGCCGGCCAGGTCATGAACGCGCTCAACGAGGCCCGCATCGACGAGCCGAGCCTCGAGGCGATCGAGGAGGCCGTCGCGGACGTGCTCGAGGACGACGAGGAGATCACCGACGAGATGGTTTCCTTCGTCACGCAGACGCCCGACGACATCGCCGGCACTGCCTTCGGCACCGACGGCGACGACCGCGGCGTCGCCTACGTCGACGCCTCGCTAACCGATGATATCGAGAGCGAGGGCTACGCTCGCGAGGTCATCCGCCGGGTTCAGGAGATGCGCAAGGATCTCGATCTCGACGTCGAAGAGCGGATCGCGCTCGACCTCGCGATCGACGACGACCGCGTTGCCGACCTCGTCGCCGAGCGCGAGGACCTGATCAGCCAGGAGGTCCGCGCCGACGAACGCCGCACGGTCGAGGACGGCCACCGCAAGGAGTGGGATGTCGACGGCGTGACGATGGAGATCGCGCTCGAGCCGCTGGCGGCTGCTGAGGCCTCGGAATAGAACTGCCGAGCGGTGCGAGGGCTGAGCGACTGCGAAGCCCTCGGAAGCGAACGGGGAGCAAAGCGACCCGTGAGCAGCGAGGCAGCTTTTTGGACCAGATTTTTGCGTGAGTGGTCGCGAGCGACCCGAACGGAAAAGGTGGATGCAGAGATCGCGCTCGAGCCGTTAGCAGCTGCGGAAGCGTCTGAGTAGTCGTCGCCGAGCGTCGCAGGCGGTTTTGACTCTTGCGGCGTTGATAGCTTCGGAATCATCAGACAAACAGACCGCAGCTACTGCGAAGGTGGTATTGGAACCTGATCGGTTCGTTGTTTGTGCTGGCGTTAGAGAACGTCCTGTGTGATGCCGCCATCGACTTTGACCGCTTCGCCCGTAACGTTGCGATTCTCGGCGAAAAAGACGGCGAGGCGGCCCATGTCTTCCGGCTTCTGGTCACGGTTGAGGGGAATCGACCGCTGAATCGTCTCCTCGTACGGCTCTTCGCTTGCGGGGGTGAGGACGTCGCGCCACATCGGGGTGTCGACGATCCCTGGACAGATCGCATTGACCGTGACGTCGTCTTCGGCGAGTTCGAGTGCGAGCGTTTTCGTGAGCGCCATCACGGCGTGCTTTGATGCCGCGTAGTGACTGATTCCTGCGGCGCTCATCTCGCCGGCGATGGAGGCGGTATTGACGATGGTGCCGCCATCTTTGAGTTCCGGGATGGCAGCGCGCGAACAGAGAAAGACCCCTTTCGCGTTGACGTCCATGACGGCGTCCCACTCGCTTTCATCCAGTTCTTCGACCGGCGAGTAGGTGATGATCCCGGCGTTGTTTACGAGGATGTCGACCTGCCCGAACTCGTCGAGTGTTGCGTCGATCATCTCCGCTGTCTGGTCTGCGCTCGTGACATCACACTCGACGATCACCGCCTCAGAATCCGTCGATGCCTCGATCTCGTCAGCGAGGTCTTCGGCGTGATCGATATTGTCGGGCTTTGAGTCGTCATTGGCTGCGGACTCCGTGACGCCGATATCGGCGATGACGATGTCACAGCCCGCAGCGGCCAATT
Source organism: Natrinema sp. HArc-T2 (assembly GCF_041821085.1). Taxonomy (NCBI): domain Archaea; kingdom Methanobacteriati; phylum Methanobacteriota; class Halobacteria; order Halobacteriales; family Natrialbaceae; genus Natrinema; species Natrinema sp. HArc-T2. The sequence continues at coordinate 373,922 of NZ_JBGUAZ010000002.1, read as the reverse complement.
CGCGTGCGATGCCGCCTCCGATTTCCCCTGCAGCACCGGTGACGATCGCGACCATCCCGTCGAGATTTCGTTTCTTGACCATGCCCAGGATAAACGTTACCATTCAGCATAAAGACTCCTTCCAGAAATCACACAATTTGAAACCGAATGATGGTCCGTCATGGGTATGGCCGTTTATATCGCCCAGAACGACGTGTTCTCGTAGTCCGCTCACGAGGACAGCGACACGGGCGACCGTTCGAATCTAACATAGCCGATTCTATCTCGCTCAAATATAATTTCTCAGTGGAAGATACCGTCGTCACAAAGGTCTTGTGCACTGACTAACCAGAGGTGGGTAGTGACCGCCCGAATCCCCGCCCTTGCGTTCGTCGTCGTGCTCATCTGTAGCCTGCCGGCCGGCGTCGGCGTCCTCGAGCCGGCGCAGGCGGCGACACCCACTGGGACTGCCGATCCCAGCGGAGCACTGGCCGCGAGTCACAGCGAAACGCTCGGCTCGGTCGGACCGAGTACTGGCTCCACGGACGTGTTCGACCGGACGACCGTCCTCCGCCATCGTCCTGACGACACCGACGTGTTCGAGGCGGAGACGACGTTTCACGTCCCCGACGCCGTCACCCAGTTCGAGATCCAACTCCAGCAGGGTGCGAGCGTCGAATCGGTGACGGGCCTCGAGCGAACGGGCGAGCGGACCTACGCGTGGACCGACGCGACTGACGAGCCGACGATCCGCTACACGATGCCGGCCGACCGGCAGGGCGAGACGTACGGAACGCGCTCGTCTGAGACGGGATACACGTTCGTCGACACTGGTGACTGGGGGATCGTCGCGGTTCCCTCGCTCAACATCTCCCTGCGCCGGACCGACCCGGTCGGCATCGAGGAGACAGTGACCGTCGACGGACCGGGCGCGACCGGCGGCCATATCGCCGTCTTCGGTCGGGTAACGACGTACGAGCGAGCGACCAACGGTGGAACGATCCGGCTGGTCGTTCCCGAGGCCGCCCGTCTCGAGGAGTCGCCGGACGCGATCCTGACAGCGCTGGCGGATGCACGCGACCGACTCGAGGTCGGGATGCGACGCGACGAGGTGGTCGTGATCGCAGCGCCCACCGAGGCCGACTGGGGGCCACGCGGGATCCAGTACGGTCGCGCCGACGCGTGGGTCGTCGCCGACGCCGCACTCGACGAGCCGAACCCAGCCTGGCTCCACGAGTACGTCCACGTCCGGCAGCGCTTCTCGAGTGCGGCGACGGACACCACACCGAAGACGGCGTGGCTCGTCGAAGCCCAGGCCGACTACTACGCGGGGCTGCTCGCTTTCGAGCGCGGTGACACCGACTTCGGGGACTTCAGCGACCTCCTCGAGCGCGGCGAGCGCTCGCCGTACGCCGATGGGATACTGGTTGATCGCTCGACATGGGCGGATCCGAAGACCGACTACGTGAAGGGGGCACTCGTCTACGGCGAACTCGACCGCCGACTGCGGCTCGCGACCGACGGCGACCGGACGCTCGCGGACGTCTTCCGCGCGCTGAACGCCCAGGAGGGCCCGATCACCGAGGCCGACTTCCTGCAAACGCTCGAGGACTACGGCGGGGCCGACGTTCGGGCTGCTGCCGAGCGGTACACACGAACCGAGGCGACCCCGGAGATGTGGTCCCGGAGCCAGCAGTCGGCGATCTTTGAACAGCCAGTCGCAGCCTTCGAGTACGGATTCGGTTCGGGCCCCATTGAGGTAGCGGGCCAGGAATGGCCGCACTGGAACGCCTCAGGGACGGCTGGGATCGCCGGTGCATCTGGCGGCGTGATCGCGGTCCCGGTCGGCGAACCGGTGTCGGTTCCGGCCACGGTCGACAACGTCGGTAGCCGGGATGGATCGTACGACGCGACGCTGCAGGTCGATGGCCGACCGGTCGATGCTCACCAGGGTCGACTCGCAGCCGGCAAGGGGACGCGCCACCGCCTCTCGTGGACCCCTGCCGAACCGGGCGAGTACACGGTCCGCGTCGGTTCCGAGCGACTGACCGCTGTCGTCCGCTCGGCTGCGAGCGTGACCGTCACCGATTTGATGGTCGAAACCGAGCGCGTCGAGCCCGGCGAGCCGGTGACGGTGACCGCAACGGTCGAGGCCGCCGACGAGCGCCCGGCAGCGACTGTCCTCGCGTTCCGGACCGCCGATGGCGTCGTCGCCGAGCGACCGGTGGCGCTCCGGGCCGGTAACTCGAGGACGGTCGAGGCTGAGCTTCGCTTCGACGAACCCGGTCGATACCAGATCGCTGTCGGCGATCGAACCGCTACCGCACGCGTCGGGAGCGGGCCGGCTGCGGCGCTCGAGGCGGTGCCCGGCTTCGGGATCCCGGCGGCGCTCATTGCCGTTGCGATGCTCCTCATCGTTGCGGTGCGATCGCGCCAATACTGATAGGAAGCAATCGGTGGCTGCGGGTCCGCCTTCGTCGCTACTCGAAATCGACGCGGAACCGACACGCATCGGCCCCGTCGTGGACGCAGGCCGTCTCCGTGACGGTCGCGTCGCCGTCGAATGCGGCGACGATCCCGTCGAGAATACCGTGGGCCATGCCACAGTAGGTGGTGTCGCGGTGGGTCTCGTAGGTGACGACCCCGTGATCGGACTCGAGACGCGAGGAAATCGCAGGCAGCGACGCGTCGTCGGTGGCGGTTTCGATGTCGTCGTAGACACCCTCGAGTTCGGCGAGCAGGTCCGATACCGTCCAGTTGTGGCTGACGTGGGCGCTAAACGTCGAGAGCAGTTCAGGCGCGAGCGTTCGACCGACGCCGCGTTCGATCGCGTGTCTGTCCTGGGTTGCCATCCCCGATAGCGTCTCGAGGACGGCGTCGATCTCGGCGTCGTCGTAGTAGCTGACGGGAAGGTACAGCGTCGGCTCGAGGCCGGCCCGGTCGACGATCGTGTCCCAGGTCTCGTCGTCAGTTCGGTCGACGACGTACTCCTTGAGGGTCTTGTGGACGATTCCGTGCATAGACTCCGTTTCGCGGGTTGTCGTCGCAGCTCGCACGGTCGATACCGTTCCGTGCGAAACGCTAACGACTAGGCCACGTGTGGGCGAGTACTTAACCGTTTGCTTACAGGTACGACGCGAGCGCCGGTGCGACCGAAACGGTGCTGACGCCGCGCTCGATAGTGTCGGTGCCGTAGATCGCTTCGACGCCGGCCCGCGAGAGCTTCGTGACGGCATTGCGAGCCAGCAGCGGGTGGACGCAGGTGATGTAGACCCGACCGACCGATCGCTCGCGGAGGACGCCGACGGCTTCGCTCATCGTCGAACCCGTCGCGATGATGTCGTCGACGACGACGACGTCGCGGTCGGTCACGTCGACGTCGCTTGGCGTGATCTCGACTTCAGTCCCGGAGTGACGAACCTTCTCGAAGTAGTCGGTTTCGCCTTCGCCATAGGCCTCTCGGACCGTTTCGGCGAGGTTGATCGCGCCCGCGTCGGGCGAGAGGAAGACTGGATCCGCGAGGTCGTCGGGCAGGGGTTCGGCCAGTCGGCCCGCGGCGTCGACGGCAGTCGCCGTCGGCTCGAAGAACTCACAGACCGCCTCCTCGTGTGGATCGACGGTCAGCACGCGGTCTGCGCCGGTCGAAATCGCCCGCGCCATCGCACGCGCGGAGATGGGATGACCCGGCTCGAACGCCTTGTCCTGGCGGCCATAGCCCATGTACGGTAGAACGGTGATGACCTCCTCGACGCCAGCCTCGCGGACGGCGTCTTGCAACTGGAGTACCTCGAGGTGGGCGTCGCTCGAGACGGTCGAGGAGACGATTACCGCTCGGTCGGGGTCGGCGTCGGCGACACCGGGGGCGGCCGCGAGCAGCTCGCCGTCGGGGAACCGGTCGTACTCGACGGCGGCGAGCGGTTCCTCGAGTTCACGAGCGAGCGCTGCGGCGAGTGCCTGGGACGTGGATCCACTGACGATCATAGTCGGTGGCACACTCCGGGGGCTAAACCAGCTTTCGTTCTCGCCTGCGCTCGCCCCTCGAGCGCGTCGAACCCGTCGTCTGGTGGCAGCCGGCTACGCGTCAGTGCCGTCGCTGCTCTCGTTGCTGGCACCGCACGGGCCGCTGCTCGTATCGCTGAGAATCGTCAGCTTCCCCTCTCGGTCGATCCGTACGAAGAGATTCAGACACGACGGCTCGTTCCAGTCAGCAGGCGTTACCTCGACCGGTTCGCCCTGATCTAATCGCACTGTCACGCGGAACTGTCCGGGCTCGGACGGCCAGTTTCGCTCGAGGGTCATGCCGCCGCTGGCCTCGAGTGCTTCGGTCGCCCACGCTTCGATCTCTCGGTCGAACTCGACGATGACGTCGATCGTGTGGGCCGAGTTCGACAGGTTGTCGACGGTGATGTTACCGAGGCGCGCCCCCTCGGTATCGACCGTCGCGCTTCCGTCGTTCCCGCCGCTATCGTTGGGATCATCGCTATCGTTCTCTTCGTTTCCGTTTTCATCAGTTTTGTCGCCGCCGCCCGTACAGCCGGCGACTGCACCGGTACAGACGGTGCCAGTCGTGGCCAGCAGTCGTCGTCGTGAGAGATCGCTCATCTATCGAAGTGTGTAAGTCAGTATAGTTAACTCTTGTATGCTCCGTCTCGCGTGGCTACCCGATTTACGTCTCCGTCTCTCTCCCGACTGCCACGAGAACGGCGTGCGGTCGGGGTCGGTTACTGCGATTCGGCGTGTGGCGACACGGCGAGGCCCGCAACGTCTCTGATGCCTAACGCTCGCGTCCGCCACGCCCCGTCGCTCCACGCGAGGAAGGCTCCTGCGTCCGTGACGGCGTAGGTGGTCTCGCCGTAGCCGACGCCGACGATTCGCTCGCTCGAGCCGTTGATCTCGTGCCACTCGTCGGCGACGAACTCGTAGACGCCGTCTGCAGCGACTGCGTGGGCGCGGACGAGCTCACCCCGCTCCGAGCGCGGATCGGCGGCAACGGTCTCGAACGACCCCTCCAAGACGTTCATCCAGCCGTTGCCGAGTTTGTAGAGGCCGTCCGCGGTGGCGGCCAAGGGAATGCCGGTGGCCGAGACGTCACGCACGGCCGACAGGCCGGCGTGTGTGAGACCGTCGTCGCCGACCCGGTAGACGCCGTCGTCGGTGCCCACGAGGTCGCCGTCGATCGCGCACACCGTCGGCTCGAGGTCGTCTGTGAGGAAGGTCCATTCGCCGTCCCCGACCGCGCGGCGTGCGACGCGACCGTCGGGCCCGGCTGCGAGCAGGGTACCGTCGTCGAAACCGACGGCGACCGCCGGGCCGAAGCCCGTTTCGACGAACGATTCGTCGTCGGTGACGATCGGTGTGTTGCCATCGCGGTCGGATTCGGAGACCTCCTCGAGTGCGAGGACGCGAACGTCGTCTTCGGTCGCGACGGCGACGGTCTCGTGGCTGGCTGCGACGTCTCGAGCCCCACAGCGTGCACAGAGGCCGAACTCGCCGACGGTGTCGCCGGCGACCCGGACGCGAACGACGCCAATCGCACTCGCGACGTAGGCTGTGATCGCCCCTTGCCGGTCGCCGTAGACGCGTTTTTCCTCGATCGATTGCATACAGGAACGTGAGAGGGATGGGCCGAAAACGTTCCGCCCTCAGTCGAGAGGTCGTATTGCGGAATCCCTTTGAGGAGTCCGGCCGGACTAGCGCGTGATGCAAGTCTTCGGATCGAGTGGGACGCGGGGCGTCGCCAACGAAGAGCTGACGCCCGCGTTCGTCCTCCGCGTCGCGAAAGCGGCGGGGACGGCTTGGGGAGCTGATCACGGAGGGGGACGGGTCGGGATCGCTCGCGATACCCGCTATACCGGACGGATGCTGGCCGACGCGGCTGCCAGCGGGCTCGCGAGTACGGGTGCTGATGTCGATCGCCTCGGGATCGCCCCCACGCCGGGGGCACAGGCCTACGCCGAGCGCGAGGGCGTCCCGGTCGTGATGATCACCGCGTCGCACAACCCGCCGCCGTACAACGGCGTCAAACTCGTCGGCCCTGACGGCGTCGAACTCTCCGTCGCGGCGCTTGAGGAGATCGAGGAGACGCTGCTCGCCGAATCGTTCAGCGTCGCCCCGTGGGACGAGACGGGACGCGTTCGCGAGATCGACGGCGTCGGACGGGCCTATGTCGATGAACTGCTCGCGGCGACCGACCGGGGGGCAATCGCCGACGCTGACCTCACCGTTGCACTCGATCCGGGCCACGGCGCGGGCTCGCTGACCAGCCCCGAGTTCTTCCGAAAATTAGGCTGTCGCGTCGTCACCGTTAACAGCCAGCCCGATGGCCACTTCCCCGGTCGCGATCCCGAACCCGTCCCCGACAACCTCACCGATCTGGGCCGCCTCGTCCGTGCGACCGACGCCGATGTCGGCGTTGCTCACGACGGCGACGCCGACCGGGCTATCTTCTTCGACGAACACGGCGAATACGTCGAGGGCGACGCCACCCTCGCCGCGCTCGCAGCCGCCGAACTCGAGGCTGGCGACACGACCGTTTCGGCGGTCAACGTCTCTCAGCGGCTCGTCGACGTCGTCACCGACGTCGGGGCCGACCTCGAGCTCACCCCGATCGGCTCGACGAACATCATCACCCGCATTCAGGAACTCGAGGCAAACGGCAGACACGTGCCGATCGCCGGCGAGGGCAACGGCGGGATCTTCTTCCCCGACTATCGGCTCTCGCGGGACGGGGCCTACACGGCCGCGCGCTTCCTCGAGTTAGTCGCCGAGAAGCCGGTCAGCGAACTCGTCGCGCCCTACGACGGCTACGTCAACGTCCGTCACAACGTCGATTACGAGTCGACAGCCGAACGCGATGCGATGCTCGATGCGGCGGCCAATCAGGCCCAGGCCGCCGACGCCGACCTCAACACCCGCGACGGCTACCGGCTGGATTATGGCGACGCGTGGGTGCTGGCTCGTCCCTCCGGCACCGAACCGCTCGTCCGAATCTATGCCGAAGCCCGCGACGGCGACCGCGCCGAGACCCTCGCTGGCGACATGTACGAGGCGCTGACCGCTGCGAAAGCCGACGCATAAGCTGGTTCGGGTGCGTGGGTCGTTACACCCGTTCGATCACGACGAGGTCCACTCTCTGAGTTCGCCGTCGACGACGACCCGATCCCCGACGTCGTCGAACGTGACGCCGCCGTACGCGACACGACTTCCCGGACCCACGTAGACGCCTACAGTGCCACAGTCGGCTGCGCGAGCGGTCGTGAGCGTCGCGTCGACGTTCTCTCTGAATCGGAACGACTGGTGGTCCGCGCCCGTCGCGGTCACGCCGCTGAGTTTCAGGTCGGCCATGTCGTCGAAGATGATCGCGTTCGTAAACGGCCCGTCGACGGTGACATTTGCTATCGCAGCGCCGTCGAAGCCGGCTGCGTACAGCCCCGAGCCGCTGGCGACATCGCCGTCCGTGGTCCTGATCGTGACGTTGCTGATCGTCAACCTCCGACGACCGTCCGCGACGTGTCCCAGGGTGATCCCGCGTGCGTTCTCGAGACACGAGACGCCATCGATCGTCAGGTCTGCGACCGTCTCGTCCGGATCGGCTCTGATCGCCGTGTACTGACAGCCGGTGATGGTTCCGTCCGTAATGGTAATCGACTCGTTCGTCCCGCGGTGAAGGTGGACGCCGTAGTCCGGGTCGTTCGCCGGGTCGATCTCGAAGTTCGTGAGCGTACAATTCCTGGTCGGCGTCCCGTCGTCCGCGACGAGCATGTCGTCGCTGCCGTCCCACACACTGTTCCAGCCCGTCCCCGGCTGCTGGCTGTCGAACTGCACCGGCGCGTCCGAGTCGCCGTCGCCGCCGCGGGTCGCCCAGTAGCCGTCCACGACGACGTTTTTCGACGAGACGACGTCGATGTGGTGGTAGTGAATGCGGTCGCCGTAGATCCGCTCTAACCGGACGTTCTCCGCGTGGGCGGGCATGATCCCCGTCGACTCCGGCGAATCGATCCGGACGTTGCAGACCTCCCAGTTCGACGCGCCGTCGTATCCCGGCTCGTCGTAGCCCATATTCGAGAGCAGCGCCCGCCCGTTCTCACCGTCGGGGCGGATCCCGACGAGAACGGTCGCACGGCCCGCACCGAGTATGATCGTGTCGTCGCCGATCAGCGGCGTCCGCTCGAGCAGATAGCGCCCCGGCGGGAAATATACGATCCCGCCGCCGGCTTCGGCGACCGTCTCGAGGAGGTCGGTGACGGCATCGCCGACTTCGGTCGTCCCGTCGCCCTCGATGCCGTGGGCCTCGACGTTCCAGACGGGGGTTTCTTCGGTGCGAGCGTGGGCGATCTGGGCAGCTTCGAAGTGACTCGTTCCCGGGACCGGCTGCTCATCACTTCCGCGCCCGCTGAAATAGGTCCAGTCGTCGCTTGCGGCGTCCCAGCGCCAGGTGATCCCCTGGTCGGTCGCGTGATACAGTTCGTCGTCGTACTCGCCGGTCGCCGGTCGCTCGGCGATCGGCCCGCGGACGATCGCGTGTGCGTCGATCGCCTCGACCGCATCGGTGTGGTCCCACTGTTCGCCCTGCTCGTACGTCCCGAGTCCGAGACGTGGCGTGTGATCGACCATGCTCACTCGCTCCCGTACGCGTCTCCGTACGCCGCGCCGTAGCCGGATGTGGTAGCCATGCTATCCGTACAGCCGGCAACCATGAGCATCCCAGATGTTGCGATGAGAACGTCCCGCCGTCCCGGTCCTGACCCGCTCATGCACTGTGACTCGTCTGCCCGTTTATAAACCGACTGCTCGCGACCGCTTAGTTCGAGCCTTCGAGTCGCCCGTCGATCGCGGCGCTGACAGTGTCCCACGCGTAGTTCTCGAGGAGTTCGCCGTCGACGAAGACGGCTGGCGTTCCGGGGACGCCCCGGTCGTCGCCTGTCTGCTTGTCCGCCTCGACAACTGCTTGGTATGCCTCCTCTTTGGCCGCTGTGGCGACCGTACAGCCGTCGACGCCGTTGTCGTCGGCGACCTCCCGGATGAACTGGTACCCGTCTTCGGTGAGTCGGGATTGTTCCTCGTAGATCCCCTTGGCAAAAGAAAAGAACGTCTCGGCGTCGGTTCGATCTTGTACTGCGCGGGCGGCCGAGGCAGCACGCCACGACCAGTTTTCATCGACGGGGATCGGGTAGTCGAAATACCGATAGCGGATGTCTCCGGGCTCGATGTAGTTCGATTCGATCTGCGGATAGACGGTTGTGGTGAACCTCGCACAGTGGCCACAGGCGAAATCCTCGAAGACGTCGACGGTGACGGGGGCGTCTTCCGGGCCCAGTGTCGGGTGGGGCAGCGAATCGACCGTTTCGACCGCTTCGCCGTCGCAGTCGTCGGGAAGCGATCCGCCGCCGAAACCGCCGAGACAGCCGGCCGTGGTCGACAGCGTGAGCGTGCCACCAAGTGCAACGAGGGTTGACCGCCGCGTCGTTCGCATAGTCGGGCGAACGGCCCAGCGATATATATACGATGCCGTTCGGCAACGCGCGCAGCACCGCTTACCATCGTAGCCACTGACCGTCAGTGCGCACCTGATCGCACGACGGCTGTGCGGTCAGTGTGTAAACAGTTTCAGTTGTTACTAGAGAGCGGATCGTCGACCGCGAGCGCGTCCTCGAGTCGCTCCCGTTCGGCCCGCAACGTCTCGAGTTCGTCGGCGACGCGACCGTCGGCCAGCCGCTCGCGTTCGGTGGGCGTCAGCTGTGCGACGGCCTGGGCTGCGGTCTGCAAGCGGTCGTAGTCGCGGTTGGTCGCGAGCAGTCGCACCTCGCGTAAGGCTGCGACGACGTCCTCGTCGCCGACGCGTGCGACGAACGGTTGGTACTCCCGTGTTCGACATCGCAGGGCCCCCTCGGGCTCGGGCGGCCAGTCGACCGTCAGCGCCCCGGCGTCGATCCCTTCGAGGTAGGTCTGCTGTGTGGCGACGGTGCGTTTGAGCTCGTCCGCGCTCTCGACGTAATGCGAGAGCTTCGAGCGGGAGTAGTCGGCGTACTCGAGCAACTCGGGGATCGTGTACTCGCCTGCTGGCGTCTCACGGACGTACGCCAGCAGGTCGTCGGGCGGGCGCTCGTAGGTCACGAACGGATACCACTGGCTTCGCTCGATGAGATCGAACACCTCGCGGGCGCTCGTCTCGAGGCGATAGGCTTCGAACGCCTCGCGGATCGCCTCGTTGTAGTCCTCGATCGGCTCACGAAGTCGCTCGACCGGGGCGTCGAGATCCGCATCCGCGAGTTCGAGCAGCCGCTCGCGCTCGTCGATCTCGTCGTCGAGCGTTCGCAGCCGTTTGTTCGCGGCTTTGCGGGCCTCCGCCAGCGCCTCGCGGGCAGCCTCGCGTTCGTCGAGCATGTCCGCGTATTTTGCTGCCGGCTTGAGAGCGTCGTGGGCCCGTTCGAAATCGGTTTCGCTGAGTCGGCGTTTGTCGATCGCCTCGAGGGCGTCCTCGAAGGCCGCGCGCTCAGGGAGGTCCTCGTCGAGCTCGGAGACCAGCCCGTCGAATTTCCCCTCGAGCTCGATATACGCCTGAAAGTTCTCCTTGCCGGTCCCGGTCGCGCGGTCGACGTAGTCCTCGAGTAGGTCGGTCGCGTTTCGATAGGCGGTTGCAACCTCCTCGACGGTGTCCGCGCCGTGATCATCGATCCGCGTCTCGATCGTCTCGAGGCGGTCGCGGGCGGCCTCGAGGGTCTCGAGCGGTGTCGGGTCGTCGCTACTGCTGGCGTCGGAGCGGGCGTCGGCGGGCGGGACGCGCTCGCTCATCGGTTACTCGTAGACGGCGTCCGGGTCGAACACTTGCTCGCCGACGTTCTCGCCCTCGATCGTCCGGTAGAAACACGACCGGTGGCCGGTGTGACACGCGCCGCCTTCCTGGTCGACCAGATACAACAGGGTGTCGGCGTCGCAGTCGACGCGGATCTCCTGAACGTCTTGCACGTGGCCGCTCGTCGCCCCTTTCTCCCACAACTCGTCGCGGCTTCGCGAATAGTAGTGAGCGCGGCCAGTCTCGCGCGTTCGCTCGAGCGCCTCCGGCGAGACGTACGCGAGCATGAGGACCTCGCCGGTATCGGCGTCCTGTGCCACGGCGGGGACGAGCCCGTCCTCGCCGAAGTCGACTGCAACGTCGTCGGTCATACTCGAGACGTTGGTCGTCCGAGCGATAGGTCTTTTGCCACCGGCTGTCGTTCGGCGAAAAAGAGCGCGTATGCTGCGTGTGTCGCCTCGCTCTCGCGGTTAGTTCTGTCCGTTCAGCGTGATGTCGCTGACGCCGATGACGCGCTCGTCGTCCTCGAGTTCCGCTTTCGCTTCTGCGGGGACCTCGCTGTCGACGTTGTAGACGGTCAGTGCTTCGCCGCCGATGGTCTCGCGGGCGTTGAACATGCCGGCGATGTTGACGTCGTGGGCGCCCATGACGGAGCCGATGAGGCCGATGACGCCGGGTTCGTCGGTGTTGCGCGTGATGACCATCCGACCGTGGGGGATGGCGTCGACGCGGTAGCCGTCGATGCGGACGATCCGCGGGTCGTCACCCGCAAAGAGGGTGCCGTCGACGGACACTTCGTCGTCGTCGTTGCTGACGGTCACCGAAATCAGGCTCTGGAAGTCCTCGGCCTGGCGTGTCTTGGACTCGGTGACGTCGACGCCACGATCCTCTGCGATCTGCGGCGCGTTGACCGCGTTGACCTGCCACTCGAGGGGCTCGAAGACGCCCTTGAGCGCGCTCGCGGTGACGAACTCGACGTCTTCGTCGGCGATTTCGCCCTCGTAGACGACTTCGACATCCTCGATGCGGCCCTCGAGCAGTTGCGCGGCGACCTTGCCGGCGGTTTCGGCGAGGTCGATGTAGGGCTCGACGCGGGGGAACGCGCTCTCGTCGATCGAGGGGGCGTTCAGGGCGTTGGCGACCGGCTCGCCGGCGATCGCGGCGTTGACCTGCTCTGCGGTCGAGGTCGCGACGTTTTCCTGTGCGGCCTCCGTCGAGGCCCCGAGGTGGGGCGTGACGATGATGTCGTCGTGCTCGAGCAGCGGCGAGTCCGCAGACAGGGGCTCCTCGGCGAAGACGTCCAGTGCCGCACCGGCGACCGTGCCGTCCTCGACTTTGGCGGCGAGTGCGTCCTCCTGAATGATGCCGCCGCGGCCGACGTTGACGATGTAGCCGTCCTCGAGGAGATCGAGTTCGTCAGCGCCGATCATGCCCTCCGTCTCGGGCGTCAGCGGCGTGTGGATGGTGAGGAAGTCGGCGCGCTCGAGACACGGCTCGAAGTCGACGAGTTCGGCACCGAGGCGGTCAGCGCGCTCCTCGGAGATGTAGGGGTCGAAGGCGACGATGTCCATGCCAAGCGAGTCGAGTTTCTTGGCGACCTCCTGACCGACGCGACCGAGGCCGACGACGCCCAGCGTCTTCCCGTTGAGCTCAGCACCGAGGTAGTCGCTTTTGGCCCATTCGCCGTTTTTCAGGCGGATGTGTGCCTGCGGGATCGAGCGGGCAGCCGCGAACGTCATCGCGACGGTGTGCTCGGCGGCTGCGCGCACGTTGCCCTCGGGGGCGTTGGCGACGATGACACCTTCGTCGGTGGCAGCGTCGATGTCGATGTTGTCGACGCCGATTCCTGCTCGACCAACGATAACCAGTTCCTCGGCGGCCGCGAGGACCTCGTCCGTGACTTCGGTCCCGGAGCGAACGATGAGCCCGTTTGCGTCCGAGACTGCCTCGAGGAGGTCGTCTCCCTCGAGTTCGTAGCCCGTTTCGACCTCGTGGCCGGCGTCTCTGAGTACGTCCAGACCCGCATCCGCGATGGGATCCGTGACGAGAACCTTCATGTGCGAGCAAACCGTGCGGAGCACGTAAACCCTTCCGTTGTGCGCGTGGCCGGCAAAACATACCGCTGTCTCAGATCGTGATCAGTGCAGCGCCAACCACGATCAACGCTGCGCCGACGACGACGCCTTTCGTTACTCGCTCGACGTCGCGCAGGAAGACGGCAGCAAACAGCAGGGTAAACAGCGGCGCGGTTGCGACCAGCGGGTCGACGACGGCGATCCGGCCACCCTCGAGGCCGAGTGCGGTCATCAACGCAAGCATCGCGACGGTCGTCAGCAGGCCGCTGCCCACGAAGTAGCGATACGACGCCCGCGGTTTCGCGAGCGCGTCACGACCACCCCAGGCGAGGACGTACGCCAACAGGGCGACCAGGCCGGCGGTCTCGTTTATCGCAACCGCCTCGAGAGCCGATATCGGCGTCTCGAGCATGCCGTATCGGCGGCTGACGTTCGCGACCGCGAAGGTAGCTGCGGCGGCGATCGGCCACAGCAGGTCGCGGGTGGTCCACCCCGCGAGGTCGCCGCCGCGAGCGGTCGCAAGCAGTGCGAGGCCGGCCACGAGGACGACGATCCCGACGCCGGTGACGGGCCCGAGCGGTTCGCCAAGCGCGACCAGCGCGATCAGCGTCGCGAACAGCGGTCGCGCGCTGAGGATCGCGCTGTTGAGACTCGCGCCCACTCTATCGACGCCGACGAAGATCGTAATTCGCCCGACTGCGGTGCCGACCACGCCCGCGAACGCGAAGACGGCCAGCGTCTCGCCGGTCAGCCCCGCCATAGCCGACCGACCCTCGAGGGCCGCGATGGCGAGCCAGTAACACGTCGAGTCGACGAGTACGACGACCAGCGACGCCTGCACGGCACCGCCGCCCGCGGCCATCCCCCGTTTATCGAAGATCGGCGAGAACCCCCAGAGAACCGCCGGGACTAAGGCGATCGCGACGACCTCGAGCGTCGCCGCGGTCATCGGTCGATCACCGCAGGCTGCTGGCGGTCGTCTTGTACGGACACGTCGGACGCGTTTCCAGTAGCGCGGCGAGAACGTTACGATATCGGTTTGGGGCCCGGAACGTGCCCATATCCGTCCGCAGTCGGCGATGCTATCCGGGGTTCTCGTGACGTGAACTCTCTGCTCAACGTTTTCGGTGTGGAACGTGTAGTGGTACCCATGTACGAACGCATCTTGCTGCCGACCGATGCTGAGGAAGGAACCGAACTCGCCACCGATCACGCCATCGCCGTCGCCGAACACGCCGGGGCCGAACTTCACCTGTTGTACATCGTCGACAGCGATGTCTACAGTTCCTACAGCGGCGACGAGTACGTCCACGAGTTCGAAGGGTTAGAGGCCGCCCTCGAACAGGTCGGCGAGGACGCCCTCGAGTCGGCTGCCGAGGCGGCCGCCGAAGCGGGACTCGAGACGACGACGGTCGTCAGACATGGCTCGCCCCACGAGCAGATCCTCGACTACGCCGACGAGGCAGACGTCGACCTGCTCGTGATGGGCTCGAAAGAACGGTCCGGCGAGTACCGCCAACTACTCGGCAGCGTCACGGACCGCGTCGCGCGGCTGGCCACACGACCGGTGACGATCGTCAAGACGCCGGTCGAGGGTGAGGAGTAGGTTATCGTCGAGCTTCGCGAGTCGAAACCTGAACTGGTTTATCCGGTGACCCACAAGCGGCGAGCAATGACAGTCGTCGCTTTCGACTTCGACGGAACGCTTTCCGACTCCGAAATGACCGTCCTGCTCGGTGACCGCTGTGGCGTCGCCGACGACATGGAATCGATCACCGAGCGCGCGATGAACGACGAGATCGGTTACGCCGAGAGTCTGCGCTCGCGTGCGGCCCTGCTCGAGGGGCTCCCAAAAGCAGAGGCCGAAGCGGCCTTCGACGAGGTCGTCCTCCGTGAGGGCGCTGCCGACCTCATCGCGGAACTGAACGACGCCGGCGTCACGACCGCCATCCTCACCGGCGGATTCGAACGCGGCGTCGCCGCTGCCCTCGAACGAGAGGACGTGTCCGTCGACCACATCGTCTCGAACCGGCTGCCGATCGAGGGAGACGAACTCACCGGCGACGTCGAAGGGCCGCTGATCGAGGGGACCAAGGACGACGCGCTCGAGGACCTCGCCGACGATGTCGGCGTCGACCTCGACGAGACCGTGGCGGTCGGCGACGGCGCTAACGATCTGCCGATGCTCAAAGTGGCCGGGCTGGCGATCGGCTTCGAACCCAAACCGGCGGTCGAACCCTACTGTGACGTCGTCGTCACGTCGATGGACGAGGCCCGCGAGACGCTGGTCGAGGAGACCGTCCTCGCCGAGCCCTGATCGCTCGAGACTAAGCCGTATTTAGCCCGCGTAATAGCCTGTTGTGGTCCCACGACGACGGGTCGACGCGGCTCTCGTCCCGTTCTCCTCGTGGGTTCTATCGCTTCATCAGTGATCGCTGACTCTCAGTGCTAACTGCCCATTTCTCGACCGAGAGAGTTTTAACTCACAATTGAGTAAGTAGCCATGATGATGTGGCAAGACCTCGTATTCATGGCTGGGAGCAGTCTCTCGATCGTCTTTCTCGCACCGACGCTGCGTGACTCGAGTGCGCGTGTCCCCCTCGGCACGAGCCTGCCGTCGATGGGCATCGGGTTCGTTTATGCGACGACGTTTTTCACGCTGGGGATGACCTTCTCCGCTGCGGGTGCGCTTGCGGCCGGGACGATGTGGTCGTTGATCGCGCTGTTCCGTTCGCCACAGGGCGTCTCGATGAAGGTACTCGCCCGCGAAAACCTCGCGCTGTTCGTCTCCGATCTCCAGTACTGGATCACTCGTCGACGCTCGGGCCGCTCGACTGCAGACCAGTACGTTCCACTCGAGGGCGGGTACGGCTCCGGTGACTGAGACGGTCTGCTGTCACAAGTGACCGGCACACCTGCATGACGGGTTGTAGGTGCACCGAATCTAACTGACAGGCGTCTGTCCGAGTTGCGGATCGAAAAAACGGCAGCGTCGGATCGGTCGCCGCTTACCGCTCGTTGACCTTCGCGACGGCCGTATCGATCGCGTCTCGCCACTGGGTTACCAGTCCGCCGACGGCTGCGAGGACGGCGGGAATGACGATGCCGGCAAAGAGGATCGCATCGTTCGTCGACGGACCGAACTCGATGCTCCCGGTGATCTCGCCATCGTCGTTGATGAACTGCCCGCCGTCGAGCGCCGGCACGGTACCCAGATCGTTCATCGAGTTGGCGTTCTCGACCGACACTCCGGCGATCGTTCCCACGAGGGACTGATCGGCGTAGGTGTGTGTCATCAGGAACGCGGCGATCGCTGCGAACACCAGATACGGCGGGACGACCGTCACGGCAGCCTTGACCGCTTCGACGGGGTCGTCAGCACCGGTGTAGCGGGCGACCGCGTATCCGGCGGCGACGACGGACCCGATCGTGGCGACGAACAGCAGCGTATCGGACAGCAAGAACGGGGAGTTGGTTATCGCGGCGACGTTGTTCGGCGCGTCGCCGAGCGTCGCGGCTTCTCCGCTGGCCTCGAATCCGATCCCGAACGTCGAGAGATAGCTCCATCCGGCTGCGACCCACGATGGGACGAGGTCCGTCACCACGACCGTCGGGCTCTCGGTGTTCCCGTCGATGTACGTCTGCGGTGATGTCTGTCCCGCGACCACGACTGTTATCAGGAGATGCGCGAGGTACGTCGCGACCACGGCGATCGCCCCGAACACTGCCCCCTCTTTGATCGGCAGCTCATTGTCGCTTGACTGTGATACGTGCCGTTGTTCGCCCGATTCCTCTTCGTACTCGAGTTGCTCTCCGTCTGACATTACCAACACATAAGTAAGCGTGTTATTATAATTTACGGAACAGTTTGTCACGAGCTCAAATATAATCCGCAGGCGGACGTGTTTAACGTACTGCCAGGGCTAAATATCTCTCGTATATGACAGGAACTATACTATCCTATCTGGAAAATAAACTCGTATGAACGGGCGCGAACTCTCCGGTCTCGTCGGGTTGTTCCGGTGCCGTGTCAGTGATCGAACTGCCGCCGAGGCCGTCCGCGAGCAGATCCGACAGCGGCGGGCCGACGGTTTCGGGCTCGACGAGGAAGGCGTCGTGGCCGTGGTCGGATTCGATGACGTGGTGGGCGACGTCGACGTCAGCCTCGCGTGCCGACTCGGCCAGTGACTCGGCCTGCTCGACGGTGAAGTGCCAGTCGCCGGTAAACGACAGTACGAGGAGTTCGCCCTCGAAGGCCGCCAGCGCGTCGGCGTCGGATTCGTAGCCCGCTGAGAGGTCGAAGTCGTCCATCGCGCGCGTCATGTAGAGGTAGCTGTTGGCGTCGAACCGATCGGTGAACTTGTCGGCCTGATAGTCCAGATAGGACTCGACCTCTCGGTAGGGGAAGAAGGCAGCCGCGGGGTCCGGCGGCTTCTCGCGAACCGTCTCCCGGCCCGCCGATCGGCGACCGAACTTCCGGTCCATCGAGGCCTTCGAGAGGTACATGATGTGGCCGATTTGGCGCGCGCGCGCCAGCCCGTCTTCGGGCTCGGGACCGTCGTAGTAGTGGCCCCCATTCCAGTTGGGATCGGACGTAATTGCCCGCCGGGCAACTGTATCGAGCGCGAGACACTGTGGGTCGAGCTTGGCGGCAGTGGCGACCGCACCTGCCCGTTCGACGTCGTCGGGATACCGTCGGAGCCAATCGAGAACGTTCATGCCGCCGACGCTGCCGCCGATGACGGCGTGCAGCCGGCCGATTCCCAGTTCGTCCAGCAGCCGCCGCTGGGCGCGGGTCCAGTCGCCGATCGTCACCGGTGGAAAGTCGGTACCGTAGGGTTCGCCCGTTTCCGGGTTCTCGCTTGCGGGGCCAGTCGTCCCGTAACACGAGCCGGGCGTGTTCGCACAGATCACGTAGTACTCGCTCGTGTCGACCGCCTTCCCGGGACCGACGACGTCGCCCCACCAGGCGCGGGCCTGGCCTGCGGTCTCGTCGCCGGCGTCCGGCCGACGGGCGACGTGGGCGCTGCCGGTCAGCGCGTGACAGATCAGCACCGCATTGTCGCCGGTAAACTCGCCGTAGGTCTCGTAGGCCACCTCGAGACGCGGGATCGACTCACCCGAGAGGAACTCGAACTCGCCCAGATCGACTGTATCCTTTGTCGTCATTGCCCCTCACCGTCGGATCGACAGGCCTGTGTCGCGGCCTCGATGGCTTGCTCGAGGTCGGCCAGGATGTCCGCGGGGTCCTCGATACCGACCGACATGCGGATCAGGTCTTCGGTGACGCCGGCCTCCTCCCGTTCGTCCGGTGAGAGCTGGCCGTGAGTCGTGCTCGCGGGGTGGATCACCAGCGTCTTCGCGTCGCCGATGTTCGCGAGGAAGGAAGCCAGCTCGACCTCCTCGCAGAAGGCTTTGCCCGCTTCGAAGCCTTCCTCGAGCCCAAACGCGACCATCCCGCCGAAGTCCGCGAGGTATTCCGTGGCGTTGTCGTGGGTCGGATGGGACTCGAGGCCGGGGTGGGTGACCCAGGCGACGTCGTCGTGGTCATCGAGGTACTCCGCGACGATGGCGGCGTTCTCGCAGTGTTTCTCGACGCGGAGCGGCATCGACTCGAGGCCCTGTAAGGTCTGCCAGGCGTCGAACGGCGACTGCTGGTTACCCAGGCTACGTAGCGACCGGAATCGGGCAGTCGCGGCGAACGGTGCATCCGAGAAGTCCCGCGAGAAGTCGACGTCGTGGTAGGCGTGGTTTTGCCCGGCGATTTCGTCGTAGCCGTGCTCGCCCCAGGGGAACGAGCCGCCGTCGACGAGGACACCGCCGACGGTTGTCCCCGAGCCGTGGAGCCACTTGGTCGTCGATTCCCAGACGACGTCGGCCCCGTGCTCGAGGGGCCGACACAGCGCCGGCGTCGCGAACGTGTTGTCGACGACGAGGGGGACGCCGTTGTCGTGGGCGATCTCGGCAACGCGCTCGAAGTCGGGCGTCACGAGCGAGGGGTTGCCGATCGTCTCGACGTGGACAAAGGCGGTGTCCTCGTCGATGGCTTCCTCGTAGGCGTCGTACTCGAGGGTGGGAACGAATTTCGGCTCGATGTTCCGCCGTGTGGCCGTCTTCGAGAAGTAGGTCGATGTTCCGCCGTACGTGTCGGTCGAACAGACGATGTTGTCGCCCGCCTCGGCGAGGATCAGGACTGCAGAGTCGAGCGCGGCCATGCCGCTGCCGGTCGCGACCGCGCCCGCGCCACCCTCGAGTGCGGCGAGACGATCCTCGAGAACTGTAACGGTCGGGTTGGCGATCCGAGAGTAGATGTAGCCGTCGTCCTCGAGCGCGTAGCGGTCGGCGGCAGTGTCGGCGTCCTCGAAGACGTAGGAGGTGGTCTGGTAGATCGGTGGTGCCCTCGCGCCGGTCGTCGGATCGGGAGATTGGCCGGCGTGGACGCTGCGCGTGCCGAGTCCGCGCCCGCCACGCTCGGCGCCGGAGTCGGCCTCGTGCCCGTCGCTCGCGTCGTCGCTCATGTTTAGTATGCATACTGCTCTAGCCACATATGCGTCGCAGTAACGGCAAAAACAGCAGGCTAGAGAATGCTACACACCCACTGCCGACAGTCGGCGCGACGACAGTCCGATGCAGAACGGACGCTTCATAGGATCGTAGCACCAACGGCTGTCCGTGCACTCGAGTGACCGCGATCGGGTCGTCCTCGCTGTCCTCGTCTTCGCGGTGTTGTTCTCGCAGCTGTTGCTCTATCCGGGCGTGTCGACGCTCGTCGCGACGCTGGGGGCCGACGAGGCGGCCTCAACCTTTGCCGCGAGCGCGCTCGATGCGAGTATGTGGTTTCTGATCGCCGAGTTCGCGGCGTACGTCGCGTTCGTCGGCGTCTGGGGGATCGTGAGCGACACGACTGGTCGGCGGACGCCGTTTATCGTCACCGGCGCGATCGCCGGCGCAGCCGGCTACGCCACTCTTGCCGCCGTCCCCACGCTGGACTCGATCCCCTTCGCGGGCGTGCTCGCCCTTCGCGTCTTCCAGGGGGCGATGACCGTCGGGGCGTTCTCGCTGACGATGACCATGCTGATGGATCTGGAGGGTGGCCACGGTCGGAACATGGGCGCGGCCGGAATCGCCATCGGCTCCGGGGCCGCACTCGGCGCGCCGGTCGGCGGCCAACTGACCGAGCTCGACCCGCGCGCGCCGCTGGTCGTCGCCGCCGGCTTGCTCGTCTGCGTGAGCCTCGCCGTCTCGAGCGTCGACGACCGCACGCCCGACACGCGCCGAACTGCTCGCGCACTCGTCGACGGGATTCGCCGGCAGCCGATGCTTTCCGTTCCGTACGCCTTCGGGTTCGTCGACCGACTCACAGCTGGCTTCTTCGCGCTCGTGGGGACGCTGTACTTCCAACAGCAGTTCGGCCTCGACGCCGGATTGACTGGGCTCATGTTGGCATGCTTTTTCGCGCCCTTCGCCCTCCTGCAGTATCCAATGGGCGCGCTCTCGGACCGGATCGGGCGGACGATCCCGATCGTCGTCGGCTCGCTGTGTTACGGCGTCGGCATCATCGCCGTCGGCGCTGCGCCGTCGGTCCCGATTGCCGCGGTCGCCATGATCGCCGTCGGCGTCCTCGGTGCGCTAGTCGCCCCCGCGACGATGGCGCTGGTCTCCGATCTGGCTGACGAGAGCGAGCGCGGCCTCGCTATGGCCGGGTTCAACCTCGCCGGCAGCCTCGGCTTTCTCGGCGGCTTCGCCCTCGGCGGCACCGTCGCCAGCCGCTACGGCTACGATCTCGCCTTTCTCGTCGTCGGCGGCCTCGAGATCGCCATTGCCCTCGTCACGGTCCCGATCTTCCTCCGACTCTCGCTCGGGGCGGCCGATCGGGTCCGCTCGAGCGACCGCGGCGACGCCTGAGCGTCGCGACTCTCGCCGTAGCGAGCGTCAATTTATCAGTGACCGTGGCAGTCTTGCGTCGCGACCGGTGGGCTTTTTCTGCCGGCCGACACAGTAGCTGTATGAACTATCGCGCCGTCGAGACGACCGACGAGTACGTCGCCCGCCTCGAGACGGGTGCCGACTGGCGGGCCGAGATCGAGTCCCTCGCCGACGCGGTCGACGCCGATGCCGCCTGGTTTACCGCACTCGGCGCGGTCCAGGACGCCGAACTGTGCTTCTACGATCAAGATGAATGCGAGTACGAGCCGATCGAATTCGACGAACCGCTCGAGGTTGCCAGTTGCGTCGGGAACGTCTCCATACTGGACGGCGACCGCTTCGCCCACACCCACATCGTCCTCTCGGGGCCGGACGGCAACGCGGTTGCCGGCCATCTGAACGAAGCGACGGTCTGGGCCGGCGAGGTCCATATGCGTGTCTTCGAGGAGTCTCTCGAGCGCAACCACGACGAGACGACCGACCTCGACCTCTGGCTCTGACATGCGGGCGGAAGACGAACGCTACTTCGAACGGCTCGAGTCCCAGTTAGACGATGCGTTCGACGTGGCCGAGCGAGCCAAAGAACGCGGCGGCGATCCGAAGCCCGAAGTCGAGATCCCGACCGCACGCGACATGGCCGACCGCGTCGAGAACATTCTGGGCATCGACGGCGTCGCCGAACGGGTCCGCGAACTCGAAGGCCAGATGAGCAGAGAGGAGGCCGCCCTCGAGCTCGCGGAGGACTTCGCCGAGGGCCGCGTCGGCGACTACGAGACGAAAGCCGGCAAGGTCGAAGGTGCTGTGCGTACTGCGGTCGCCCTGTTAACCGAGGGGGTCGTCGCCGCGCCGATCGAGGGGATCGACAAGGTCGAAATCCTCCAGAACGACGACGGCTCCGAGTTCGTCAACGTCTACTACGCCGGCCCGATCCGCTCGGCGGGTGGGACTGCACAGGCGCTGTCGGTGCTCGTCGCCGACTACACCCGTGCACTCGTTGGGATCGATGGGTACAACGCCCGCGACGAGGAGATCGAGCGCTACGCCGAGGAAATCTCGCTGTACGACAAGGAGACCGGCCTCCAGTACACGCCCAAGGACAAGGAGACGAAGTTCATCGCCGAGCATATGCCGATCATGCTCGACGGGGAGGCCACCGGCGACGAGGAGGTCTCTGGCTTTCGCGACTTAGAGCGGGTCGACACCAACAGCGCCCGCGGTGGCATGTGTCTGGTCCTCGCGGAGGGGATCGCGCTGAAGGCACCGAAGATCCAGCGCTACACCCGGAACTTAGACGAGATCGACTGGCCGTGGCTGCAGGATCTCATCGATGGGACCTACTACGACGACGCTGCGGACGAGGAAGACGAGGGAAGCGATGCGGACGGGGACGACGGGGGAGATGGCGACGAGGAAGACGCAGCCGCCGATGGAGACGCCGCGGACGACGAGCCCGAGGGACCTCCGCGCGTCGAGGAATCCACGAAGTTCCTCCGGGATCTGATCGCTGGTCGGCCCGTCTTCTCCCATCCCTGTGCCGAGGGCGGCTTCCGGCTGCGCTACGGTCGCGCGCGCAACCACGGCTTCGCGACCGCCGGCGTCCACCCCGCCGCGATGCACCTGGTCGACGACTTCCTCGCGACGGGGACCCAGATCAAGACCGAACGGCCCGGCAAGGCCGCCGGCGTCGTCCCCGTCGACTCCATCGAGGGGCCGACCGTCAAACTGGCAAACGGCGACGTGCGCCGGATCGACGACCCCGCGGACGCACTCGAGATCAGAAACGGCATCGAGAAGATCCTCGATCTCGGCGAGTACCTGGTCAACTACGGCGAGTTCGTCGAGAACAACCATCCGCTCGCGCCCGCCGCTTACACCTACGAGTGGTGGGTCCAGGATCTCGATGCGGCGGGGGCGGACGTCCAGGCACTCGAGGACGACCCTCGAATCGACCTCGAGTTCCCTGACCCTGAGGAGTCTCTCGAGTGGGCAACCGAATACGACGCACCCCTCCATCCCGAGTACACTTACCTCTGGCACGACCTATCGGTCGACGCCTTCTGTACGCTCTCCGAGGCGGTTGCGGAGGGCCGGGTCGAAGACGACACGCTCGTCCTCGCCTATACCGATCCCGTCCGCGACGCTCTCGAGACGATCGTCATCGAACACCGCCAGCGCCCCGACGAGGACCGTCTCGAGGTCGACGACTGGCGACCGTTCGTCCGGACGCTCGGCTGTGAGCCTCGGCAAGCGGTCGCCGACGGCGCGGCCCTCGAGCCCGAAGAACAGGAGCCGACCGTCGAACTCGAGCGCACCTGGTCTACTGACGACCTCTCCGAGCGCGCGCGAACGTGGGGCCACGAGGCCGACGGCGACAACGCCATCGAGGCGGTCAACGAGGTCGCGCCCTTCCGAGTCCGCGAGCGCGCTCCCACCCGGATCGGCAACCGGATGGGCCGTCCCGAGAAGTCGGAGAGCCGCGACCTGAGCCCTGCCGTTCATACGCTCTTTCCCATCGGCGAGGCCGGCGGTACGCAGCGCAACGTCGCCGACGCCGCCACCCACGCCGAGACGATGTCCGATACCCCCGGCGTCGTCGAACTGCAGGTCGGCCGGCAGCGCTGTGAGACCTGTGGTACCGAGACGTTCAAAAATCGCTGTCCCGACTGCAACGAGCGGACGACGCCGGATTACCGCTGTCCCGACTGCGACCAGCGCCTCGAGCCCGACGACGCCGGCCGCGTCGAGTGCGATCGCTGCGAGCGCGAGGGGACCTGCGTCGAGACCCGCGAGATCGACGTTCACGAGGAGTTCCGCGACGCCCTCGAGTCCGTCGGCGAACGCGAGAACGCCTTCGAGATCCTGAAAGGCGTCAAGGGCCTGTCATCACAGAACAAGATCCCCGAACCCATCGAGAAGGGGATCCTCCGGGCGAAACACGACGTGTCGGCGTTCAAAGACGGCACCGTCCGCTACGACATGACCGACCTCCCGGTCACGTCGGTTCGAGCAAGCGAACTCGACATCGACGTCGGTCAACTGCAGGCGCTTGGCTACGGGGAGGATATCCACGGTGAACCACTCACCCACGAAGACCAGCTTGTCGAACTCAAAGTCCAGGACATCGTCCTCTCGGACGGTGCAGCCGAGCACATGCTCAAGACCGCCGACTTCATCGACGACCTCCTGGAGCAGTACTATGGCCTCGAGCAGTTCCACGAGTTCGAGGACCGCCAGGATCTGGTTGGCGAACTCGTCTTCGGGATGGCACCGCACACGTCGGCGGCAACTGTCGGGCGTGTGATCGGTTTCACGAGTGCGGCCGTCGGATACGCACATCCGTACTTTCACGCCGCGAAACGACGTAACTGCGACGGTGACGAAGATTGCGTGATGCTACTTCTCGACGGACTTCTCAACTTTAGTAAATCTTTTCTGCCCGACCAGCGCGGGGGGAAGATGGACGCCCCGCTGGTCATGTCCTCGCGGATCGACCCCTCCGAGATCGACGACGAGGCCCACAACATGGACGTCGTCTCCCAGTACCCCCGCGAGTTCTATCTCGCGACCCGCGAGCAGGCCGACCCCGAGGACGTCGACGTCGAGATCGCCGAAGAGAACCTCGGCACCGACCTGGAGTACACCGGCTTCGAACACACCCACGACACCACCGACATCGCGATGGGGCCCGACCTCTCGGCGTACAAGACGCTGGGGTCGATGATGGACAAGATGGATGCTCAGCTCGAACTCTCGCGGAAACTCGTCGCCGTTGACGAGACTGACGTCGCCGAACGGGTCATCGAAGGCCACTTCCTGCCAGATCTGATCGGAAACCTCCGTGCGTTCTCGCGACAGGAAACCCGATGTCTTGACTGCGGCGAGAAGTTCCGCCGGATGCCGTTGACCGGCGACTGCCGCGAGTGCGGTGGTCGGGTCAACCTCACCGTCCATCAGGGCTCGGTGAACAAGTACATGCAGACCGCGATTCAGGTCGCCGATGAGTACGACTGTCGCGACTACACGAAACAGCGCCTCGAGGTTCTAGAGCGGTCGCTCGAGAGCATCTTCGAGAATGACAAGAACAAACAGTCAGGGATCGAGGATTTCATGTAAACCAATCTTTTACGCTGTCGTTCGAGAGAGCTTGAGTGGTCTGCGTCGCTTCTGAATCGTGGCTACACCGGTACGCTATTCGAATCCGGTGACTCGAGCGAACGCTTCCGAAACGAGTCTTCAAACCAAACCCCGATCACTCAAGCTCTCTCGGACCTCGCGGGAGCAAAGCTCCCGCTTAGTGTTGATCAAAACCACCGGCAAACGACCCTGCTCGCTATCGCTCGCAGGCTGCCCTTCCGAGCCTTCGTTCGCTCTGTCTTCGCGCGGCAACGCCACGCGAACGGCCTGCGAGACCGATGGTCTCGCACTGCTCACGAAGACACTCCGTCCTCCGTTTCGGCCCCTTCGGGGCCTTCTCATCAGTCGTCGGTCCGCTCGCCCCCTGCGGTCGCTCGCGGTTGGTATCGGTCAACCCTCTGTCTCCGTTGCACGGACGCGTTGCGTTCGCAATGCTTGGATTGCGGGCATGCAACGTGCTGCCGCTGACTGTTCGAGGATCGTGTCTCTCACGTCCTCGAGCGGGACCCGACGACTGCGCGCTGTGGCTTTATCGCCGTCGCGGCTGTGGACACGTCTATGGTCAACACTGGTGAGACACCGGCATCTGAAGGCGAGGAGGCAGCCGTCGAGGAAGTACGAGAACTCAACTTCGGGCAGACGGTCTACGACGAGGACGGCAACGAACTCGGCCACATCCGCGGGTTCGAGCAGAGCGGTTTTTTCGTCACGACTCGAGAGGGTGCCGAGGCGATGAGCGTCGAACACGCTCGCTCGGGCCACGCGTTCGGCGAGGCAGAGCTCATGTGGCGCTGTCTCGACTGCGGCGAGATGGGCCATATCGATGGCGACCTTCCGCCGGAGTGTCCGAACTGTGACGCTGACCGCGAGGAGTTGATGTACTGGACCGAAGACTGATACGGTCTGTTGTACCGATGTCCCGGTGCACCCGCAGGGCGGTCGCAGTCCCACCGGCACTGACTGACTGACAGGCGTCCGTATGAGTCGGTAGCTCGAGTCGGGGTCGCGGACCTCGTCGACGCCGGCGCACACCAATTTCATATAGCACGTTGGAGTTTATTGTGGCGGGGCGCGTAGCTCACGAGTGGTGAGTCACATGGCAACCGAAGAACGACAACTAGGGTTCGGAACGGTCGTTTACACCGAGGACGGCACGAAAGTCGGTCGCATTCGCGGTGTCGACGAGGACGGCGTCTACGTCACGCTCCGTGATGGAATCGAGGGACTGAGCGTCGAACACGTTCGATCGGGCCACGAGTTCGGCGAGGCGGAACTCATGTGGCGCTGCTGGGAGTGTGGCGAGCTCGGGCGACTCGAGAACGACCTCCCCGACAGCTGTCCGTCCTGTGGTGCCAAGCGAGAGGAACTGTACTACTGGACTGAAGACTGATAGTAGTCTGTATGACCGCAGTTCGTCAGACTGCGGTCGCGGACGACAACCGTTTTTACCGCGCTCGCTCCACCTCGTGCCATGGAGATCGTCGTCTTCGGTGCTGGCAGCCTCGGCAGTCTCGTCGGCGGGCTGCTCGCACGCGACCACGAGGTCACGCTCGTCGCTCGCGAGGCTCACGCTCGTGCCGTTCATGAGTCGGGACTACGTCTCGAGGGTGTCTTCGACGACGGGCCATCCCGTGTGTTTCCTGTGGCGACGACTGATGGGACGGGACTCGAGGCTGACCTCGCTGTCGTCACGGTCAAAGCCTTCGACACCGCCACGGCTGCCGACGCACTCGGGACGGGCTCGATCGAGGCCGTCCTCTCGTTGCAAAACGGGATGGGGAACGAATCGACGCTCGCGGCGCGGCTCGGAGCGCCAGTCCTCGCTGGCACAGCGACCTACGGCGCGATCCTCCAGGAACCGGGACACGTCGAATGTACGGGCTCCGGCGAGATCGTACTGGGGCCACGGGACGGTGGCTCCTCGGCGCTTACGGACCGCGTCGGTGCGGCGTTCACCGCGGTCGGGTTCGAGACGACCGTCGCCGACGACATGCCCCGCCGACTGTGGGAGAAACTCGCTGTTAACGCAGGCATCAACCCCATCACAGCGCTGACCGCCACCGAAAATGGGGCGACCCTCGAAGCGCCAGCGACCGACCTCGCACGGGACGCGACCCGGGAGACGGCACGGGTCGCACGCGCCTGTGGCGTGTCGCTGTCGAATCGTGAAGCACTGGCAGCGATGGAAGCCGTTGCATCGGCGACGACCGCGAACACGTCCTCGATGGCTCAGGATGTGCTGGGCGAGCGGCGCACCGAAATCGACGCGATCAACGGGTACGTCGTCGACCGGGCGGTCGAGAACGGGCTCGAGGTGCCGACAAATCGAACGCTCACGGCGTTGATCCGGACGTGGGAACAGGGTCGCGACCTTCGGTGAGCCGTCGCTGCTGGCACGGTCGACGCAAAATACCGAACCCGACGGTTCGAACGCGCTAAACGGGGATTAGAACGGTGCCTCAGGTCCTTCGTCGGCTTCGCCGTCGT
The DNA here is from genome assembly GCF_041821085.1 of Natrinema sp. HArc-T2. Lineage (NCBI taxonomy): Archaea > Methanobacteriati > Methanobacteriota > Halobacteria > Halobacteriales > Natrialbaceae > Natrinema > Natrinema sp. HArc-T2. Next base: position 346,529 of record NZ_JBGUAZ010000002.1, on the reverse strand, counting down.
CGTCGACGGTTTCGCCGGGGAAGGAGGGACTCATGCCGCCGCCCATGTCGTCGCCGCCGTCCATACCGGTGGTCGCGTTGACCTGCTCGATCTCGGGGATCTCTTTGACCATGCGGCTCTTGATCGCCTGAATCGTCATCGGCGAAATGCCACAACCGCTGCAGGCACCGCCGAGGGCGATGCTGACGACGCCGTTCTCACGGTCGAGGTCCTGAATCGCTGCGCTACCGCCGTGCATCTGGATCTGCGGGAAGTTCCGTCGCAGGAAGTTCGTCACGCGCTCCTCGAGGTCGTCCCCGTCGTTCTGGGTCTCGGTGCTCATGAACCCCACTTGGGTATCAGCCCCCCTAAACCTTCCGTCATCCCTATTTGACTGCCGGCGTCACCGACGCGCTGAGCCCGCGTTAGGCGAACCCGAACACGCGCTGGAGTTCGGCCTCGATCTCTTCGACGTGAATCTCTAATATCTGCTCGAAGCGCTCTTCGTCGACGACCACGCCTGTGAGGCGCCCGTGGGGATCGTCCGGCAACTCGACGCGGAACTCGCCGTCGCCCTCGTAGAAGGGCTCGCTCTCGTTTAGCACTTGCTGGTCGATCGCGTGGACGAGTTCGGAGTCGTACTGGTCGTTCATCCGGTTGAACGCGTTTTTATACGCCTGCTGGAGTTCGGGGAAGTAGTTGGCGTACTTGTCTTCGAACTGCTCGGGGTCGAAGTCGGCCATATCCGAACTGAAGGAGAGCGGCGACAAAAGTCGGACGATCGGTTCGTTCGACATTGATCCGGTTTCTTCCGGTCTGTGCACGTCTTACGGATGATGTGGGCCGAGTACGGCGCCCGCCAGTAAGATGCCAGTACCAGTCCGCTGAAACTGTATGGGGTGCCTATACAGGCACCCGCGTACGCAAGCGGAACGGACACTCCGACCCTTGGCGACACCGAAAACATGGTTACGACACAGGACCCTCTCCCTCCTGAGGCGCTGCCTCCGGGATGGGGTCTGGCCGAGTTGGGGGACGATCAGTTCGTCTACCGGCACACTAAACCGCCGATCGAACTGGTCGCGGACTGCGCGTCCGCCGAGCAATCCCATCCGGGGCTCGGACTCTGTCGGTGCTGGACGATTCGCTACCGGTACTACCTGATGCACTCTCGGATTTCTCGGTCCATCGGTCACGTTGCGACGCGTCAGGCCGCCCTCGACAGCGTGCTCGAGTGTATGCGACGCATTCACGCAACCCTCTCGAAGGCTGACGATCCAGTTACGGTCGGTGCGATACTCGAGGATACCAGTCTTGCCGATCCCATTCCGGACGGCGTCTCTCCGGCGTCGGATCACCGGTCGGAGTAACGTCTCGAGTGACAATCGATCCCCGACCGCTTTGGTAGGGTCTGGAACGCCACTAGACGCGCCGCGTCAGCTGCGCTCGTACCGCTCTCTGACACCCAGTACAGACGTCGTACAGCCGTGTCATGGTCGATAACAGCGGGTACTGAGCGGAGCCGCCCACGTAGATCGATTCGACGACCGATCGGTACCGTCTTCCGCTCGGCCCGTCTCGATCCGTCGACCCGGTAAGCTGTGCTTGCCGCCGGCTGAGACGGGTCTCGAGGCGGTCCCGATATGTCTCAAGTTGCTCGTGTTTGGCCTGTAACGAATCGAAGCCATGCTGCAGGAACGACTCGTCTGCGGTTGCCTGCAGCCAGTCGACGATCTCGTCGATCTCCGTGATCGCCGCCTCGAGCGTCGACTGTTCCTGCTGGAAGAGCTCCGCTTGTACCGTGAGTTCTCGGCGGCGGGTCGACACTGCCTCGAGGACCGCGGCTTTGAGCGGCGGCGTCCAACCGGCGTCGGTTGCGAGCGCAACGGCGATGTCTTCGGTCAACATCGCCGCCATCGTCTCGACCTGTGATTCGTCCGCACAGTCGCCGGTGCTGTGGGACCCGACGGTTTCGTCGAACGCCGTCCTGACGGTCCTACAGCGGTCAGCCGACGTCGACGGGGCTGGCCCACGTCCCTGAATCGCTTGCGTCGCCGTTGCTGTGGGCATCGCTGCTTGCCGGGACTGGATCGATGTCGGTTGCGCTGCCGGGACTGCCCGAACACGCCGTGCGAACGTCTCGAGTGCCGCGTCACGATCTACGATCCTGGCTTGCTCCTCGACGACGTGCTCGAGCGCTCGGTGGACTGCCGTCGTGTCCGTCATCGGTCCACCGCTCGGGTGCAGACGAGGCCGCCGCGCGTCTGCTCGTCGGTCGTCAGCACGAACTGCCAGTCTCCATCGCCGAGTGCGGTGACCTCGCGCACACCCACCGACGTCGTCGACGGTGCCGTCCGGCGAAGGATGTCGATCCCGATCGGCAGTGTTGGAATCCGACGTTCGTCGCTGTCGATCGCGTATCCACGCAGCGTGACAGTCCAGACGTTCTCGTCGGTCGTCTCGACTGACTCGCGTGTGAGCCCGTATGCCCGTATCAGCGACAACGAATCCAGATACTCGAGACTCGTCGCGACCGGATCGTCGACCGGATCGACCGGTGAGAGGTTCGCTGCCGCTGCCCGTAGCAATCGGGTCCGCTCGGCTGCCGCGAGGTGTCGATCGAGTTCGGCTGCGATCGTCTCGAGTAACACCAGACAGAGCGTGTTCCGATCTGTCGTCGCTTCGGCGGCGGCCAGATATGTGTCCATGATCGCACGTTCGACGCGCTCGTGATCGTGACTCGAGAGCGCCTCGAAGACGGCGCCGGAGACGTCGTGGCAGAATCCGATAAGTGGGCTGTTATTCGTCACAGTTCGCGCCCGATCGACAGCTCGTCGCCGATCTAGACCAGTCGTCGAACGCGCGGACTCGTCATAGGTATGGCCCTCCGCACTGGCTCGAGTCTGCCGGACGATCGGATCGTAAAACGGGAGCTGTGGATCGTACCGTCTGAGGGCGGCGCGGTACTGTTCGGTCGCGCGGGCAGCATCCGCTGCGTCCGACCGAGTCGCGAACTGCCGGCCGGCGACTGGGACGGGCTGTTCGCCGGAGCGAGCGCAGACAATGTCGTACTCCCCGTCGTCGCTGGCCAGCCGTTCGATGGACTGTCGAATCTCTCGGAGCGTCGTTCCGACCATGAATTCCTCCAGTATGTTCGTATGTCTTTAGGCTGGCCTAAACCATGATAAGTCCTCTGGATTTTAGGCGAACCTAATACCTCGTCGGCAGACCACGTCGTCGATCCCAGCACGTGGCTGCTGCGGATCGTTCACGGCAGTCGTGGCCGATTCGGGCTTCTCCGGATCGCTCACGCTGTCGTCTCCCTTTGAACGCATCGTTAATATGAATCGTATAATGGTATATTGAATCGTCCCATCGGCGGGACGTGATCGGCAGCACAGTGTTTATGCTGGATAACAAGCTATTGGTGGTAGCGACAGCCACGGTATACTGATCGCTTGGCCTCCTATGACTACGCAGATCCCGTTTGCGATCGATTTTCACGTCCACTCCGAGGACTCGTATGACGGTCACGAGCCGGTCGAACTCATCCTCGAGCACACCGCCGATATCGGCCTCGACGGGGTTGTCATCACCGACCACGACGAGATCGACGAATCGCTGCGTGCTGCTTCCCTCGCACCGGAGTACGGCCTGATCGGGATTCCCGGCGTCGAGGTCTCGACCAAACACGGCCACCTGCTGGCGATCGGCGTCGAGGACCGACCGGAGCCCGGCCAGGCGTTTATGGACACCGTCCAAACCGTCCGCGAACGCGGTGGGGTGGCGATCGTCCCCCATCCCTTCCAGCGCAGCCGCCACGGCGTTCGGAAACGCCACATCGCCGATGCCGACGCGATCGAGACCTACAACTCGATGGTCTTTACGGGATATCGGAATCGGCGCGCGCGCCTCTTTGCGAGCCGACGAGATTATCCCCAGATCGGTGCCAGTGATGCCCATTACCTCCCAAACGTGGGGAAATCATACACCGAAGTCCTCGTGACGCCCGACACGGCGACACCGACAAAGGCCGATATCGACGGCGACGACCTCATCGAGGCGATTCTCGAGGGCCGGACACAGATCTACGGTAAACGGACGCCGATTCACAAAAGCGCCGTCCAGTACGGAAAAGGGGCCGTCCGCAAGTCGGCGTATCTGTTCACTTCGCGTGCGCCGTTGCTGCCGACGGTGCCAGCGTCGATGGATCGTTAGGTCAGTTGTTCACCGACGAGGTCGTCGGCGCGCTCGACGAACGCCGCTTTGTGGCCGCTAGGGATCGTCGCCCCCGCTGCGACGTCGTGCCCGCCGCCGTCGCCGCCGACCGCTCTCGAGGCCTCGCCCATCACGACCGAGAGATCGAGCCCCTGCCGAACGAGCGAGTGGGTGCCGCGTGCGGAGACTTTCAGTTCGTCGTCGTTCTTTGCTGCAAAGGCGATGATCGGCTTCGAGCGGCTGATCCCCTGGTTGCCCATCGCCATGCCGGCGACGATCCCGACGATGGTCTCGCGGATCTCGTCGCCCGCGTCGAACCACTGGACGTGGGCTTCTTCGGTCGTTCCCTCGCGGGTGACGAGGTCGATGCCATTCGAGAGGTTTCGGCGGTGTTCGGCTAAGAGTTGCCGGGCACGCTCGAGTGCGCCATCCCGATCACCCAGACAGACGCCCAGTCCGACGTCGGCGCGCTCGTAGCGGGCGGTCGCGTTGAGCAGCGTCGAGAACTCGCTTGCATCCCGGAGTTCGGTACCGACGGGCTCCTCGCTCAACACGTAAGCCGTGCCCACGAGTTCGTCGATCTTCGCCGCAGGGACGCCACTCGAGACAGCCTTCCGGACGAGCGCGCTGGCGACGGTCTGTTTCTCCTCTCCTGAGAGATCGGCCCACCGGCGCCACTCGCCGTCGCGTTTCAACTCGAGCTCGAGCCCGTCGAGAAAGCGCAACGCGCCGTTGGCGTCGTTCGAGATCCCCGGAATGTGGACGTCGGTGGCGTACTCGAGGAGTTTGGGGAGCGGACGGGTCTGTTTCCCGTAGAGTGCGAGGTCCTTGCCCGTCTCGAGAACGGCAGCCTCGACGCCCTCTGCGACGATTCTCTCGTTCGCGCCGTGGAGTTCGCCCCCGGACGCCTGCATATCACCGACGGCCCCAACGACAGCGAGGGCGGCCAGGTCGCGGTTGTCGGCGCGGACTGTCGTCCCTGCTGGGCCGGCGGCGGTTCCGCCATCAGTTGCGGCGGCTGGTGAACTGTCGGAGACATCGGCGAGCGCCCGCGCGAGGACGTAACTCGCACCGGCACCCGACAGCTCCGAGGCCCCGTTGATGCCGAACAGTAGTGGGTTGAGGTGGTACTCTGTGTCACGGTCGGCGGGCTGGTGGTGATCCGCGATGATCGGCGTGAACGCGCCGGCGTCCTCGTACTCGCCGATCACGTCGAGCTGGCCGCTCCCGAAGTCAGTAAACAGGACGGTCTCGTAGTCGGTCGCCGCGATTGCGGCGATCGCGTCCTCGTCGAGCTGTTTCTCGAAGACCGTCTCGAAGGGGATTTCCGCCCGCTCGAGTGCTTGCGCGGCGATCGCGGCGCTCGTGAGTCCGTCGGCGTCGATATGCGAGGCGAGCAACACGCGATCGGCCTCGCATAGCCGCTTGGCGCACGTTACCGCGCGATCCTCGAGTTCGGGAACCGGCCCTGCCATCGAGAAACCGTGGGGCGGCTTCGCTCATAAACCCGCGGATCACTGGCTCACTGCGGTTCGTCCGCGGGTTCGACTCACGCCGGTGGGGTCGATCAGTCGTCGTCGGTCACTGCGTCGATGGTTTCCGTCGCCAGCCGGTCGAACGTGGCCTCGCTCGCGACGAGATCGACAGCGACGCCGTGTGCCGCTGCCGTCTCGCGGGTCGGCTCGCCGATGACGCCGACGACGGCGTCCTCTAGCCCCGCGATGGCTTCCTCGCGGAGTCCCCGCTCGGCGGCAGCCTCGAGGAAGTGCTCGACGGTCAGCGACGAGGTAAAGCAGGCGGCGTCGAGCCCGCCCTCGGCGGCCACTTCGGCCGACTCGCCGCTCTTTGTGGGTCGTACGAGCCGGTAGAGGATCGTCTCGTGGACGTACGCGCCCGCGTCCTCGAGCCCCTCGAGCAACACGGGGCTGCCGTGGTCGCTGCGGGCGACCTCGATGCGTGCGCCGTCGACCGCAGTGCCGAGCGATTCGACGAGGCCGCTCGACGTGTATTCGTCTGGAACGTGGTCGACCGCGTAGCCTTCCGCGCGGAGCGCGTCGGTCGTCGCCGGCCCGATCGCACAGACGGTCTCGCCGTGTGGCTTCCAGCCCGCTTCGGCAATGAGTTCCGCGCCGGTCTTGCTCGTGAAGACGACGTAGTCGGCGTCGGTTCGGGGCCGTGCGTCGGTCGCCTCGACGGCCAGCATCGGATCGGGGATCGGCTCGGCATCGCGGTCCTCGAGGAACGCGACAGCCTGCTCGAGGCGGTCGTCGTCGGGCCGGAAGACGGCCACTGTGGGTGTGTCACTCATTGATTACTCCTCACCCTCGGTCGCGCCGTAGTCGGTTCGGAGGAAGTCGACGATCGACTCGCGCGTGCCCGCGACATCGCCGATCACCGTCACTGCTGGTGGTGAGATCCCTTCCTCGTCGCGGACGTCGACGATGGTCTCGAGGGTTCCCGTCGCGACCTGCTGGCCGGGCCAGGTTCCGCGCTCGATCAGCGCAACCGGCGTCTCGGGTGCCATCCCGGCCTCGCGCAGGGCCTTCGTGTAGTCGGGCAGGCGGCCGACGCCCATCAGCACGACGATGGTACCGCCGGTAGCCGCCAGGGCCTCCCAGTCGACGGCCGACTCGTCTTTAGTGGGGTCTTCGTGGCCTGTAACGAACGAAACCGACGAGGCGTGATCCCGATGCGTGACGGGGATGCCGGCGACGGCGGGCGCGGCGATCGCCGAGGTGACTGCAGGGACGACCTCGAAGGGAATCTCGTGGGCCGCCAGATACTCTGCTTCCTCGCCGCCGCGGCCGAAGACGAAGGAATCGCCGCCCTTGAGCCGGACGACGGACTTGCCTTCGCGAGCGAGTTCGACCAGTCGCTCGTTGATCTCCGATTGGGGCGTACGCTCGCCGCCGGCGCGTTTGCCGACGTCTTCACGGCGCGCTTCGGGAAGCTGGTCGATAATCTCCGGGCCGGGCAGCTTGTCGTGGAGGACGACATCGGCGGCCTCGAGCAGCCGTTTCGCCTTCACGGTCAGTAACTCGGGGTCGCCGGGGCCGCTGCCGACGAGGTAGACGGTGCCGGGTTCGGCGTCGATGGCGGAGTCTGACATTCGGTATGTCCTCGCTATTTCCCCGCGGGCGTATCTTCTTCGGAGACCGCATTGTCGCCATCGTCCTCGCGGGCTGCGTCGATCAGGTCCGCGGCACCGCGATCCGCGAGATCGCGTGCGAACTCGCGGGCGGCTTCGGCGTGGTTCTCGATCGGCAGGTCCCGGCTGCCGGTCACCGACTCCTCGCCGTCGCTGTCGAAGACGCTGACGGTCGCGTGGACGTACTCACCCTGGACGACCGCGTAGATGCCGACTGGGGCGATACAGCCGCCGCCGAGCTCGGCCAGGATCGTCCGCTCGACGGTCGTCTCGACGCGGCTTCGTGGGTGGTCGATGAGGGTCTGAATGTCGCGGGCGGTCTCGCCATCCCGGGCGGTCACCGCGAGCGCTCCCTGTCCCGGTGCCGGGACGAACGTCGATGTCGGCAGTTCCTGATAGTCGACGTAGTGGTCCAGTCGGCTCCGCTCGAGGCCGGCGTGGGCGAGGACGATCGCGTCGTACTCGGTCTCGACCTCCCGACCCAGCGCCTGGCGCTCGAGTTCCGAGAGGTCGTCGAACCACTCGTCGACGGTGCGGTCGTACTCGGCCTCGAAGTCCTCGTTACCGGTGTTGCCCTTCCGCTCTTTGTCTGCTTCCGAGCGCTGCTGGTGTTCCGCTTGCAGCGCGGGTGCGAGCAACTTCTCGAGGCGCGTGTCGACGTTCCCGCGCAGCGGCTCGACCTCGAGGTCTGGCCGCTCCGAGAGGAGCTGGGCGCGCCGGCGGAGACTCGAGGTGCCGACGATTGCACCGTCCGGTAACTCCTCGAGCGTTGATCCGTCGGGCGTGACGAGGACGTCCCCCGGTCGTCCGCGCTCGGGCACCGCAGCGGTCACGAGTTCCTCGGGCTGTTCGGTCGGCATGTCTTTCATCGAGTGGATCGCCCCGTCGAGGTCGCCCTCGAGGACGCGCTCGTCCAGTTCGCGGACGAACGCACCGGTCTTCCCGAGTTGGTGGATCAACTCGTCTTCGATCTGGTCTCCCGTCGTCTCGATGGTGACGAGTTCCACCTCGTACCGGCGGTCCTCCAGTGCCTCTTGTACCAGCGAGGCCTGTCGCCGGGCGAGCGTGGATCCCCGCGTCGCCAGTCGTAGCGTCCCGCGCGTTCTCATAGGCGTCAGTGGGTGCCTCGGGTATGAAAAGCGCACGCTTGTTCGACGAGGGGGCCGCCGACCCGTTTGGCAGCTTATACGACTGGACAGAAGTCAATACGAAGCGGTCACCGGAACCCACTGACAGCCGTCCGTATCGGCATGCAACTCGTTACCGATAGCCTCTGGTTCTGCGAATATATTCGTCCATTCATTCATAGTGATCTGGCGTCTGGTTATTCGCGATGAGCGATACGCTCTACGAACGACTCGGTGGCGAAGACGGAATCAAAGCAGTTGTCGACGAATTCTACGACCGCGTCGTTGCAGACGAACGGGTCGCATACTACTTCGAGGACATGGATATGCAGCAACAGCGCGCCCATCAGGCCCAGTTCATCAGTTCGGTCGCCGGTGGGCCGGTCGAATACACGGGCGACGATATGAAGACCGCCCACGAGGGGCTCGGGATCACCCTCCCGGAGTTCAAGGTGATCGCGACCCACCTTGGGGATGCGCTCGCCGAATTCGATGTCGACGAGGACGACCGGAAGGCAGTCCTCGAGGCGGTCGCGAGCTACCAGGACGACATCGTCGCGACGGCCGAAGCGGCTGACTAAGTAGCGCCTACAGCGCTTCCTTGTAGGCCTCGAGCGTCCGTTCGACGTCTTCCTCGGTGTGGCTGTAACTGACGAACTGACACTCGAACTGGTTCTGCGAGAGGAAGACGTTCTGGTCTTTCATCTGGCCCCAGAAGATGCGCCGCCAGCGCTCGGTCTCGGCGTTTTTCACGTCGCCGGCGTTTTTCGGACAGGTGTCGTAGCGCGGACAGGTCGGGTCCTGCCGACAGCCGGCGGTGCACTGTTCCTCGAGCGAGTCCGGTCCTGGGCCCTCGCGCGTGAAGATCACCTTGAACATGCTGTCGGTGCCGGTGACGGTGTAGCTGGGGGCCTGGTCGGCGACGATGTCGGTCAGGCCGCTGCGGAGTCGGTCACCGAGCCCGTTGACGTGGTCGTAGACATCGTTTTCGGCGGCGAACTGTAGCGTCTCGAGGCCGGCGGCCATCGTGACTGGATGACCCGAGAAGGTGCCGGCCTGGAAGACATCGCCGGTCGGTGCGAAGCCCTCGATGATCTCGGCGCGACCGCCGATCGCACCGACGGGGAAGCCGCCGCCGATGATCTTGCCGAACGTCGTGAGATCGGGCGTGACGCCGAACTCGCTCTGGGCACAGCCGAGGCCACCGACGCGGAAGCCCGTAATCACTTCGTCGAAGATCAGCAGCGAGCCGTGTTCTGCGGTGATCTCACGGAGGAACTCGTGATAGCCGTCTTCGGGGTAGACGATGCCATAGTTGCCCAGAATGGGCTCGGTCATTACGGCCGCGATGTCGTCGCCGTGTTTCTCGAACACGTCGCGGACGGCCTCCTCGTCGTTGAACGGTACTGGAAGCGTGTGGTCGGCAAACGACTGCGGAACGCCGGCGGAGGATGGTTTCGGGTTGTCGGCGTCGCCTTCGACCAGCGTCGACTCCTGTGCGCCGTGGTAGCCGCCCTGCATGACGACGATCTTGTTCCGACCGGTGTAGCCCCGTGCGAGGCGCACGGCGGAGGTCGTCGCTTCGGTCCCGGAGTTGACGAAGCGGAGCTTCTCGACGCTCGGGACATGGCGGACGACGAACTCCGCGAGGTCGACTTCGATCTCCGTCGGCGTCCCATACATCGGCCCTTCGCTTGCTTTCTGCTGGATGCCCGCCTGGACGGGTTCTGGCAGATCGTGGCCCAACAGCAGCGGGCCGAGCCCCATTACCCAGTCGATGTAGCGGTTCCCGTCGGCGTCGATGACGTGGCCGCCGTCGCCTTTCTGGACGAAGAACGGATACGGTTCGATCGCCGCGCGAACGGCGGAGTTGACGCCACCGGGCAGCACCGACAGCGCCCGATTGTACAGCTCGCGTGAGTTGTCGTCGGTCATGCGCGCCCTTTCGGAGTCGGACGGGAAAGGAGTACCGAGGTTGGGTCGCGACGCGTCGTCCGTCGCCCGCGTTCGGGTCGTGTCCGTTCGGGATCGTGGTTCACGCCAGTCCGTCCGAGAGCTGATCGTCCGACGGGAATGTAACAGAAATCACTATCGTAACAACTGAAACGGTTTACACACCGATCGCACAGCAGTCGTGCGATCAGATGTGCATTGACTGTCAGTGGCTACTATAACACACGCCAAGATTGAAATAGTCCGATCAGACATATTCGGACGTGAAACGAAGGAGTAAGTTACTTTTCGCCGGCGTCGGCGTCGTGTTACTCTTCGGTGTTCTCGGAACGACGGTCATGAACGCGTCCGCGGAGTTCGTCACGCCGACCTCACTCGAGAACGGCGACTACGATGGCGAGTGGGTCAACCTCGAGGGCAAAGTCGCCAACCTCGAACAAGACGGTAACGAGATCCGGTTCGCTGTCACGGATAACAACACGTCCGTCGACGTCGTCTACGACGGGGCGATGCCCGAGACGATGGCCGAGGGCCGGATCGTCGTCGCGAAGGGAACTGTCGAGGACGGCTCGGTCGACGCATCCGAACTCTCCGTTCGGGCCCACGAAGGCGGCGGTGACGGAAACAGTACCAACAGTACTGAAATGCCACCGACCGAACAGGCATAACGACATGGGGACGATCAGCGTCGATGGCGTGACGAGACGGCTCGGCTCGACGACCGCGCTCCGTGATGTCTCTTTTACCGTCGATTCCGGTGAGCACGTTGGGCTGTTCGGTCCCAACGGCGCAGGAAAAACCTCCCTGATGCAACTGCTGTCGACGCTTGCCGCCCCCGACGACGGTCGCATCCGGATCGACGGCGACGACGTGACGCCGGACGCGACTGCGGTTCGTGCGAAACTCGGCGTCGTCAGCCATCGACCGATGGTCTACGGCACGCTTACCGCCCGCGAGAACCTGCGACTGCACGCCCGACTGCGAAGCGTCGATACAGAGCGCGTCGAACGGGTCCTCAAGGACGTGAACCTCCGAACGCACGCCTCGACCCGCGTCGAGGACTTCTCGCACGGTATGACCAAGCGCCTCTCGATCGCGCGTGCAGTGTTGCACGACCCGACGGTCCTGTTGCTCGACGAACCGTACGCCGGCCTCGACCAGCGGTCGGCGATGGACCTCCAGCGGATCCTGACGCGGTTCGACGATCGAACCGTCGTCATCGCGACTCACGACCTCGAGCGGGCCGTCGACGACTGTGACCGCGCACTCGTACTCGTCGACGGCACGCTGGAACGAACCGTCTCGCTGACCGACCTCGACCGCCACTCGTTCGAGACCGAATATCTCGAGGCGGTCGGTCGCTCTAACCTGCAATGACCGACAATACCACCGTCAGCTACTGGCGGACCGTCCTCGAGGTCGCGCGCAAGGACTTCCGCATCGAGTTACGTTCCAAGCAGGTGCTCAACACCGCAGCCGTCTTCGCGCTGCTGGTCGTCATCATCTTCGCGTTCAGTTTCGCCCGCACGTTCGCGAACATCGACGTCGTCGCGAGCGGTGCGCTCTGGGTCGCGTTCGTCTTCGCCGGGACGTTCAGCGTGAGCCAGAGCGTCGCCGTCGAAGAGGCCGACGCCGGCCTCGACAGCCTGTTGCTCGTTCCCGTGGATCGCTCGGCGATCTACGTCGGCAAAGTCGTGAGCAACACCGCGTTCACGGGGGCCGTCGCCGTCATCACGCTCGGGTGTATCGTCGTTTTCCTCGACTTTACCATCCTGCCGGGCACGGTCCCGCTGTTGTTGCTCGTCATCGCCCTCGCGGCGTTTGGTTTCGCCGCGACCGGCGTGCTCATCGCGACGATGACGGCTCGAGCCCGGCTCAGCGACCTCCTGTTGCCGCTGTTGCTCGTGCCGCTCGTGATTCCGGTGTTGCTCGCCGGCGTCGAACTCACGCGGGCGATCTCAGAAGGACTGCCGCTGTGGCAGTGGTTCCGGCTCCTGCTGGCCTACGACGGCGTGTTGTTCCTGATCGGGATCGCGCTGTTCGAGTACGTCGTCGAACGATAGGCCGTTTTGATCCGTTTCACCAAATCAGTTAGGGGTGGTGACTTTCCTAACGACTGATTGATGGAGTCATAATCCAGCGAATGCAGAGCTCAGATGAATTAGTTACTCATCAGTGCAGTGGTATTCGATTTCCATTGAGTCGATTTCGTCGCTTTGGTCGTTTTTAGCGAGTAGTGTGAGGCGACCATGGTGTGGTGGTGAGCCAATAGTGATACGGTATTCACGAGCATCGGTTGTGGGGATTTCGTTTAGGAGATCGCCTTCAGAGTTCTTGAGAAGAATTGACTCAATAGGGTGTGTGTTACCTGATTCCTGCAATGAGATCAGCAGTGCAACTGATTCATCGGATATCATAGCACTCGCTTGCTGTAGGACATCTCCGTCACCGTGTTCGAGAGCGGTTGTCGTACAGTCAGGGGAATCAGAACTGGCATTACTTGAACACCCTGCAAGCCCGGTCGCACCAATCACTGCACTGGATGCAAGGATTTTTCGACGTGACAACGCTTCGCTGGAGGGAGTATGGTCGGAGACCATACTGAGTTATTAATAAATATAAGTTATATAACTTCTGATGTAATTGGCAGTGCGGCATCCGCACAGCTACATACTGGCTGGTTCAGCAAAATCTGAACGAAATCAACCGCTGTGAATCGGTCGCTGGTCCCCCGCCGGTAGCAAGTCAGCCTACAGGTACCGATACGCGGCCAATCCGATCGCGATGACGGCGACGAAGCCGAGACTCACCAGACCGAGCGGGAACTCGCCGGTCCCCGAACCGCCGTCTGTCTGATCGCTGGCGACCGATTGATTGGACTCGGTGATGCTCACCGAGATCTGGTCGTCCGCCTCGAGCGGCCCCGTACTCGTCACCATCGGCATCGGCGCGTCGGCTTCGACGAGGTTGTCTGAGACCTCGACCTGAGTCAGGTCGTATTCGGCGAACTGGATCGCGAGTTGCTCGACGTCGTAGCCGACCGGTTTCTCGAACGCCCGGTCCTCGAGTCGATAGAACACGTCGACGGTAGCGTTTTCCTGGGGGCCGATCGTCGTCTCGACCGTCGCCGTGTCGTTCGTTCGGCTGACCGCGGTGCGTTCGTTGTCGACCATTCCCGTGACGACCTCTGCGTCTGACGGCACTGCAAAGCTGACGTTGCCGGCGAACGGTCGATCGGCGCCGTTCTCGACGGAAACCGTCTCGACGACGAACAGCCCGGTCCCGTTTTGTGTCGGCCCGACACGCAGGAGGTGGTTCACTGGTTGGCCACCACCGAGAGTCAGTGCGTCTCGATCAGTCGTCGGCGTCGGCAACTCGAAGGTCGTGTCCGTCGTGTCGTTTCCGGTCGAAACCACCCGCTCGTAGTCGGCGCCGTTCGCCTCGATCTCGAGGGTGTACATTCGATCGGGCTGGACCGGGCCGATCGTGAACGAGCCATCCGTCGCGTTCACCTGTGTCACCTCGGGACCGTGCTGGCTCGTGACGGTGATGGTGGCGTTCGAAATCGGCGTGCCGTTCTCGTCGACGAGTTCGCCCGAGATCGTGTCGTTCAGGACGAACGCGGGTTGCTCACCGTCGTCGACGAGGGCGTAGTGTGTCGTACCCTCGTGCTCGAGTTCGATGAAGTAGGTGATGGCACCCTCGACGGACTCGTAGGTGAACGAGCCGTCTTCGACCGTCGTTTCGGTTGCGTTGCCGACGAGTTCGTTACTGGGGTCCAGTGGCGCGATCGTGACCGTCTCACCGTCGGCAGAACCGTCGGCGACGGTTACGGTTCCCGAAACCGACGCGGCAGTTGCGGTCATGGGGACGGTCAGGAGCGATACGAGGACGACGAAGCCGAGGACTGTTTTTCTCATGGGTTAGTCTGATGTAGTTTCGGCGGTGGTTTGCTGGCGCGTGACCTGTGGCCAGAGTCGGGCGAGCCCGTGTGCGGGATCGAACACGATCACGAGGAGCATGCCCAGCAGCAGGGCGCCGACACTGAGACGCATCACGGTCATCAGTGGGATCTGCTTGACTGTCAGCGATACGGTCCCATCGTCGACCGCTGCGATGACGTAGGTGTCGTGGGTCAGGCCGCGGTCAACGAGCACGTCGCGGACCTCCATCCCACCCTGCTGGCGGTACTGTTCCTGACCGGCGTTACCGCGGGCGATCTGCTCGCCGTTCTGGTACACGGTGAGTCCGACTGCAGTTCCCTCGACACGCGTCTGGTCGAGTGCGGTCGGTGGGTTCGAGACCGGGCCGACGTTTGCCGCCTCGGTGACGACGACGCCGTCGGACTGTGGCATGTTTGGCAGGAAGTCCCACATGACGGTGCCGACGCCGACGACTTGATCGCCCTCTGAGATCCCGAGTTCGGTCTGACTCGCGTTCATCGCACCGATCCAGATGCCCGAGTTATCGAGCTGAATGACAGTTGCGTTCGGCCCGGTGTTTATCTGCGTCGCCGTGCCGTAGACCGGCTGTCTCGTCTCGTGGATCTCCTGTCCGCGAGAGACGATCTGCTCGCTCGAGAGCGCCATATTTTCGACGTTCGGCTCTTCGGGACGCTGATACGAGCGGTAGTCGGATACCTGGACCGCGTAGTTGGAGTCTGGGACCTCGTGGACAGCCGAACCCTCGATCGTCGCTTCGCGGTCGGCGTCGGCGACGACTAGCGACGATTGGGCCGTAAAGAGATAGGAGAAGGTCACCGTCACCACGAGCAGCGCGAAGGCGACGTGGATCATCGTGATCCCGACTTGCTTGAGCTGGAAGTTTCGATTCGGGTTGCCGGGGACGAACTCGAGCGTTCGCTTGATGACCGTCAGACAGACGTACGCTGCTGGCGGGAGAATCGACAGCGCGCTCGCGTTCCCGACGAGTCGGTACAACAGCGCGTCGCTGCCATCGACGTTCGACAACGTCCACGTCTCGCTGGGTGCGATCAGGGCCGCAAGGACGGTCAACAGCGAGAAGATCCCCAGCGAGATCAGCGCGCGCCGACGGCCCTCGACGTCGTAGTCCATGTAGAACCCGAGGACGAGTAACACGCCGAGGACGATCGGGTAGCTCCAGAGGTTGTAGTACTGCCCGCCGACTTCGACTTCGACGCCGGTCACGGAGGCGTTGAGCACCGGGAACGTCAGGCCCCAGACCGAGACGAAGCCGAGCAGCCCGATACTCAGGACCGCGAGGTGTTTCAGGTTCACACGCGAAACCCATTGCTGGGACTGCGATGTGTCCGCCGCTGTCTCAGACGCCGTCTCCGGCTCACGGAGGAGCCAGTATCCAAGCGGCAGTCCGATGCCGAGAATCGACGTGATCGCCAGCAACACCAGCAGTGCAGCGCCGATGCCGCCATCGGCGAACGAATGGACGCTCCGGAACACGCCGCTGCGGACGATCGCCGTGGCGTAGACGATGAGTGCGAGCGTCGCCCCGGTCATCGCGGGCGCAAGCGTCGCATAGGTCGACCGGGAGCGATAGTTCATCACCGCGTGGAGCGTCGCCGTGAGGAACAGCCACGGGATCAACACGGCGACCTCGACGGGGTCCCACGCCCAGATACCGCCCCAGCCCAGCACACGATACGACCACAGCGAGCCGAGGGTGATAGCCGCGGTCAAAAACAACCACGCGATGCGCAGCCAGCGTGTGACGCTTCCGATCCACTCCTCGAAGAGGCCGTCCTCCCCGCGAACCGTCGAGATGAAGTGGGTGACGGCGATGGCAAACGGCATCGTCAACAGCGCGTAGGCGATGAACATGATCGGCGGATGGATCGCCATATACGGATCGATGAGCAGCGGATTGAGTCCCGTTCCGTCGATCGGGACGAATCCCGGATCCATCTCCGGGAACTCCGACGAAATCGGCTTGAACGGACTGTCAAGCACAAGCATCGCCGCAAAATACGTTACGACCCCCATCGTGATCCCCTGGACGAGTCGCGTCTCACGGCGCTCGAGGCCGCGAACGGCGACGGCCCAGAACGCGACGACGGCCGTTAGTGCTGCCCAGAGGAGAATCGAGCCCTGATTCCCCGCGTACACACCAGTGATCCGATAGAAGAGCGAAATGTAGTTCGCAGTATTGTTCCAGACGTACGCGTTCGCGTAATCGGTGGTCACGAACTGGTAGGTTAGATAGGCAAGCGCCAGACTGAGCAGCCCGGCGGTCGTGCCGATCAGTGGCGTAACGGCGTCGAGATACCGCTCTTCACGTCGGAGATAGTTCGCAAAGAGGAGGACCGTCGCCGCGAGACCGGACAGTACCGCGGCGCCGATCAGGAGCGTTCCACCCATCATTGGCGTTCCCACTCCTCGAGTGCCTCATCCAGATAGCCCTGAAACGCGTCCGTCTCGGCGTAGCCGTTGATTTCGACTAGGACCTCGCCGTCCGGCGTGACGGCGACGTGCTGTGGCGGATAGTTCGCGCTGTACTGCTGTTGGAGCGCACCAGCCTGTTGACTGTTGTCCTCGAGATTGACTGCGAGGAGGACGAACTCGTCGAGTTGCTCGAGGACGGCTGGATCGGAGTACGCGTTCGCGTTGTAGTCTTCGCAGTACGTACACCAGGTCGTCCAGAAGTAGATCAACAGCGGCTTCTCTTGCTCGGCAGCGAGCTGCTGTGCGTCGTCGATATCAGTTCGCCACTCCGTGTCTCCGTGATACGTGTGGGAGTCGTCGCTCAGTACCGGTGCCGCGTTCATCGAATAGTAGCCGATTCCGATCGCTGCGATGAATATCGTGATAGTAAATACCTTTCTCGGCGAGATTGACATTTTACTTGTCCCTTGTGTCTCGATCAGCACTCGCTGCAGTGGTTCTGAAATCTAGCACTAGCGTGAATTTCTGCCGACCATAAATGTTTAATCATCAGTTGTTATATATGGCAATATGCAGAGACGAAATCAGTTGTGGATCACAACCAGAGGTGATGCGGGATGACAAATCGCAATCATCTCGCTCTACTGGGTGTTGTCGTCTTAATCGCCCTCGCCGGCTGTGCCGCGCCGGCGGTACCCGGCGGACAAGAGTCCAACGAGACGACTGAACTCCCCAAAGAGTGGCCCGATCGGAAAGTGCTCGACGAAGACCTCCGAGAAGGCGACTCGAAAGACAACTTCGAGTACCGGAACGCGACCGCCGGTGACGAGGTCCAGTTCTCCCCCAAGGAGATGAACGACTCGACGCTCCCCTCGAACGAACAGGAGCGCGAGATGGTTCGCTACGGGCGTGAACTCATGCAAAACACCTCCCAGGCGATGCCGGAACACGTCGGCAACGAGCTCTCCTGTGCCAGCTGCCACGGCGGCACTGACCCGCGCTATGGGATGACACAGGGGATGGTCGGGCAGGATATCGACATGATTCCGCTCGTGGGTACCCACGCGGACCTGCCGGAGTGGACGTCTCGACGCGACCGCATGCGCGACTCGCGCCAGCGCCTGATGGGCTGTTTCGACCGGAGTATGAACTCCCAGGACTCCCCCGAGGGGACGCCAGCCTACGACAGCCGAGAGATGCAGGCGATGGAGGCGTACATGCAGTGGCTGAGCGAAGGCGTGCCAGTGAAGGGCCAGCCCTACTGGTCACACCTGAACAAGCCCGAGGGTGACGAGAAGAAACCGATCGAAGAGGTCAACCCCGTGCGCGGTGCCGAACTCTACCTCGAGAACTGCGCCTCCTGTCACGGCGATGATGGACAGGGAATCGAGGGAACTGCACCCCCACTGTGGGGGCCGGACGCGTTCAACGATGGTGCCGGCATGAGCCGGATGTACACCTCGGCGTCGTTCATCCGCGAGTCGATGCCGTACGGCACGCCGCATACGGTGAGTGACTGGGACGATGTCCAGGATATCGCCGGCTACATGAACGGCCACGACCGCCCCGCGTTCGTCGAGAAAGAGCAGGACTTCCCGACGACCGGACCGCCGGAAGAAGGCATCTACTACCCGCGGACGCAGGAAGAACTCGGCTACGACATGAACCCGATGCGCAAGAAACTCGAGCTGGCTGGGATCCCGACCGGGACCGAATCGCTCAACGAGAGCGACATCCCCGACGACGTCGAGTACTACGACCAGCCGCTTCGAAACGAATCGATCGACGGTTAGATCGTCGATCGTCGCCGCGGATCCGTCGGTCTCGGATCCAGCACGTTCTTTTGGCTCGTATTACAACGTCGTGCCATGTTCGATGTGGCCGGACTCGTCGCTGTCTTCGTTGCAGGGACGTTGACTGCGCTGACGCCCTGTTGTCTCCCCATGATTCCGCCGCTTCTTGCGGGCAGTGCTGGCCACCGACTGCGACCGGTGTCGATCGTCACGGGGAGTATCGCCTCGTTTACTGCACTCGGCATTATCACGTCACTGCTCAGTGCCGTGACGCCGGAGACACTCAGAGTGCCGTTCGTGCTCCTGATCATTGCGTTCGGCGCGGTCATGGCCGACGACGACCTCCACGACGCCTACACGACCGCTGCCTCACGGATCACTGGCCCGGCGTCTCGAGTGACGAGGTCCGTCGAGAACACGCAACACCCACTCGTCAGTGGCTTCGTCTTGGGCCTGTTTCTCGGCATTATCTGGCTTCCCTGTGTCGGCCCCGTCCTCGGCAGTGTTCTCGCATACGTTGGGACGTCCGGTGACGTAACGCGGAGCGCGACGCTTTTGTTCACCTATGGTGTCGGGTTCTCGGGCCCGCTGCTAGCCGTTGCTTACGGCGGGAAACGGGCGAGTACGCTGCTCACGACTCGTGTCCGCGCGCTCGAGCGGCCCGCGTTGATCCGCCGAGTGAGCGGGTACGCACTCGTCGTGACGGGCATCGGCCTGCTGTTCGAACTCGACAAAGCGATTCTGGCAGTGCTCGTCGGATAACGACTGGAAAAAAACTAAGTCAGGCGCTTTCAAGTACTGCGGTATGCGTACGTTCTCTCGACAGCTCGCGTCACTCATCCGCCTGTTTCACTGGGTTATGTGGAGTCGGGTCGTGAGGTGGGGGGCGTTTGCGTTCGGTCTGGTCTCGCTTGCGCTGGTCTTCGGCGTCGCCTCCCGGACCATGTACGGTATCGAACACGGGATCAATCTCATTGCGTACTGGCACATTCCACTGGCGTTTCTCACCGCGTTTGCGCTGTCGACGACGTTTATCGGGAGCCTGCTGTATCTTCGGTACGAGGGACGCTTCTGGAACCGCCTCGCACACAGCGGCGGTGAAATCGGCTTTCTGTTCGCGACACTGACGCTCGCGACCGGGAGTATGTGGGGACGAGTCGTGTGGAACTCCTGGTGGGAGTGGAGCGACATTCGGCTCGTCACGTTTCTGATCGTCTGGCTGATCTACGCTGGCTATCTCGCCGTCTATGCCTCGACCGAACGGGGAAGCGACGAGCGCTTTGCCGCGGTGTACGGCGTCGTCGCGTTCGTCACGGTCCCGATTACGTACACCGCCGGTCGACTCTGGTCGCCGACGTTTCACGAGCCGACGATCGCGAACTCGAGCGTGAGTGCGAACATCGATCCGCTGATCCTCGGGATCTCGTTTCTTGCGCTGGCGTTGCTCTACATCTACGTGATGGCGATTCGTATCCGACTCCACGAAATCGAAGATAAAATCATCCTTCAGAAAGAAGAGGTGCGGTAAGATGGACACTCTTCTCCTCGCCGGCTACGGGTCCGTGTTCGTGGTGTTGTTCGCGTATCTACTCTATATGCAGCGGCAGTTGCGCCGACTCGAACGACAACTGCAGGATCTGCAGTAAGTTCTGGCGCAGTACGCGATTGCGATCCTGCTCTCTGTCGAGTCGAGTGGTACTGCTCGATGGCCGAAGTCGGCCCGGAAAGCGGACTGTGATCCCGGCGATCTCGAGTTAGACGGCGTCCGGGCCGGTGTTGCCAGTCCGGACTTGCATCGCGTCCTCGACGGGCATGACGAAGATCTTGCCGTCGCCGGGTTCGCCGGTCTCGGCGGCTCCGCGGATGGCGTCGACGACGTCACCAGCCGGGATGTCGGCGACGACACACTCGATTTTGACCTTCTGGTGGAGGTCGACCGTGTACTCCTCGCCGCGCCACTGTCCTTTCTTGGCGGGCTGGGAGCCTCGTCCGGAGACGTTGGTGACGGTCAGCGACGGTGCGCCGACGTCGGCGAGGGCGGTCTTGATCTGGCCGAGGCGGTCGGGGCGGACGATCGCCGTGACCATCTTGATCTGCCCGTCGGTCGGCTCGCCCCCATCGGTACGAATGACCTCGTCGGCGCTGCCGCCGTCGGTCGCGACGTCGGGCTGGCCGAACTCGGGGTAGGTGTCGACGCCGTGTTCGGAGACGTCGAGCCCGTCGCGTTCGTGTGCAGCCGAGACGCGGGCCTGACCGGCCGCCTTGAACGCGTACCAGATAGTGGCCGTGGTCGCGATCGTCCAGGCGCTGATGAGGACGACGCCGGTGAGCTGTGCGACGAACGCGTTCGCGACGCTGTCGACGACGCCTGGGGCGGCCACGAACGGGAACAGCAGCGTTCCGAGGATGCCCGCCGAGCCGTGGACGGGGAAGACCGCACACACGTCGTCGATCTTCAGGTACTGTTCGACGAACTCGAAGACCAGCGGTAGCTGTGCGCCAGCGAGGCCGCCGACCACGAACGCGCCCCACCACGCGGTGGTGTTGGGGATCGCCGTGATACCGACCAGGCCGGCCAGCAGGCCGTTGGCAACGTACAGCGTATCGACCTTGCCGGTCTTGAGCCAGGCGACGAGGCCGGCACCCATCGCACCGCAGGCCATCGCGATCGTCGTCGTCATCGCGACGCGACCGAGCTGGTCGCCGAGGAAGACGCCGTTTTCCATGTCGATGATCGCCGACGTGCCGACGTTGAAGCCGTACCAGCCGAAGGCGAGGATCAGGGTCCCGAGAACCGCGAAGGTCAGCGAGTGACCGGGAATGACGTTCGCGGTGCCGTCGCTGTTGTACCGATCCATACGCGGGCCGAGCACCCACGCCGCAGTGAGACCGGCGATGCCGCCCATCCCGTGGACGATCATGCCGCCGGCGAAGTCAGCGAACGGCGTTCCAGTGATCGTCTCGATGTAGCCGCCGGCCCACGTGAGCCCGGTGACGACGGGGTAGATGACCGCCGCCAGCAGGAACGTGTAGGTGACGTACGCACGGAGCTTTGCCCGTCCGGCGACGGCACCCGACACGATGGTCGCGGCGGTCATCGCGAAGACTGCACCGTACAGCCAGTCCATCCAGCCGGTCGCGTCGCTCTGGAACCCGGGCGTGAAGCCGCTCCCGGCGACGACGCCCTCGACGCCGACACCGATGAGGAAAAACACCGTCACGCCGACGCTCCAGGTCAGCAGGTTCTTCGTCAACTGGTTCGCGACGTTCTTCGAGCGCACCTGCCCCGCCTCGAGCATGGCGAAGCCGGCGTGCATGAAGAAGATCAGGAACGTGGCGATCAGGATCCACGTGTAGTTGATCGACTCCATCAGCAGCTCGGTCTCGGCCTGCAGGAGCGTCGCATCCATCAGGCGGTCACCTCGTGGCTCCACGCACTGCGCCCCCTATCGACCAGACGATCGTGCTTTTCTTCTGCAATCTGCACCGCGTTCGTGTTCCAAATCACGTTTTGACTCGTTGCTCTTGTACCATTTAAGGATTAGCGTTGTTGTTCGTCCAGAATACTGGCTGTAATAGGTTCATGCGCCCAAAGCTTAGTCAAGTATAATGTGTATAAGGTACTCAGCAACGGGGACGATTCCGCGCGGCAGTTATATTCTACGGGTTTGTCAACCCCTGTCGATCGTCGATGCGACGTCTCTGTGGGAACACTATCGGTCATCGCCCGCTGTGGAGGGGCGTCTCGGGGTCCCGTCGCTTGCGCGCGGCAGATATTGCCACCGCACGCTGTCGGGTCGATCGGATGTTGACATTCGTCTACATGCCGGTCTCGAGTGCTCACAGACGATCGATTCAAAAGCAGTACCGCCGCCAGTCGTCACACTACAGCTGTGGCGCGACGTCTTCCGCGAAGTAGGTCAGAATCAGGTCCGCACCGGCCCGTTTGATCGACAGCAGCGACTCGAGTGCCACCGCCTCGAGATCTAACCAGCCCTTCTCGGCGGCGGCATGCAGCATGGCGTACTCGCCGGAGACGTTGTAGGCCGCGACGGGATGATCGAACTCCCGGCGGATGGCACTGACGACGTCGAGATACGGCAGGGCGGGCTTGACCATCATGACGTCCGCGCCCTGCTCGGCGTCGAGTCGAACCTCTCGTAGTGCCTCGCGGGCGTTCGCGGGGTCCATCTGGTAGTGTCGCCGGTTGCCGAACGAGGGCGCGCCGTCGGCGGCGTCCCGGAAGGGACCGTAGAACGCGCTCTCGTACTTGGCCGCGTAGCTCATAATGGGGACATTCTCGAATCCCGCTTCGTCTAACGCCGATCGGATCGCACCGACCATGCCGTCCATCATCCCGCTCGGTGCTATCATGTCCGCGCCCGAACGGGCGTGTGAGGCAGCGATCTTCTCGAGGGCTGCGAGCGTCGCGTCGTTGTCTACGGTCATCGTCGGCTCGCAGGCGGGACCGTCCGCGAGCGCATCGCCGCGCAGTTCCTCCTCGAGTGGCCCGCAGTGGCCGTGGTCGGTGTATTCACAGAGACAGACGTCAGTGATGACGTAGGCGTCAGTCTCGCTCGTAATTCGACGTAGCGCCTCCTGGATGACGCCGTCGTCGGCCCAGGCGCGGGTTCCTTCGGGGTCTTTTGACTCCGGAATTCCGAAGAGCATCACGGCCTCGACGCCGGTCTCGAGGACTTCCTCGACGCGGGCGACGGCGTCGTCGACTGGCACTCGCTCGTGGCCGGGCATCGACTCGATCGGGACGCGCTCGTCGGTCGTCGCGTCGACGAACACCGGGGCGATCAGATCGGTCGACTCGAGTCTCGTCTCGCTGACGAGGTCGCGAACCCGGTCCTGCCGGAGCCGTCGGGGACGGTGTGTGAGATCCATACCGGGTTTACTGACGGAACGTGCAAAAGCAGTGCGTTCGTACTCGTCCGAGGCCGCTGGCCCGCTTACGTGCCGATGGACTCCAAGTGAGGTGAGTACGCAATTTTAAGTACGCGTCTCACATCTACCATGTTAGTCATGGCTATCGATCCACAGTTCACCGAGAACCGGGAACAGGTCGACGAACACGACGGACATTCGGTCTGGGGTCCCGTCGACGAACCCGAAGAACTCGGGATCCACGGTACGCACGTCGCAGTCGATTTCGACATCTGTCTGGCCGACGGAGCCTGCGTCGAGGACTGTCCGGTCGACGTCTTCGAGTGGGTCGACACGCCGGGTCATCCCGAAAGCGAAGAAAAGGCCGACCCAGCCAACGAGGCACAGTGTATCGATTGTATGCTCTGTGTCGACGTCTGCCCGGTCGACGCCATCGACGTCGACGCCGGTCGAACCGCGTAATTACTCGGCTCGATCGACGTCGACTTTCTCTTTGAGGCTCTCGAGCCCATCAGCTTCGGCGAGCTCCTGTAACCGCTCGCGGAAGTGTTCCTCGCAGAGGCCGACTTTCAGTCCATCGGACTCGGCTGCGAAGGCAGCTTCGCGGTCACAGTAGTGGCAGTTCATACTCGCCCGTACGGACCACGACGCATTGAACCCTCCGCTAGCGGTCAGTTAGTAAAGCTGTCTGTCAGTTCGAGGCGCTCGTAGGCCCCCCGGGAGAGCCCGTCGATACCGAGGCGCTCGTCGTGTGCGTCACTGCCGCCGGTGGCGAGCAGATCGTGGTGCTCGATCGCACGTTCAACTGGCTTACGATCGACCTCGCGACCGTACGGATACTGGAGTTCGACGGCATCGAGATCGGCGGCCAACGCGAGTGCCTGCTCGGGATCGCGGTAGCGCAACGGATGGGCGAGCGAAACGAGCCGACACGACTCGGACAGCGCCGCCAGTCCCCGTTCGAACGACGGGACCTCGCGAGGGACGTAACACGGACAGTCGGAGCCGATGAGATGGTCGAACGCGCCCTGATAGTCGTACTCGAGTTCGGGATGGGCGTCGATCGCCCGCGCGATGTGTGGCCGTCCGAACCCGCTGTCGATCGTCACGCCGAGATCGACGCCCAGCCGCGACTCCACGCAGTCGACGATGGCCCGCCCGCGCTCCATGCGGTTTTCCTGGATCGACTCGAGGATCGCCTCGAGCTCTGCACTCGGCTCGAGGCCATACCCCAGCAGATCGATCCGCTGGGAGGCCTCGGTGCCGACCCGCAACTCGATCCCGTGGATGAGCGTCACGCCGTCGCGTTCGACGATAGGGCCGCCGAACGGCTGGACCCGGTCGTGGTCCGTCACTGCGACGACGTCGACGCCGTCGCGCGCCGCGACCTCGGGGACTGCCTCGAGTGGGAGGCTCCCGTCCGAGCGCGTGGTGTGGACGTGTAAGTCCGCGTATGGCATACCGTACCCGAACAGGGCCGCTCCTAAAGGCGTTTCTCCGGGGCTGTGCCCGATCGTTGTCCGAATTTCATGTCTGTTAGCTGTCTACTAGGCATAATAGGTCTCTAGTGACACTAGGAAACATGCATGGACAATGTTTATAATTATCGTTCACGGACGATAGGGCGTAATGCTGCTCAATGGCACCGGCGACGTCATCGACGACCACGACTACCCCGCAACGACCGAGGAACTGATCGACGAATACGGGGACCGGACCCTCGAACTCCCCAACGGGTCCGAAACGGTTGGTGACGTACTCGCCCGCCTCGAGTCCGAAACCTTCGAGCACCCGGAAGACGCGCGCCTCGCCGTCTACTCTGCGGTCAGCAACAAGGCCATTGGCCGCGTCGGCTATAGTGACCGCGACCCGACACCGGTCGGCAGTCCGTATTCGCCCGACGCCGTTTCCTTCTAAGACCGAAGTTTTTCACTCTCGGGTCGGCCTCCGGCCGACCGCTCGAGCAAAAAAATTCGATTAAAAAAGGCCGAGCGCGCCGACGGCGCGCTCGGTACAGCCACTTGCACTCCACTGGCGGAGGTGTCAACTGTTGACCTCCGCGAGCGAACGTAGTGAGCGAGCGGGCCGACGACTGATGTGAGCGAGCAATGCGAGCGAACGGAAGGAGGAGT
This sequence comes from Natrinema sp. HArc-T2, assembly GCF_041821085.1. NCBI lineage: Archaea > Methanobacteriati > Methanobacteriota > Halobacteria > Halobacteriales > Natrialbaceae > Natrinema > Natrinema sp. HArc-T2. The sequence continues at coordinate 320,909 of NZ_JBGUAZ010000002.1, read as the reverse complement.
GCTTTTATACTAAATTTTGCCGAGGGCCGCGAAGCGGCCCGCAGAGCAAAATTTAGAAGGTGTCTATTACCGGAATGCCGACCGTCTCGAAGTCAGTCATCGCCTCGAGTTTGTCGGTGACGTCCTCGAGTCCAATCGTCTCGGAGACGACCTTCTCGGGCTCGAGTTTGCCGGTCGAGACCATCCGGAAGATCTCGTCGTAGCGGGTCGGCGGCATGCCAAGCGAGCCGATGAACTCGATCTCTTGCATGACCATCGCGTCGGTCGGCAGCGAGACCATTCCCTGTTCGTCTTGGGTCGTGAGTCCGACCTGGATGTGCTGGCCGTGTGCGTCGAGGCTGGACACCGAGTTCTGACAGGTGGTCGCGATACCGAGTGCGTCCATCGAGACGTTTGCGCCGCCGTTCGTAATCGCCTGCACTTCGCCGGAGACGTTGGCAGCGTCTTCGGCGTTGACCGTCTCGACGGCGCCGAGGTCGCGGGCCTTCTCGAGTTTGTCGTCTTTGAGATCGACCGCGACGACGTTCGCGCCGAGTGCGTCGGCGATGTGCACTGCCGAGAGCCCGATACCGCCACAGCCGTGGATCGAGACCCAGTCGCCCGCACCGATGTCGGCGCGGTGGGCCAGCGCGTGGAACGAGGTCATAAATCGACAGCCAAGCCCGGCCATGTCGACCGACGAAACGCCGTCGGGCAGTGTCACGAGGTTGTGATCGGCGACGGGGACGTGGACCTGTTCGGCGAACGCACCCTGAACCGTCTCGATGAACCCCAGTGGCATCACGTTCTCACAGATGTTGGAGTGGCCACGCTGACACCGCGGACAGGTCTCGTCACCGAGGTTAAAGGGAATCGCGACGTGGTCGCCTTCGTCGACCTCCTCGACCTCGTCGCCGACGGCGACGACCCGACCGGCGGGCTCGTGGCCGAGGATCTGTCCCGGCTGGGTCTCGAGCCCGAGCCAGCCCCAGTCGCCCTGCCAGCCGTGCCAGTCGCTCCGGCAGACGCCGCAGGCCTCGACTTCGACGACCGCACCGTCCGGGGTCGGATCCGGCGCGTCGATGTCTTCGATCGAGAGCGGTTCGCCGTGTGCCTCGAGGACTGCTGCGCGCATGGCTATGTGTGACTATAGCATATTACAAATACGTGTCTTCCCGCCTCACCGGCTGACAGGTGGCGAGACTAGGCGTCGAGGGAGCCGCGCCCGATCAGTCCAGTACCGTCAGGACGTCGTCCAACTCGAGCGGAACCGCTCCCTTTCGGTAGCCTTCGACGTGGCCGTTCGGTCGGGTGCGGTAGACGACGGCGGGGCGGTGGCGCACGTCGGGTTGCTCGCCGCGGACGGCAGCCCACTCGTCGTCCCGGAAGCTCGAGCAGTCGACGAACAGGGTTGCGCCGCCGCCGTGGTCGGCCAGCTGGCCGTTGGTTTTAGTCTCGGCAGTCTCGCGGACGGCGGCGACGGGGCCGGTGGCGGCGCGGGTGCCCGGCGGCTGTGGTCGGGTGACCTCGACGAGGACGTTGGTGTCGTCGGTTTTGGCTCGGAAATCGAGCGAGTGACCGGTCGTGACCTCGATCTCGGGGACCACGTCGTAGCCGGCGTCAGTGAGGTGTTTCGCGGCGATGAACTCGGCCATCGCGGCGCTCATCCGGACGCGGTCGACGTGGTCGCTGGTGCCGAGTTTCCCCGACATGACGTGTCGATACTCGTCTAAGACGCCGGTCGAGAGGAACTCCTCGAAAAACCGGGTCGTCTCCCGGTGGTCGGCGTCGGGAAAGCCCGCGGCGTGGTCGCGGAAGAACGCGCGGGTGGAGTCGCGACCGTCTTTGGACATGAACACGGGCAGGAAAAACCACGAGAGATGCGGGTAGTCCGCGAGCCAGGGGGACCGCTCGTGGAGCGTCGCGGTCAGTTCTCGCTTGGCCCAGCGTGCGACGTGATGGGGGACGTCCCGCCAGCCGAACTTGTCTGTTTTCCACAACGTAGAGGGCGTTTCGGTGTTGCCCATCCAGTAGGCGTCGCCGTTGGCGTGTGCAAAGAGAGCGACATCGCCGTTTTGCATCTCGAAGCGATGTGCCCGCCAGTCGCCGCCGATCTTGAACCAGGGGGTGACGGATTCTGCGCCGATGTTCGACTGGAGCGGTTGGAGGATCTCTTGGTGTACGCGCCCGTCGCTCCAGGACTGGGGCGAGTAACGAAAGCGAAGTGGCCGTGCCACGATCACCTCTAGAGTGTGCGGGTGCATATATCGTTCGCTGTGTCCCACCTGCGTGGATGCACTCGGATCGGGTTCACACTCGAGTAACTCGTTTCCACCCTGGTCGACGTGAGCTGCCACCGGGTGTGAACGACCGTTACATTAATAGTCGCGACGCCCGTACCATGTTGTTACTTACCATGTCAATGGGTGCCTATGACGAAGACGAGCACGAGCGCCGCGAAAAGCAGGCTTCGACGGTCGACACGGACTTCGACGACGAGCGGACGATCTATCACGGCGAGGTCGAGTACGACGCCGGCGACTCCGCCGAGGACCTGCTCGATACCTTCGAGCAGATCAAGTCGAACTAACGGTGGTCGGGAGACGCCACTCCCCTCGCTTCTTTCCGTCCCTGAACGACGATCGAGAGCGTCGCAACGACCGCAACGGCGACGACGTGACCGACAACCGCGACGAGTAACACCTCGTGATCCGCGACGAGCGGCACTAACAGCAACTGCACCGCTGCGAAGCCGACGTTGATCGCGTCGATGCGCTGGTACGCGCGTGTCGGGCCCGGCTCGAACGCGTAGGTGATCGCTCGCCACAACCCGACGACGCTCGCCCACCAGCAGGTCCCGATCCGATAGACCACATCCCAGAGGACGAGCAACGCGAGGCCGATCGCAAGCGCCGGCGGGTCGGCTCCGAACAGATCAACCAGTAGTGACGACCCGGCTTTGCTCCCCTGTGGATCGACGACGAACAGATAGGTGACGAGTGCGACGAACGCGACCACGCCGAGGACGACATCGATGCTCGAGCCGAACAGCAATCGCCGATACGCCGTCGGTGTCGGCAGTTCGCGAACGGCCCGGCTGAACCGCAGCATGAGCCAGCTGCCGACCGTCGCGACGACGACGGCGACCGTGCCGGGGACGACCGCCGCCCAGAGATCATACACGACCGCGACGACGACGATCGCCGCCTCGAAGCCGAGAAACTGGATGCCGATCGCCGTCCGGCTCGAGACGTGAACGCCGGGAATCGTCCCGAGCAGACTCTCGTAGACCCACGTTTCGCCGTACTCCAGTGATCCCGTCATTTCCCGCCTCGCTCCGCTGGGGCCGTCGTCTCGGCGCGACCGACGCCATCAGTGTCGTCCGACTCGCGACCGACGGCTCGTCGAACCGCCACGTCGAACGGCGTCAGCTCGAGGTTGACCAGCCGTTCGAGCCGATCGTCAGTGACGACGACGCGATTGCGGACGCCTTCGATCAACGGGTAGGCGACCTCCCTGGGAACGTCGGTGACGAGCCCGACCCAGTGTGCCGAGAGCCGCGGGCTCAGGACCGGGACGGAGATGATCAGCGGGCGGCGACCGGTCGCGATCTCGGCGGTTGTGAGCAGCATCTCGCGGTAGGTGAGCACGTCCGGCCCGCCGATCTCGTACGTTTCGCCAGCCGTCTCGGGTCGCTCGAGCACTGCCAGACAGTAGGCGATCACGTCGTCGATCGCGATCGGCTGAGAGTCGGTGTCGACCCACTGTGGCGTGATCATCACCGGAAGCCGCGTCGCGAGCTGGCGAACCAGTCGAAAACTCGCGCTGCCGTCGCCGATGATAATCGCCGCTCTGAGGACGGTTACGTCGGCACTGC